>JBOICY010000118.1:0-14421 GCA_050740335.1 Methylococcales bacterium | reverse complement strand
GGCGGCCGCCGAGATAGGTCGCGAATTCGAGCGCATCGCCGGACGCAGTGAGTTTCGCAATGAAAAGATCGGTCTGGCCGCGGTTTTCGGTCTGATAGGCAAAATCCAGCGGAAAGTCGAGCGAGCGGGTTTCGCCGGCCAGATACACACCACCATTGGCATCCACGGCGATCGCCGTACCTTGGTCGGCGCGCGCGCCACCCAGATAACTGGCATAATCGAGCACCGGGTCGATGATCAGCGGCTGTTGCCGGTCGTAGGCGGCGATGGCAAATCCGATGCTGTCCGCGCTTGTCGTGACATAGCGCCCGGCCACGGCGCGCTCTTTCCCTCCGACGATCTGGTGGATCGCGGGTTTGATCTGGCGCACCCTGTGCCCGTCGACGTCGATCAGCAGGTTGCCCTGTTCATCGAGCGCCAGATTTCCCGCGCCCGGGTATTCGATCCGGATCGTTTCCGGCTCGGCTCCGGCATGCAATAAAAGGTCGTATTCGAGCTTTTGCCCGGGTCCCGTGTGGTACAGCACGTCGATGCCCGGATAGACATCCTGGGCAAGCACTTTGCGATAGCGCGGGATGTCGGTGTGCGAGCCTTCTTGTCCAAGCAGGTAATGAATGCGTCCGGGCAGGCGCTCCAGCCCTTCGAGCTGCGGCTTTGCGAGCGCGCCGGCAAAGCGCATGCGCAACCATCCGCGCCGATTGCGCCGCTCCCGGGAATCTCCGGGATCCAGATCGAGCATCGCCCGGTCGCCGGCCAGATAGACGGTGTATCCCGGCGCGCGACTCAGGTATTCGAAGCGATCCGCGACCTGGCCGAGATTTTTTTCGAATCCCGACAAGAGCCCGCTCGGGTCGACGGATCGTTGCGTCTCGTGCCGCGAGTGGATGGAATCCGTCCGGTTGTTCAATGGCGCTTCGATCGATCCGTCGCCGGGCAGGTTGCCGACAATCAAAAGCACGGCCATCCACACCAGCCCCAGCAATCCCCGGCCGGTTTCGCAAAGACTTGCGCGCACACCCAGCCGGCGTGCGGCGCGCGCAATCGGTCCGGGCCGATTCGCGCTCATTCCGGCCGATTCGAGCGGCTCGCCGCCGGGTCCGCAATCCGGTTTCGGTTTCGAATTCATTTCACTCGGTGCTTTCGCGCGTCGCCAGGCCGGTTCTCCGGTTGCACGCCACGATACGGTCGCGCAAACCCTGCCATCCCGCCGCGCCCCGTGATCGGTTCAAAACCCCGCGACCAGATTGGAGGGCACGCTGAATTCCCGGCCGGAACCGGTGATCAGCGTGGTCGTGGAGCCGGTGGCCGGATTGGTCGACAATCGCACGCGTTCGACCGGTTCGCCCTGCGCATAACGGGACAGATCCTGTCCCGTCGACGCCAGTACCGTGAAACTGACGGTCGCCGCCAGAATGCTCGGACCGGTCGGTATATTGACGTCGGCACTCGCCGAACCGCTGGCTTCGGTTCCCGAAATCGCGTTGCTGATCACGCTGACCGCGGGACCTGTGGCCGGGGTTACGGTAAGCTGGACGGTGTTGCCGAGCGGTACGTTGGTCGTCTCGAACAAGACCGCAACCGGGTTCGGCGTGCCTGCGGGCAACAGGATGTCCGCGCTTCCGGTCGGCTGGGCCGGCGCGGGCATCCCGGCGACACTTGCAATCCGCAGACTCGGCAGTCCGGCGACGAAAATTTCCTGCGGCTGGGCGAATGAATAGCCGGGCGAGGTTGCGGCGGTGCGCTGGAAGACCTCGGCTTCCAGCCGGATACGGCCGCTCGAACCGTTTCCGCCGGATGCCGCAAGGGCACAACTGTTGAATGTTCCGGCGCCCCCGGTCGCCGCGATGGTAGCGTTGCCGGTGAGGGTGGTTGCCACGATGCGGATCGCACCGCCGCTGCCGCCACCGCCGGTCCCGCCGCAATTGACTCCGTCCGACGCGCCGCTCGAACCTCCGTTGGCGGTGATCGATCCGTTCACCCGCACGGTGCCGGACGCGGCGATCAGAATCGCTCCTGCGCCACCGCCTCCGCCGGTGCCCGCAAAACTACCGCCGCCATGACCGCCTCCGCCTCCGGAACCTCCGATTAAAGGCAGCAGTGTCGGGGAACCGTAAGCCGGACCTCCGGCGATTATGCTGCAGGACGAATTGATAGTATTTGCTCCGTTGGTGGCATATCCCGCGCCGCTGCCGCCATAACCGGAACTCCCGCATCTCCCCGGACCGGAAACACCCGCGCCCGGCCCAAGACCATTGCCGCCGCGCGAGTCGACATCCCCGCCCCGGCCGCCATCGAAACCACCCGGTGCGCCGAGTCCTGGAATGCCGTCATCGCCGAGATTGCCGTTGCCGGCCGCGCCACCGTGGGTCGACGATCCGCCATTCAGCACGATGCTTCCGGCAATATTGACATCGCCGCCGACCAGCAGGGTGACCGGCGTATTCGCGGTATTCTTCTGGAAGCGGACGGTCACCCCGGACGGAATGTTGACCGAAGTGAAATTGAAGATTCCGTCGGCCGGCAATTGCAGGACCGTGTCGACCAGCGGATTGAGCGCGCCGTCGGTGCCGCTGCTGCCACTGTCGAAAGCCATCGCCTGGGCGCCCGGCCAGATCGAGGCGGCCAAAAACCACGCGACTTGAAATGCTTTGAATCGGTTGTTCATCGGATTCCTGAACTCGAACGGCGCGTTGCCCGAATCGCTCGGTGAATTGGGTTGTGCGGAAATCATGTTTATCCTCCTGGTTTTCAAATCAAAATACGGGAACCAATTGTGAGCGGCACGGCCTTCGCCCGCGAGCATGAAAGCCTTGCGTCGGAAGGTTGCCATCGTGGCCGCATTCGGGCGTGACGCCCGCGCTCCGGGTGCTTTCATGGTAACGGCAATACCGTGAACGTATTGGCCGGGGTCGAGCTGAAATCACTCGTTCCGGCCACCGTGGTGACCACAATCACGCGCGGGCCGGACGGAGCGCCGGACGTGATGGCCATCGGCACCTGCAACTGCGTGCCGGCGCTGTCGACCTGGATGATGCCGAACTGGATGCCGCTTTGAGGAATCGCCTCGATCGAGACCGTATTGTTGAGGTTCAAACCCCGCACCGTGAGCGTCTGCGTGGTGCCCGGAAATTGTTGGATCGGATGGATCGATTCAATGATCGGCAACAAGCCGGTGATCGTTAAACGGCTGTCTTCGATCTTGACGAACGGAAATTTGCCGTTCGCGGTCGATAAAACGATTTCCCGAACGGTCAGGGGTGCGTCGGCGGCCACTTCGACCGGAACCGTCAATCCGGTGCCGTTCCCGTTGATCGTGATGTTGTCCGTCAAAAGCACTCCGTCCGGCGGATTCAGGCTCAAAGCGGTGACCCGATCCAGTCCGAATCCGTCGACGGTCAGCGTCAGTCGGGCTCCGATCGGAGCCAGATGCGGCGAGACGCCGGTTACCGAAGATCCGATCAAAAGCCCCAACGCTCCGGCGTGTTGGCTGTTATTCCTCGATTGTCCGGCCGGCGGGGGAGGCTCGTTGACGACTCCCACCAATGGCGCATGGATCGAACGATTGACCTGCGGCGCGGGCGCCCCGGCGGCTGGCTTGTCGACGCCGACCGGCGCCGATACCAAAGCGTTGAACGCCGGCGGTTTGATTGCGACGATCTCAAGAGTGTTGGCCGGGGTCGGTAAAGTGCTGCTCTGGTCGCTTGTCGTTTGCACGACGACCAAACGCGGCCCGGTTCGGGCGGTCAACCCCGCACTGATATCGACCGTGACCAAGGTCCCTTGCGGATCGACCCACGCCGGACCGACCAGCAGATCGTCGCCCGGCACCACCGAGACGGAGGTGACGCCATCCAGCATTTTGCCGCGGATTTGCAGTTGGATGAAGTTGTCGCCGGCAACCAGATAATTCGGCGAAAGCGAGGTAATGATCGGCTCGAGATCGGTCACCTGGAACCGATCCGCGCCGGCCGGGCTGGCCTGTATGGTGAAATTCTGCGCTTGAACCCGGACTTGGCGCACCGTCTTTTGCGCATTGAAATCGATCGACACCGGAACCGTCAGACTCAAACCGTCGCTCGCCACGGTCGGAATGCCCACGAACAGGTCGTCTCCGGGAATGAACGATATTGAATCGACTGCGGCCAATCCACTGCCGCGTACGGTCAGGATGAAATCGCTGCCGATCGGTTGCGAACCCGGAATCAGATTTCCGACGTGGCTGTCGCGGACCACGCCGACCGACGGATTGCGAATGTCGACGCCGGCAAAACCAAGCGAAGGATCGATCGATTTGTCGACTCCGACAACCGGCGCGATCAAAAAACCGATTTGTTTGGCCGGCCCGTTGATCACGGTGAGCGTGTTTGCCGGAGACGCAACGTCGCTTGTGGTGCCCGCGGCGGTCGCTACGCTGACGACCCGATCGCCGAGCGGAGCAAATTCGTCGACCGAGATCCTGGCGCCGACTTCGGTTCCGCCCGGATCGATCCGAATCGGCTGGGCGATCGTGATTCCGGCCGAGGGCGTGATCGCAAGCGAATCAGCGGATTCCAGATCGTGTCCGCGAATCACCAGATCGGTTGTCGACAAGCGGGTCACCACGATCGGGGCGATTGTTTGGATTTCGGGTTTTGCGCGCGCAATCGCAATCTGCGCGGAGCGCGGGTCCAGGCTTAAAACGTCGCCGTTTTGGAAACTCAGAACAATCCGCCGCGAGCCGTTTGCGGCGCCCGGATCGACGATTACGCTGAACCGCACAAAGGAACCGTCCGGCGCAATGCTCAATGGACCGATCGTGATTCCATCCGGCGGCAGGATCGCAACCCGCTCGACCGATTCCAGCCCGGTTCCGAAGACTGTGACCTCCAATGCCGGACCATCGGCAATCAGCGCGCTTTGATCGACTCCGAAAAGCACCGCTCCTTTCCCGAGCATAAGCGACTGCGACACCAACCGGTCGACGTTGATTTGACCGGGCATCGCAGATTGCGGCTTGAGGATCCCCAATTGAGTCTGGAAAGGGCCGCGTACCGGCAGCGGCGGAGGCGTGAGGCTACCACCCAGAAAAACCCCGAGTGGAGCGGCGAACACGCCATGATTTCCGATCGCCGGAGAATAGGGATCGGTGACGAATAGCCGGGTTGTGAAAGGATCGAGGGTTGGAGAAGTCAGATTCAGCGTGCTCGCGCCTTTTTGCAGACCGGCGATTCGGATCGTCACGTTTGGACGGGTTTCCCCGGCCGCAATCGTGAGGGTGCTGGTCTGCAATTGCGCGATATTCGAATCGCCGACCGAAAGATCCAGGCTGTGCGCCACGAGATCCTGCCCGCTCAATTGGATATCCAGTTCTACCGCAACGCCCGAAACCGGCAATACGATCGGGGCAGGATTCAGCGTGATGACCGGCAGCGGCGGATGGACCGTGATGGTTTGCGCTACGGTCCCCAACGAAGTCGAAAAATTCAGGGTATGTCCGCCGAGCGAGGCCCCTTCGCCGACCTCAATGGTGAAACGCGCTTGGAAATGGTCGGATTGGATGCCGGAAAAGATCAGATTAGGGCTGTCCGAAACGATTTGCACCTTGCGCAAACCCAGACCGTTCGCGACGATTGCATGCTGCCGGCCGATCCTGAGGATCGATGGCGCAAGCTCCGTAACGACCGGCGCCTGATCGGATACTTCGGTGTACACATTCGTAACGTCGCCGCGACGATCATAGCCGTACTCGGTGATCCGTCTCGAATCGGCGCGCAGATCCAAGGCCAATAACATCAATAGCACCGACAAGGTCCCTTCAAACCTCATCGTCAATGGCCCTGCGCGAGTTGTTTTTCCGATTTTTCATGTTCCCCGCAACCTTAGAACAGCGCAAACGGAACCGCCTCGAACAAGACTGGCACTACCGTGTCTTTCTTGTGGTTCTTCCCGGATTTCCGACTGCAATGCGAATCGAATCGGGCTATTGCTTCGATTCCGCCAGTCAAGAGAATCCACCGATTGGAATTTTGATATTTTATTATCGAAAGATTGTAGACAGGTTTTTCAATCGTTCAAGTTCTTTGTTCTCCTGGCCGGCATACACGACTATTTTCGATCTCCATGATTTGGACAGTGCCAAACCGCGTAACCCGCGTAAGGCGGGACCGGTTTACCGGGTTCCGCCACTGGAAACGGGCTACCTGTTTGTTAATCAGGTCGTGGGAGATGTACTGTAGTGTCGGATATATCCGATGCCCGGCGCAGGAACGGTTGATCGGTTGGATCCGGCGGACTCCGGAAGGAACTAGAGACAAACACCATTTCCACAACCGCGCCGCCGAAATCAGTCGACATATCCCATCCTGCGCTGTCTTTCGATGCTTTCTTGCGAAGAATATAATCCTAATGCATATATTTTATGGCAGCATTCTAGTTTTTGTCAAGTTAGAAGACTTTTAACTTGGTATGATTTTGATAATGATGGACAGAATAGTGGAGATGAATGGCTTGAGTCTGACTATGATACTTTTACAAATATAGCTAATTTAGGATATGTAGTTGTATTTTCTAATACAGGTACTACTAATAATTTTCCATGGTGGATGGACTCCCAAGATCAATATGCTTATGGAGAAGTTAGATATAGCTCTGGACCACTTGCCTTTTGTTCATCTTGAAATTATATGTAGATAATAGTCGCCCTTTTGTCCAAGGAGCTTTTTATTCTCATCATAGTGCTATCTGTGTAGGTGATAACAATGTAGGACAACCTATAAAACCAGGCAATGTATGTATAGGTAATCCTGTTAATCCTATAAATGGAAACAAATTTGAACCTATAGTAGAAATAATCAAAGGACCTGGGTTAACTTATAAGCATTTTATCCGTCGTGCGCAGCATGACGGATAAATGTTTGTTGGACTGAACCGTCGCCGGAGCACACTATTAAAAGGGGATTGTATTTCGGAAGAGCGATATTGGCGAAGGGAATCGAGGTGTTTTTTCGGTTTTTCGGGTCAAGCGGTGGAGTTTGATTGCTCGGTTTCGCAGGTTTAAAGATTCATGTTTCGGGTTTGGGTTGTTCGATAGTCGTATTTTACCGGTTTCGATTTGCTCTGGCCGAGCGACATTGCAGTCCTCGACGGGCCTGTTTAATACCCGGCTGAAAGCGCGTTGAAGTTTCAGCAGGTCATCATTCAACCATACGCAATGCGCCTCGGCGCGATTTCATAGAGCCCGATCAAACGACCTTGGTGGCAACGCGGACAGAAAGGCGCCGGGGTTTCGCCGTTTTCGGGGCGTTTCGGTTCGGATTCGACGGGGTTTGGTTGGTTCGTTTCCGCCGCTTCCAGACAAACGCGGATCTGTGCCAGCTTGACCTTTCGGCAGCGGTTGGCGAGAAAGCCGAAGTGGCGGATGCGCATGAAGCCTGACGGCAGGATGTGCAACAGAAACCGCCGGATCAGTTCTTCGCCGGGCAGCGTCATCACCTTGCGGAGATCATGGTCCTGGTAGTCTTTATAGCGGAGTCCGACCCGATCGTCCTCGATCTCGACAATCCGCCGATCATTGAGCGCGATCTTGCGGCTGTAGCGGCCGAGATAATCGACCACTGTCTCGGGCCGTTGCAGCCAGGCTTTGGTGTACACTGCCCCCAGTCGGTTTGCATGAGTTGGTCGAGTGTCGCGTCGCTTTCACCGGGTCGAGTCTCGCGGTATAGTTCTCCGGCCTGGGCCGCTTCGCGCAGGGCGCTGACCGGGTTGCCGCGAAAGTGCCACGACAGGGCCTTGACCGGAAACAGGTAGTTGCTCCTGGCGGCGTTCCAGTGGCCTTGATCGGTCAATGCGCCGCCGGGCACCAGGCAGTGCACGTGCACGTGGCGGCTAAGCGTTTGCCCCCACGTGTGCAGGACGCAGGTCATCCCGAGCGTACCGTTCAAGCGCTTCGGGTCCTGGCCGAAGGCGTTCAAGGTCTCCCAGACGCTCTGAAACAGCAGGCGATAAATGACTTCCGGGTGCAGCGCGACCCAGACGTTCAGAGCATGCGGCAAAGTAAACACGAGGTGATAATAAATCACCGGCAGGATCCCTTGCCGTTGCGGTTCGCACCAGTCCTGCTGGGCACGACCCTGGCACTTCGGGCAATGGCGGTCGCGGCAGGAATGGTACTGCGGTTGCTCGTAGCCGCACCGGTCGCACCGCTGTTGCAGCCCGCCCAAGGCTTCGGTCCGGCACTGTTCGATGTGCCGGCAAGCCGGTTCTTGATCCGGGCTCAGGGAGTACGTTTGGCGATAATCGTCCAGAAAGCGATGGAACACCGCTTGTAACCCGCAGGATTCAAACATGGCGCACCTCCAATCCGGCGCTCAAATCGGTCCCATCCCGGCTTTCAGTTTTTTTTCGCATGCACCGTCCTTTAGATGGGCGCTACGATATATTTCTGTACTGATATTTGCAGGTTTGGCATTGGAGGCTATACCCAACTCGGTTAGTGCGGCAGAGGTTGCGGTTAATTTCGATAGCGTTACGCTGAACGCCAATCCAAATGGCTTCACAATTACTGGTCTACCTAACACGATTAATGGCAGTACGGCGGGCGCAGACTTTGTACGTATTTTTACGAGTCAAGCGTCGGCTACCGGGGTAGTCATTGATTATGATTTTGCGGCTCCTGAGAACCAGTTGACTCGTCTGTCTTTGTACAATAATGGCGGTGGTATTTTGACTGATTTCGACGGGATAGGATCGGCGCTCGTGGAGGTATTTGACTCGTCCAGTACCTTACTCTTCAGTGGTGCACTGAATGCCGGCAATGGTGCCGCTCCTTTTGACACGGTATTTCCTGCGGTTCTCGATAACGTCGCTAAAGTGCGCTTATCACAGATTACAAATCTTCCAGGTGGTTCAGCCCCTGATATTATTTGGCGGGAGCTTACCCCTTTTCAGAATGTCGCGGTACCGTTGCCCGCCGCCGCGTGGCTGCTGCTAAGCGGCGTCGCTGGCTTGTTCGCGATTTCCCGCCGTCGTCGCTCAGCCTGAGGGCGCGCTCCTACGCGGTGCGCCGATTCCATGCCCGCTCTCCGGGTGGGATCGGCTACCGGCTCCAGCTCTCGCCTGACCCGACCCGTCGGAGATCCGCTTGCCCCGTGGTCAGGCCGGGGAGCACAAGGTCAAGAAAGTGGCAGGCGTTTCGCTGAGCACGGTAGAGTGGGTTAGCCCGCCAGGGCGTAACCCGCCGATCACAGCCAAAGGTGGGTTACGCGGCAATGCCGCTAACCCACCCGAACTGCTGCTGCTACATCCCCCAGATTACCGCTCCGGTCGCCCCATCAAGCACGGCACGGCGGAATACCTGCGGGGTCGGCGTGAAGTCGTTGCGCTCGACGACGTGGTATAGCACATCGACAATGCCGTCGCGGTTGACGTCGCCGGCGGGACCGGCGAAGGCCGTTTCCAGTTCGGCCAGTGTGCCGATCGGCACCCGCCACAAGATGTTGCCGGTCAACCCGTCGCGACCGCTGAGCGTCGCCGCGCGTTGCGCGTCGAGCGCGATAACCGCCAGGTCATCGCCGAAGCGATCCAGCGAGCCCAGCAAGGGAAAACTCAAGGCCTCGGCCAGCCAGTTCGGTGTGCCGAAACGGCCATTCAGCAGGGCGGTGTACTGGCGGTCGGCGAGCCTTTACATCCCAGCCCGTTGCAGGCCTGCAAGCGGATCGACAGATTGTTGGTGATGTCGCCGACGCCGTCGGCATTGACGTCGCCGGCCGCGATGCTGAATATCAATGGCGGCTCGAATTCGTTGAATCCGTCGGTGGGGACCGGCTGCTGGCGAACCGCGTCATAACGCAGGTTGCCGGCGAGATCATGGGCGGTGTGTCGAAGTTCGAACGTGAACGCGTTGCCCGCGAACAGGCTTTGAGTGGTCGCGGCGACCACCTCGTCGGTCCCGTCGCCGCTGATGTCGCCCACCCGCAGGCTGCCCTGCCCCGCACGCTTCCAACGCACAGCGCCGGTACGTCCGTCGACCAAGAGCGTGTTGAAGCCGAGCGGGAAGAGCAGGTCGGGCCTGCCATCGCGGTCGACATCACCGGCGTCGAAGGGCTGCGGTGGCTGCGCGCCGAAAAAGTCCAGAGGCACGCCGGTGGTGCGCCAGAGCTGCGCGCCGTTGACGGCGTTATAGGCGGTCAGCCTGGCATTGTTTTCGGCGGAGGCGACCACATAGTCGGCGCGGCCCTCCCCATTGAGGTCGCCGACCGCGGTGGGTTGCGGCGACCCGCCCTGGGCCACGGTTTCGGTGGTGCGGCTGAGTTCCTGGCCGGTGATGCCATTAAGCACCAGGCTTTGGGTGGTCCGCACATTCTGGGCGCTGCTGGTCAGCTTGATCAGCAAGTGGGTGTCGCCGGAGGCCGAGCGCAGCACCCCATTAAAAAACGGCAAGTCGGTGCTGCGGTGCGCTAGCACAACCGAGCGGCCGCTGAAGGTCCTTTGCCAGGCCACGCTGCCATCGCGCCGCAAGGCGGTGGGTGTCAGCGTTTGCGCCGAGCCCGAGCCGTTGACCGAGAATCCCACCACGAGCACACCCGGCGCCCCGGCTATTGTGATCGGCAGCGGGCGGTAGGGAAACGTGCTGCCGCGCTCGCTGTAGCGCCACAACTCCGTTCCGTTGTGGCCTCGGCGGGGGCGATGACAGCGCGGCGGGTAGGCTGAAGGTTGAGCCGCGTGACGGCCTCACCGATGAGGTCGGGCACACCATCCGCGTCGAGGTCACCGACCGCGATCAGGCGGTCGAGTGGAGGGGCGAGCAGCTGTGCGAATGCAGGCTGCACGGCGAGCAATGAACATATCGCGAACGCGGCGACACGGACTGCGTGGAGTAGGCGCATAAAGCCCTCTCAAGTTTAGGTGGAGCTTAAGGAGGGGCTACTCATAGCATGTCAAAATGGGGCGAGTCAAATACGCTCGGATAGGCTGGCGCTGATGCTGGTGCCATGAAAACCGCCGCGCTTGCAGCGGCCAGGTCAGCCGCCTCGAAGTCCTGCCCTACACCCCCAAGGCCGCGCAGCACCACGGGCAAATCCGCGCCGCGCTCGAACACGCGCGCCAGACCGTCGGCGTCAACGGCCTGCACATCGCCGCGCACGCGCGCAGCGCAGGCTTCATCCTCGTCACCAACAAGGTGGCTGAGTTCGCGCGTGTGCCCGCGTTGCAGATCGAAAACTGGATGGGGTGAAGCGCCGTGCAAACCGGAAGCGGGATTCCGGCTTGCGACGGGCCATAAAAAAAGCCGCCCGCAGGCGGCTTTAATTGCGCAACACCAGAACGCTCAGGTGCGACGGCGCGTCGCCGCCAATCCGGCGAGACCCAGCCCCAGCAGCGCCAGCGTCGCCGGTTCGGGAACAGCGGTAACCACCGCCGTGGCGTTGATCTGATACGTATTGAAAATGCCCGACGACTCTGTTGGCGGGTAGACCCCGCTAATGTTGAAGCGGTATCCGGCCGAAGTGGCGAGCCCGGTGGGGGTGATACTCGCGGAGGATGCCTGCCACACAATCCCATTGGATGCTGCCAGGGCACTTCCCGTCAGCGCGAGCCAATGGTGGTCGAGGCCAGCAGGGTGACCGGCGCGGATGGGGTGACGACCACGTCACTGATGCCCAGACCGAAGGCGGGCACGGTAAAGCCCAGCAGCGCTGCGCCGCCGGGGTTGCCACCGACATCGGCGAACAGGTCGACTTGCAGCGTCGCCGCCAAGTCGTTGCGTTGCAAGCGCAAGGTGACTGCATCGAGCGTGTAGTCGGTCCCGGCGGGCAGCGTGAATCCGGCGGCCTTGCTGAAATCTCCGGCGAGGGCGGCAACCGTCGAGCCGCTAACATCATTGACTGATGGATAGTTGCCGATGAGGACGATGGCGTGCGCGGCGGGGGCTAGCAGCAACAGCCCAAAGGCGAGCAGGGCCGGTTGGGCAATCGCCCGCAACGGGCGTAAAACGATAGCGAGGCTTGGCTTGAACATGGGGGTCTCCTGGGGTTGGTTATTGCCAGTGGCTCTGGCTCGCGCGCACTTTATACGGCGGGGGGCGTCAAGCCATCCAGTTTTGCAGCGCAAGGCTGGGCACGCGGGCAAATTCGCGCGTGTGGTTGCTGACGAGCACCGCGCCCAGCGCGAGCGCGTGAGCGGCGATCTGGGTATCGAGCGGGCCGATGGGGGTTCCGGCTTGTTCCAGGGCGGCGCGCAGGTTTCCGTAGACCTCGGCGGCGCGCGGGACGAAATCGGCGAGTTCCAGCGGGGCCAGAAAGCGCCGCAACGCGGTCAGGTTTTTGGCTGAGCCACTTTTGACGGCGCCGAAAAACAACTCGGCGACGCTGATCGAAGACAGACCGATCCCGTCGGCTTCGTGCGCACGCAGGCGCGCCAGCACTTGCGGCGGGCGGTTTTTGATGGCGTAGATGCAAATATCGGTGTCGAGCAGGTAGCGTATCGCGCGTCACCAGTCCCGGCGCGCGTCGGGTGCTACGGGTTGTGCACGCTCAGGAAAGGTCTCGAACTCGTCGAGCGCGGCGATGAGCTGTTCGATCGACGGCCGCCGGGGCGGGCGCAGAATGACGGCGTCGCCGTCGCGCTCGATTTCCACCTCGCTCACGCCCTCAAAGCGAAACGCCTTGGGCAGACGCACGGCTTGGCTGCGACCGTTCTGGATTAGTTTGGCGGTACGCATGGCGGACTCCGGAATTTAATATATACCAATATATATCGTCCGTTCAGGTTTGGGCAAGGCCGCGATGATGTAGGTCAGGTCGCCGCAGGCTACCTGACAGGCTCCGGGAGTCAGGGAACTGCGCACCCTGACCTACGAACTACACCGGAGCGCTCAGATCGGTAGGGCAATGTAATGGTCTCCTCCCACCTCCTCAAACGGCGTCAATTGCGCCACGATGGAGGCGGTAACCCACCATTAACCGGAGATCGGAGAAGACCGTCATGAATATTACGACCGTTGGAATCGATTTGGCAAAGAACGTGTTTCACGCTGTGGGCCACGATGCCCAAGGCCGGGAGAAGATGAAAAAGCGGTTGTCGCGCCCGCAGGTGTTGAAGCACTTTGTCAATCTGTCGCGCTGTCTGGTGGGCATGGAGGCCGGCGCCGGCGCCCATCACTTCGCCCGTGAACTCATAAAGCTCGGCCACGAGGTGAAGTTGATTCCGCCGCAGTACGTTAAGGCATATCTGCGCGGACAGAAGAACGACTACAACGACGCCCGGGCGATTGCCGATGCGGTGCGCGCGCCACACAGATGCGGTTTGTTGCGGTGAAGACAACCGCGCAGCAAGATCTTCAGGCCTTGGCCCGGCTGCGGGAAGGAACGCTGCGTTCGCGCACCGCGTTGGCCAACCGGCTGCTGGGACTGCTGAGCGAATACGGGATGGTTGTGAACCAAGGTGTCAACACCCTGCGCCGGGTCTTGCCTGAACTGCTGGAGGACGCCGCCAACGGTTTGAACGACCGGTTCCGCCGCCTGCTGGCCCAGGGCCAACAACAGCTGATCGAGCTCGACGCACACGTCGAGGTGCTGACGGACGAACTCAAGGCCGCCGCGAAAGCGGACGACGGCGCGCAACGGCTGCAAACCATCCCGGGTTTCGGTCCGATCGTGGCGAGCGTATTTGCCGCCACGCTGGGCGACGGTGGCCACTATCGGCGTGGACGCGACGCCGCCGCCGCGGTGGGCCTGGTGCCGCGCCAGCACAGCACCGGCGGCAAGTCCCGGTTGCTTGGCATCAGCAAACGCGGCGACCGCTATCTACGGTGCTTACTCGTGCACGGTGCGCGCTCGGTCGTGATCGCCGCCCACCGCAAGGACGACCGCTTAAGCCGGTGGATCAACCGCTTGCGCGAGACCCGTGGCATCAATAAGGCGACGGTGGCGCTGGCCAACAAACTCACCCGCATCGGCTGGGCCGTGCTCAAGCACAACGGCGTTTATCAACCGGCGTGCGGTGCAAGTTGAGTAGAGTCAGTCACGTAACGACGTATATATGGACTCCCCCGTTTTGCAAGAGCTTTTTCGCATCTGGAAACAAGAAAGACAGACTGCAACAAACTATCCGGCCTGTTGGTGCGCATTAGGCGCTGGCCCCGATGACATTCGCTCGCCAAGGTTCCCATTAGCTCAACGGCTTGTTACAGCCTTCAAAGTTATCGGATTCTCCCGGCGACGGTCTGACCGGTTTCCATCCGCGGGTTCGCTTGCCCGCAATTTTGGGTAGGATTTTCCTCCGTTGCATCGATCTACTCACTACTCAAACATTCGAGGTTGCGCTGCTCAGGCCGCCCGGTACGCTTCGCCTTTAGCCAGCATCGCCCAGACGATCCGGGCATGTTTGGCGGCCAGGGCGACCGCCGCGACACTCGCGCCACGGCGTTCCTGAATACTTTTCGCCCAA
>JBOICY010000117.1:0-9629 GCA_050740335.1 Methylococcales bacterium | reverse complement strand
GGAATAGAGTGAGGTCAGCTTCAAGGACAGGTACAATCCGGGTCCCGGCTGTCCGTCCACCTGATCCAATAGAGGGATCGCGGGCTCGCTCTGGATTGCGGAACCCAGATCTTCGAGCAGGCGCAGACAGGCGTTCTGGTAATGCCCGGCCTCGGTCTCGCTGACCACGGCTTCACCGAGCAAGTCCAGGCTGAATCCGATTTTTTGCCGCCGCAAGCCTGATATCGTATCCAGGGCTTCGCGCGAATCCTTGCCGCCGATAAAGCGTGCCGCGATCAGCAATAAGGCTTTGCGGACTACTTTGGCTGTCAAGGCCGGTGAATAGTGGGCCTTGGCCAAACCCCAGCCAAACAACGAAGGAAGCCCTTTCACATCGGAACCGAAGTATTCGCGCAGGTGTCCGAGCAAGTCGTTGTCATCCGACAGACTGGGTAGAACATCCACAAAGCGCAGTACCTGAACCCGGAAGCGCTCGTCCCGCAACATGCTTTCCGTGAGACGTTCGAACCAGGACCCACCGGTCCAGGCCCGCGGGCCCCTCGTTTCGAGCAAGACTCTACCCAATTGCTGTATCCTTTCTTCGCGCCAGGCCGCAAGATCCTTTTTCCCACGCCCTGCCGGGTGCTCTGGCTGGATCAAATCAATCTCCTCGTCGATGCACAAAACCCTGTTGTTTCGCCGCGCTGACAACCCGGATCAGCGCCGTTTACCATCTGTTCACTCCGGGCAGCGCCGGTCACCAGGTTTTGCAACGGCTGGATCATGCCGCGATTTTCGTCCTGATCGCCAGCCGCTTCACCCCACTCCATTGCATTCTGCATTCTGTTCATCGGATGGCGAGGGTGTTTTGCTGTTGATCTGGGTGCTGGCCTTGACGGACAACCCTCAAGAACAGGTTCTTCGACCGCATTCCGGAATAGCAAAGGTTGACCGCATACCTCGGTCTTGGCTGGATGGGCCTGGCATCGGGTATTACGATTTGGCGCCGCTACGGTCTAGGTTTGGTCAAGCCCCTGGTCTATAGCGGTTTATCTTACACATTCGGCGGGCTGCTGGAATTTTTCCGGATTCCGGTAGTGATCCTCGGCGTAATCGGACCCCCATGAGTTGTTGCATTTCGGAGTACTCGCGGGAATCGCCTTTCATTTTCGATTTTTGTTCGACGTATTGAATCGGTTGAGCCTCGAAAACCCTAATCTCCATTCCCTTCGAATCTGACCGCGAACCCAAATGTCGGAACCAGCCTGCTGTTTCCCGAGGATATCGATGGAGAGTTGCGTCCATGCTTCCACGCGGGCTTTCCCAATTCAAGTACGTCCGGCCTTCGATAGGACGCGCTATCCGCCGCCCCGGCATACCGGCGCTGGATTTTAATAGCGGCGTCCATTGCCGAAATTGCCCCTGCCACCGCCTGACCGTTCTTCGCGCGGGCGCGCCTCATTGACGGTCAAACTCTTGCCCTCGACATCCTTGCCATGCAAGGCGGAGATCGCGGCACGGGCTTCCTGATCGCTGCTCATTTCGACGAAAGCGAAGCCTTTGGATCGGCCGCTATGACGGTCCATGATGACATTGGCGGATACTACCCTGCCATAGGGGCGAAACATTTCTTCGAGATCACGGTCTCCCACGGTGTGGCTCAAGTTACCAACGTACAATTTCTTAGCCATGAATATCTCCTAAGTAATAACAAATAAAAACAAAAAAGTGATTGCCGATCCGCTGATCGGCGATTAACGACGGCCTCCGCGGCCGCCCCGGTTACTACGGGGACGTTCCTCGTTGACGCGAAGACTTTTACCGCGCAGGGTACGTCCGTTCAGGGCACGGATCGCGGCTCGGGCCTCGTGGCCCTCCATCTCGATAAAGCCGAACCCGCGGCATCGGCCACTGAACAGATCGTGCGCCAATTCGATCGAGCGCACCCGCCCGTGTTCAGCAAACAGGTCGGTGAACTCTTTTTCGGTGAGGTCGGCCGGCAGATTGCCGGCATAGATTCGTAGCATGGTGTTTTTCCTCGGGTAAAACCAACCGGTGGTTAGCACGCACGGGGTTATCAGGCCGTTGTGGCGTGCCGTCGCCCGCCGGGCGGCCGGCGTCGCTGCGGTGTTCCAGGGAGCGCCGACTCCGACTTGACGGCCGAAACGACGCCGGCGGGCACCGGATAAGCCGGCAATTTCCGGCCGAGCAGGCGCTCGATGCCCCCTAATTTCGGAACCTCATCGGCACAGACTAGCGATAAGGCTTCACCACCCGCGCCCGCGCGTCCAGTTCGGCCGATACGATGGACGTAATCAACCGGAAAATCCGGCAACTCGTAATTTACCACATGCGGCAGTTGGTGGATGTCGAGACCGCGTGCCGCGATGTCGGTCGCAACCAGTACTTGCACTCGATTCGCTTTGAAGTCGCCGAGCGCCCGGGTCCGTACGCTCTGACTCTTGTTGCCGTGAATCACCGAGATCTGAAATCCTTTCCGGCCGAGTTGGTCCGCGAGCCGGTCGGCACCGTGCTTGGTGCGCGTAAAAACGAGGGTTTGGCCCCAGCGTCCCAGCCTCAGGAAGTGGGCAAGCAGCAACTGCTTTCCAGCTTTCGGGATATGATACACAGAATGTGTGACCCCTTCCGCCGGAGCGTTGCGCGGTGCGACGTCGATGCATAGGGGATTGCGCAGAAGCCCCGCCGCGAATCCGCGGACATCGTCCGAGAAGGTAGCCGAAAAAAGGAGGTTCTGGCGTACTGCGGGCAGCAATTTCAATATACGCTGAATGTCAGGAATAAAACCCAAATCCAGCATGCGGTCCGCTTCATCCAGCACGAGAAAATCGATTTTCGTCAGGTTGGCGTGGCGCTGGCCTGCCAGATCCAGCAACCGTCCGGGGGTTGCGATCAGGACATCAACACCGCGGCGCAGAGCCTCCACCTGCGGTTGCAATCCGACGCCGCCGAAGACGACCGCCGATCGGATTCCGGTGTACCGGCCATAAACTCGTACGCTTTCACTGACTTGGGCGGCCAGTTCGCGGGTCGGCACCAACACCAGGGCTCGGGGTGCCCGTTCATTTTGCGACCGCTGCTTGGTTTGGGTGCTATCGAGCAAGCGCTGTAGCAGCGGCAGGGTAAACGCCGCTGTCTTGCCGGTACCGGTCTGAGCCGCGGCCAGCAAATCGCGGCCCTCCAGTATGGCCGGTATGGCCCGGGACTGAATGGGTGTTGGGCTCGTATAGCGTTGCTCGGCGGCGACACGCACAAGAGCCTTTGAAAGCCCGAGAGAAGTAAATGCCATGTTGTTTTCCTGGCTCCCACCTGCCGTGACGAACACGGCATCGGTTCCTGGCGTGAGCATAGTGAGTTGGAAATACCACAGGGTGGACCGAAAGCACACCGCGTGCGGTTTGGCAAGAGGAGGCGGAAACGAAACGAGCAAGTGCCGGAAGGCGTTGACTGTGAATTGGAATACCGTATCCTCGTGGCGAAGACCGATCTTGCGCCGCGACAAACTACAAATATTGTACGCTGGATTTGCGTGATTGTCTACTCGTTTGTTGCTAACACTCGTTTGTTGCTAACACTCGTTTGTTAGCGTCCGCTTGAGAGAGCCAGGTCTTGGATTCCCAATCTGTATCCACCTGGAAACACCCTTTCGCTCGTTTCCGAACGAAAACGAATCCGCCACCGGCGGCGCAATGTATTTATCGTACCACCCGGTACTCATCGATCTGCCTATCGCAGAAATGAATCGAGTCGCCGTAAAAATAAGGCCCCTATTGGACAGGGACTGGAGTATAATAATTTTCAGCCTGCCAACCGCCCGATCGCAAGAGATTCCACCGCTTCGCATTCTTGGGGGGTAAGCGCAAGCTGAATCGTTTCAGGCTGACCGGATCGCCAGCCGGTACCAATGCAACCGGTTTCAATCTCAGCCCAACGTCACCGACCCGCCTCTGGCGGCCGGATGACTGTAAATTAACCGCGCTCCGAGTATCCAGGCAGTTATCGGGGCTGATCCGGACCGTACGCGACACCGTGTCATGCCGACTGATTTCGGACCGCGGGGATATGAATTAATCGGGGACCCGGAGGAGCTTCTGAAGATCATTGACACGGCGAGTAGTCTGAATGGGGCTCCGCATCGGTATTTCTTGGCTGCCCCATTATGGGTGCCGCCCATTTTTTTGTACGACCCGGTAAGAGAATTTCGTATGCTTCTCCTGCCCACAATTCAGTTACTCCTCACCAGCGAGCCGGACACGGTATGCAATTGACCCACCATCGAACACACACTCCATGCGGTACCGCGCTTACATTCCCAAAGCTTGAGTGCTGGAATACCATGACCAAAGTAGCGACGGTTGCGGCGAATGTCGGCAAAAAGCGCATACTTTGCCGGATTTCCCTCGCGATCTTGAGAGATAAATTCGGCGCCTCGGATGAAGATCCCATGCGTTCGGTAATCGAGCATCGAACGGCGATACAACAGGCGGCGAGAACGCTCATCGAGAACGAGCGTTATGAGGAGGACGGTTCCGTTCTCATCCGGGCATCCGACCTTTAATTCGCGCTGGATCTTCGGAACCCACGGTGTTTCGGGATAGGATCGTTCCTCATAGCTTTCTTCCATTCCATGAACCGGTCTCGGCCGTATGCCGGATCCGCGAAGCAATCCGCCATGAACCGCAGAAAGGAGCCGCATCGTCGCTTCCGGTTCTGTTTCCCCTCGA
This sequence comes from Methylococcales bacterium, assembly GCA_050740335.1. Taxonomy (GTDB): domain Bacteria; phylum Pseudomonadota; class Gammaproteobacteria; order Methylococcales; family UBA1147; genus UBA1147. Next base: position 4,908 of record JBOICY010000117.1, on the reverse strand, counting down.
CGGTTTCTTTTCTTGTTGTTTTGCGCGTCACCAGGTTATGCGAGGTAGTCTGGGCGAATTCATGAATTTATTCTTCTTTTCGTCGATTCTTAGAACCCCTGTGTTTCGGTGAATTGCAAGGCCGCGAGACGGGCATATAATCCATCCTGGCGAATCAACTGCCGATGGGTTCCACTCGCTACGATCCGGCCATGATCCATGACGATGATCCGGTCGGCGTTCAGAACCGTCGCCAAGCGGTGGGCGATCACCAGGGTGGTCCGGTTTTCCATGAGCCTCCCTAAGGCGCCTTGCACCAGATGCTCACTTTCCGCGTCCAGGGAACTGGTGGCCTCGTCGAGCAGCAGAATCGGCGCATTTTTGAGCAGGGCGCGCGCGATCGCGATCCGTTGCTGCTGGCCTCCCGACAGCCGGACGCCCTTTTCGCCAAGATAACAGTCATAGCCACCCGGCAAGGCCGCGATGAAGCAATCGGCGGCCGCGGCTCTCGCCGCGGCCCGAACTTCCTGATCGGATGCCTCGGGCCGGCCGAAGCGTATATTGTCCATCGCATTCGCGGCGAAAATGATGGTTTCCTGGGGCACGATACCGATCCGGCGCCTGACTTCCCGAGGATCCGCCTCCGAGATATCCACGCCTCCCAAACGGATCGTGCCATTCTGCGGAGTATAAAAACGCAGCAATAATTGAAACACCGTGGACTTTCCCGCGCCGGAAGGACCGACCAGCGCGACCCGCTCGCCGGGCTCCACCTGTAACGAAAAATCCCTCAACGCAGAATCCTCGGGTCGAGACGGATAACTGAACGAAACCTTCGAGAAAGAAATTACCCGGATGTCCCCTCGATTCAGATCGACCGGCCGTTTTGGTGGTGCAATGTGCGGCCTCGAGGCCAAAAGTTCCGCGATCCGCTCCAATGCCCCGGCCGCTTTTTGAACATCACCCCATACTTCGCTCAGGGCCGCGGTACTGGTCGCCACCATCAGTGAGTAAACGAGAAACTGGCTCAATTCTCCAACCGACATTTCACCCGTGACCACGAGGCGGGTGCCCACCCACAACACCAGCAGCACTCCACCGAATATGACCGAAATCGCAAAGGCGGTCAGCAGCGAACGTTCGCCGATGCGCCGCACCGCGGCGTCGAGGGATCTCTGTACCGCCGCGTCGAAGTATTCGGCCTGAAATTTCTCCAGTACGAAGGACTGCACCATCGCGATCCCGTTCAGTGTTTCACCCGCGATCGCGGACGACTCGGCGATCCGTTCCTGGGTCAGTTTTGACAGGCCGCGGACTTTACGCCCGAAATACAATAGCGGGAAAACCACCACCGGAACCAGAATCAGGATCAGGCCGGTCAGACTACCGCTGGTAACGGTCAGCATGATGAGACTACCCGAGAGTATGACACTGCTTCTGAGCGCGATCGATGCACCCGATCCCACCACGCTCTGCACCAGGGTCGTATCGGTGGTCAGTCGCGACAGGACTTCTCCGCTGCGAGTTGTTTCAAAAAACCCCGGATCCATGCCGAGTACATGCGAAAAAACCTTGGAACGAAGGTCCGCGATGACCCTCTCCCCGAGCGACATCACCAGATAAAAACGGCTCGCGGAAAAGCAAGCCAGCATCAAAACGAGACCCAGCAAAGCGATAAGATACCGGTAGATCGATTCCGGATTTTCTGTAAAAAAACCGTGATCCACCATGCTCCGAATCGCAATCGGCATGGCAAGCGCGGATGCCGCCGCAAGCACCAGTGCCATCACAGCCAGCAACACTCTCGTTCGGTAAGGCCTTATGAACGGCAATAAAATCCGCAGATTGTCGCGCGGCTCCTGTTTGACCGGCTGGTTCGCGTATTGACTTGCTGTAGACCTCATGAAAAATTCTTTGTCCCCTTTGCTATAAAAGAATTGATCGGCCAGGCACCATGCCTAGCGCCCGAAACCGGGCTTCAATTAATAATGAATAGTTTTCCTTTTTACGTTGTCTAATTCCAAGTCAGGGTCTCCGACTCGATTTCGCGCCAGCAACTCGACGAAAACTAATGCATGAGGAGGATACAATGGAAAACACGCGATCCGTACGACTGGGTATTAGCCTGTTATTCCTTGCTTTCCCGATCGCTTTCATTTATGCAGGCAAGGTCCCATCCTTCACCGCTGGATGCTGGGCCGACTTTTACGAGTTTTCCAACTATATGGGACCGATAATCCGCATCGAAGGGCCTGCCGAACTACCGAATCTTCGAGATGTACAGGGTTCCAATTGGGAATCGAAAATCGATAGCATGGTGGTCGGACCGAAGGCGAAGGTTTGGTTGTATGAAAATCCTGACTTCAAATTGACTCTGAGTGAAATGGTACGTTATCCGGATCTGATGGAGGCTTTGGGCATCACCGAGGTCGAAGTCGACAAGGAATCGGAATTTGTGTTCAACCCGAGGGAGAATATCCATCATCTGGGCGAGTTCAATTTTCACAAGAAGACCAAATCGATCAGAATAGAATGCACTCCGTAGACCGGAACAAGGGCCGATTTCGTTTCCCTTGCAGTCAAGAATTGCGGAACTATTTTTAACCGGCCATTCAAAATATTGACTCGTATTTAGCGGAAATCGAAATTTCCGGCCGGAATCGATCCGGACTAACGGATTCCGCCCGAAATAGTAAGATGGCGGTCACTGACCGGTTTCAGGCTCAGATAGTCCAATTGATGGTCTCGTAATTGGGCGGATATTTCTTCCAAGGTAAATGCGGCCAATAAGGAATTATAGAAATCACGCCGCAATACCGTGGGTTCGTTTGCGGCGTGGGATTCGACCATCCGCTTCGCGATCCATGTATTCTCGGGCCGCATCAGATCCATGATGAAAACACCGGAATCCCGCGCGGAAAACTGTTTGATCACGGACCATAAAACGCCGGGATCGGGCAGGTGGTGTAACAGGCTGTTGCTGATCAAATAATCATAATGGAGTCTGGGCAGACGCAGGTCCGGCAGCATGCCTTCAAAGAACCTGATGTGCTTCTCGATCGTTGTATTGCGGTTCAGTCGATTCCGGGCATATTGGAGCATGGTTTGAGATCCATCCACCGCGTGCACCGCGCATTCTGGAAACGCTTCGGCGAAACGAAATGTAATATCGCCGGGTCCACATCCGAGATCGAGCGCATAACCCCTTATCACGCGACCTGAAAAATCCTCCTCGAACAGATGGATAAAATGCGAATGCGGCTCCTCGAAATCTGCTTCCGCATAGGCTTTCACCTGTTCTTCATCCTCCATCAACGCTGGTTCGAGTGTTCTTTTCATTTATAATCCGTGGCCTCAGATTTTCGATGCGGAAGCATGAAATTTACCATCCGGACCGCTTAGATTCCAGCTATTCACATCCCAAAGCAGGAACCGGCATTCCGGTCGGATGTTCGAGTAAAATTGTCAGGGCTCGGTTGCGCAAAGGTTGTCATGGCGTTCCGAGCGCGTTTGTATGACAATAAGCCAAGCTGTCCAAGGCAACCCGGTAAACAACGACAGGTGATTCCCGGGTCCGGCTCTCATACTGAAAGGAAATCGCAACAAAAACCGACCCGTTTCGATACGGCGGGGACTCATTGTCAATTTTAGAATGGGTCTGTTCAGCGTTCGTACAGACCGATCCAGCGAACATAGGAAACGGATTATTTCAATCGATACCAGCTACGGACAAGAATTTCAGAAATCCTGGCGTTCCGATGAACATAGATCCAAGCCCAACCCAATCGAACCAGGCCCGAATAGAGACCGCCTATGAAAAAGTTTTTGCTGGTGTTGTTTTGCTTGCTTCTCGCTGCCGGACCGGCGTTCGCGTTACGCTGCGGTAACAAGATCGTCGCCATCGGCGACCGTTTCCACAGGGTTCAACGATTATGCGGTGATCCTGCCTTCGTCGACACCTACGACCAGCCAATCCTGGTTTATGGTTTTGCACAAGGATACAATCATTTCGATGTCTGGACCTACAATTTCGGCCCCAATCGATTCATGCAGGAACTGATTTTTCAAAATGGCGCCCTGCGCTTCATCAACCAGTTGCATTACGGATACTGAAGGCGATCCGCGAAGCCCGCCATCGGGAAACATCCGTCCCTGGGATGCTTCCCGGACTGGAAGCGGAAAACCGGCGTCGCGTTATTCGACGGGTTCCGGGGCTGGAGACGGCGCAGGCGTGAGCATCGGATCGGCATTGTCCTGGCCCTCTTCACTCGCATCCATTCCGCCCTGTTCCTCTGAATTTGCATCCTCCATGGCTCCACCTTCCGGGCTGGGCTCGGTCCCGAGACTCCCGGTTTCGGGCTCGTTCATGGTTTCGCCGGGACCTACCGCAGTCGGCGGAACCGCTCCCGAATCAGTGCTCGGTGCTGGTTCGACAACGGCCGGAACCGCAGGGCTTGCGCCCTTTTCACCCATCTCGGATTCCGGCTTTTCGCTGCAACCGATCAACAACAATACAACGGCCGCAATACACAACGCACGGTGGTTTGTTTTCATTTTAGATCCTCCCTTCAGTTTCGGGTTATTAGCAAAAAATACAGACACGAACCGGTGCCTGCCCATTCTACTCCAATTACGACAAACTCAAAACAATAAACGACAAATTGAGAACGTGTGGAGATCGCCGAATTTTGCCGCGACTCGTGGCAAACGCGGCGATTCCGATCGGACCTTCCTCCGGCCCGGCAAACGAGCTTTTGATTAAGTGACATCAGCGTCCTGAATTTGATACAGTTCGGCCCGGATTTCTTCGTTCACCACGTCCCGGACTCTAGCTGGCACTGTTTAGTTAATCCATGAATATCAACCAATCAAAGTTAGTGAAATTATCGATCCTGTCTTTGTTTTTGCATTTTAACCCCGCTTTGGCGG
>JBOICY010000116.1:0-11212 GCA_050740335.1 Methylococcales bacterium | reverse complement strand
CCGTAACCCGCCGGACCAGCACTCGTCACGGTGGGTTACGGCGCGCATCAAGCTCGACGATGAACTGGCAGATATTCCCGCTGCGCGCCTGACCCACCCGATAACTCTCTTGGATTGGATCGGGCTTTCCTGTACATTGCAGTCCATTTCCAGTGTTCATACTGACAGCGCAATGACTACCGCCAAGGCCACCACGCCGCCCTTTCGGTTCAAGCCTGGCCCGAAGGAACCGCTGCGTGCAGCCACCAAACGTAAACACCATTCGATCGCCACTATCGTGGGGATGTTGATTCAGGCGAAGGGCGCGCGGCGTGGCGGATAACAACAGCTCAGGCAAGGCTGCCAGGCCAACCGCCTCCGCGAGGCGTGGTGCGCTGAAGCTCAGCGAGCAGGAAAAACAGGAGATCGTGCGCTACCTGGAGGCGGACGGACCGCTGCCGGAGAAATACCGCTTCCTGCTGTTCGAGGACAAGCGCGAGGTAGAACTGGTCTGGAACGGCAAGACCCTTGATGTCTGCAACATCGTACTGCCGTTTCAGACCATCGAGCAGGTGGACGAGCCGCGCGCCGATAGTCCTAAGGCTACGGCCATTCAATCCGACCTGTTCGGCCAGGTAGACAACCGGGGCCGCCAGCTCAAGGGCTGGACCAACAAGCTGATCTGGGGCGACAACAAGCTGATCCTGTCATCGCTGAAAAACGGCCCACTGCGCGAGGAGATCGAGAAGCAGGGTGGCGTGAAGCTCATCTACATCGACCCGCCCTTCGACGTTGGGGCCGATTTTTCGATGGACATCGAGATCGGCAGCGATACCTTTACCAAAAGGCCCAATATCCTCGAAGAGATCGCCTATCGGGATACCTGGGGCCAGGGTGCGGACTCGTTTATCGCGATGATCTATGAACGGCTGGTGTTGATGCGGGATTTGCTGGCGGAGGAGGGGAGTATTTATGTGCATTGTGATTGGAGGGTAAATGGATATATGCGCGCTGTTCTAAATGAGATATATGGCACCGACAATTTCGCGAATCAACTTTGCTGGCGTCGTACAACGGCACACGGTGACGCGAAGCAAGGGGCAAAGCATTTCGATACAGTTGATGACACAATTCTTTTCTTTGCCAAAGACGATGGTCGCAAAATATGGAACACACAATACGTTCCTTTCTCTGATGAGCAAATCGAGCAGCAGTACAACAAATTTGACGAGAACGGGCGGCGTTTCCGGCTTGTAACGCCAACAGCAGCGAAACCTGGGGGTGACACATCTTACGAATGGAAAGGGGTAACACCACCAAAGGGGCGATTTTGGGCTTACTCAATAGCGAAGATGGAAGAGTTTGATCGTGATGGGCGGCTGTATTACTCAAATACTGGTCAGCCATATATCAAATATTTTCTTGATGAGCGGCCAGGGGTTGCGGCTTCTACGATCTGGCATGACATGCTCTTGGCGCCGACAGCAAAAGAGCGTGTTGCTTACCCCACCCAAAAACCCGAAGCTCTCCTCGAACGCATCATCCAAGCGTCCAGTAACGAAGGCGACCTGATCGCCGATTTCTTCTGCGGCTCCGGCACCACGGCGGCCGTCGCCGAAAAACTGGGCCGCAAGTGGATCGCCACCGATCTGGGCAAATTCGCTATCCACACCACGCGCAAGCGCCTGATCGGCGTGCAGCGGCAATTGAAAGAGCAAGGCAGGGACTACCGTGCCTTCGAGATCCTGAACCTGGGCAAGTACGAGCGCCAGCATTACATCGGCGTGAATCCCGATCTGCGCGAGGAGCAGAAACAGCAGCAGCTTGCGGCAAAAGAAGCCGCCTTCCTCGCCCTGATCCTGCGGGCCTATCGGGCCGAGAAGGTGGAAAACTTCGCTGGCTTCCACGGCAAGAAGGCCGGGCGGCTGGTGACGGTGGGACCGTTGAATATGCCGGTGACGCGACTATTCGTCGAAGAGATAATCCTCGAATGCCGCAAGAAGTACATCACCCGTGTGGACATCCTGGGCTTCGAGTTCGAGATGGGTCTGTTCCCCAACGTGCTGGACGAGGCGCGCGGCAAGGGCATCGACATCGCACCCAAGTACATCCCCGCCGAGGTGTTCGACAAGCGCGCGGTGGAGAAGAACCAGGTGGTGTTCCACGATGTCGCCTTCATCGAGGTCAAACCCCATGTTGCAGGGGCACGGCGTGACGCGCCCGCCACGGTAGCCGTGGAGCTGACCGACTTCTCGGTGTTTTATTCCCAGGACTCCATCGCCAATGCCGAGGCGACGCTGAAGAACAAGGGGACCCGGATCGTGGTCGAGAAGGGCCAGATCGTGAAGGTGAACAAGGACAAGGACGGCATCGTGACCCGCGAACAACTGACCCGGCACTGGACGGACTGGATCGACTACTGGTCGGTGGACTTCGACTTCGAGAACAAGCGCGAGATCATCCGCGTGCGCCAGGTTGATAACGACGGGGCGGAGACAGGCGAATGGGAAGAACAGTGGACCGGCGATTACATCTTCGAAAACGAATGGCAAAGCTTCCGTACCAAGAAGGACCGCTCGCTGGAACTGGTGAGCGTCGCCCATGAATGCCCGCCGGGCCGGCGCAAGATCGCGGTGAAGGTGGTGGATATCTTCGGCAACGACACCATGACGATTTTGGAGGTGAGGGTGTGAAGCTCGCGTTGCCCGCGATTCGGCATGACCAATCAGGTTTTCAGGCACTGGTGCACATGGAAGAGGCAACGAAGTTTTGTTTCTTTCTTGATATTGTGATCGACATGAGAGCAACCACGTGGTTTGATGCGGACATGTGTGCTCCGTTCGGGGCAATTCTGTATGACTTGGGTGAGCGCGTGAATACGATCAGGCTAACCAACATTCACCCCCACGTTGAAAACATCCTGTCGAAGAACGGCTTTCTTAGTTACTATGGACGCGAAAAGATCCCCGATCGCTGGGGAACAACGATTCCCTATCAGCGATTCGATGTCAAAGATGACCGTTATTTTGCCGATTATATCGAGAAGGAGTTGATCCACCGTTCCGAGATGCCTGCCATGTCGACGGGATTGTTGAAAAAGTTTCGTGAAAGTATCTTTGAAATATTCAGCAATGCCGTACTGCATTCGCGCACTACGATGGGAATTTTCAGTTGCGGTCAGTTTTTTCCGAAGCGCGACCGCCTTGATTTTTCGGTGGCTGATCTGGGTATCGGCATGTGTCAGAATATCAAAGACAATACCGGCCTGGACCTATCGCCGGAGGATGCGATTGTTTGGGCAACCCAGGGGCGTAATACAACCAAGCGTGGCCGGGTACCAGGCGGACTGGGGTTGAAGTTGCTCGGCGAGTTCATCGATCTGAATGGCGGCTGTATTCAAATAGTTTCGCACGCAGGCTACTGGCGACGCGAAAAAGGTAAGACCGGAACCGCGTTGCTAAACCACCCCTTTTCAGGCACGGTGGTTACCGTGGAAATCAATACGGCCGATACGAATTCATACAAGCTTGCTTCCGAGCTAAGCACGGCCGACATTTTTTGAGGGGGCGATGATGCAAAAAGACGTGACGATATCTATATTCGAGGTGGTGGGCAGCCCTTTGTGTGTGGCCTCCGGCGATGGGCAAAAGGTTTATGAGCGCCTTGCCTTGGCCCTTATAGACGGAAAAAGTGTATCAATCTCTTTTCACAATGTTTCTACGCTGACCTCGGCTTTTTTGAATGCCGCCATAGGTCAGTTGTACGGGGAATTCAGTGAAGAACAAATTCGCGCCTTGCTCAAGGTGCAGGACATGCAGCCGGATGACCTCGCATTGTTGAAACGAGTAGTCGAGACTGCCAAGGAGTACTTCAAAGATCCACAGAAATTCAATCAAGCGGTCCGGGACACGCTGGGGGATGAGGACGATGGCGAATAATGCATCGTCGGTAACCAGTTACGATTTCAAGTCCGACGACGCTCTTGTTGTGGATACTAACGTCTGGCTGCTTGTTTTTGGTCCACAAAAACCGGGAGATCGGCGGGTGGCGGCCTATTCTCGGGCACTCGAAAAAATTCTTGCCGCACAGTGTCGCATCTATATTGATGTACTGATTGTCTCGGAATTTATCAACACCTATGCGCGGCTGAAATGGAATGTGAATGGTAAGCCGTGCGCCGATTTCAAGCGATTTCGTAAGAGCTCGAATTTCAAACCCTTAGCAGGATATAGCAGCCGATGTCAAACGTGTTCTAAAGCACTGTACACGTATTGAGAATGATTTTGCGGCTTCGGACATAGATGGTTTGATTGATGAATATGCAGCGGGCGATTCCGATTTCAACGATCAGGTCATCGCGGAATTGTGCAAAAAAAGGGGATTGAAACTGGTCACGGATGATGGTGATTTTGGCCGCTACGAGATTTCAATTGTGACAGCGAATAGACGGCTGCTGGTGTAAGGACGTGGCCCTTCATCCCGACTTCCCCGACTCCCCGCACGCGATTTTGGACCCGGACATCCGCTGGTTCCCGGCGGATGAAGCGCTGCGCGAAACCAGCATGGACAAACTCATGCCGCCCCTGGTGTCGCAACTGCGCAGGAAGGTGAAGGAATTCCGGGACGGCGGCTATGCGGGCGCGACCGGCACCAGCAGGAGCCTGTTGAACTGGTGGTTCAAGGAGCCGCATTGGCTGCCCCAGATTGACGGCGCAACCGCCGGGTTCCAATACTTTTTCGCTCAGCGTGAGGCATTGGAAACTATCATCTACCTGTACGACGTGGCGGGCGCGAGGGATAAGTTTGATCTGATGCGCTTTGACAGCAGCGGCGCAGTGTCCGCGCAGATGTTCGACGAGACTTGGCGGCGTTACGTGGTGAAGATGGCCACGGGCAGCGGCAAGACCAAGGTGATGAGTCTGGCCTGGGCGTGGAGTTTTTTCCACAAGCTGTATGAACCGGATTCTGAACTTTCGCGAAATTTTCTGGTGATCGCGCCCAATATCATCGTGCTGGACCGAATCTACAAGGATTTTCAGGGACTGCGTATCTTCTTTGAAGACCCGGTGATTCCCGAAAACGGGTTCGACGGACAGGACTGGCGGGATGATTTCCAACTCACGCTGCACCTGCAAGACGAGGTGCGGGTGACACGTCCGACGGGCAACATTTTTCTGACCAATATTCACCGCGTTTATGCCGGGGAGGACATCCCACCCTCGCCGGACGACGACAACACCATGGATTACTTCCTGGGCAAGCGGCCCACGGGCGCGACCACCGACTCCAAGGTCGATTTAGGGCTGGTCGTGCGCGACATCGACGAGCTGATGGTGCTCAACGATGAGGCGCACCATATTCACGATGCGAAACTCGCGTGGTTCCAGTCGATTCAGGACATTCACAACCGGCTGCTGCAGAAGGGCGATGCCTTGAGCCTGCAACTGGACGTAACGGCAACGCCCAGGCACAACAACGGAGGGATCTTTGTGCAGACCGTGGCCGACTATCCGCTGGTGGAGGCGATCTGGCAGAACGTAGTCAAACACCCGGTGCTGCCCGATGCGGCCAGCCGCGCGAGGCTTTCCGAGCGGCAGAGTGCCAAGTACACCGAGAAATACGCCGACTATATCGACCTGGGTGTGATCGAATGGCGCAAGACCTATGAAGAACACCGGAAGCTCGATAAGAAGGCCATCCTGTTCGTGATGACCGATGACACCCGGAACTGCGACGACGTGGCGGAGTATCTGGAGCGCCGTTACCCGGACTTGAAAGACGCGGTATTGGTGATCCACACCAAGAACAACGGCGAGATTTCCGAGGCGGCGTCGGGTAAGGCCAGGGAGGAATTGGAACAGCTTCGCAAGCAGGCCAACGAAATTGATTCCATGGAGAGTCCGTACAAGGCCATTGTATCGGTGCTGATGCTCAAGGAAGGCTGGGATGTGCGTAACGTAACGACCATCGTCGGCCTGCGTGCCTATTCGGCCAAGAGCAATATCCTGCCCGAGCAGACCCTGGGGCGCGGCTTGCGCAAGATGTACACGTGCGGCGTGGAAGAGGTTGTCAGCGTGGTGGGCACCGATGCCTTCATGGACTTTGTGGAGTCGATACAGGCGGAAGGCGTTATATTGGAACGCAAGGCCATGGGCGAAGGCACCCGGCCCAAGACCCCGTTGGTGATCGAAGTCGATCACAGCAACGAGAAGAAGGATATCGGGGCGCTGGACATCGAAATCCCGGTACTGAGCCCGCGCGTCTATCGTGAATACAAGAATCTTACGGAATTGGATATCAAAGCGATGGCGTTCCAAGCGGTGATTTACCGGCAGTTCAGCGAGGAAGAGCAGCGCGAGATTGTGTTCAAGGACATCATCACCGGCGAGGTGATGCACACCACGATTCTGGACACCGAAAGCGTCGCGGACTATCGCAGCGGGATCGGTTACTTTACCCGGACCCTGATGAATGAGCTGCGCCTGGTCAGTGGTTATGATGTGCTGTACGGCAAGATCAAGGCGTTTATCCAGAACGCGCTGTTCAGTCAGGCCGTCGATCTGGAATCGCCCAATACGCTTCGCAACCTGTCGGAACTGGCCGCCACGAAAACAGTGATTGAGACCTTCAAAAAGGCGATCAACGAACTGACCTTGCGGGATCAGGGCGATACGGAAGTCCGCGCGACCATCAAACTGCGGCAGACCCGGCCCTTTGTCGTGAAAGACCAGAGCTATTTGATGCCGAAGAAGAGCGTATTCAATCGCGTGATCGGTGACAGTCGCTTCGAGCTTCAGTTCGCGAGTTTCCTGGATGATTGCAGCGATGTGGTGTCGTTTGCCAAGAACTATCTGGCCGTGCATTACAAACTGGATTATATCAACGCGGACGGAGACATCTCCAACTACTACCCCGACTTTTTAGTGAAGCTGTCCGACGGCCGGATCGTGGTGGTGGAGACCAAGGGACGGGAAGACTTGGACGTGCCATTGAAAATCGAGCGATTGCGCCAGTGGTGCGAGGATATCAATGCGATGCAAGCGGATGTGAGTTACGACTTCGTGTATGTGGATGAAGAAGGTTTTAAGAAGTACGCGCCGAAGTGTTTTGCGGATTTGTTGGCCGGCTTTCGTGAGTATAGGGATTGATCTGATCGCGCGGCACACCGTTTATGTTGATGGCTCCCCCGAGGCGGGCATTACAGGCACGCCAGGTCACTTGCCGGTCGGGTTTTCGGGACAGGATCTTGCGGAACGGCCCCGGTCATTCCGAAAGTTTTCGGCCATCAAGATCCGGCGCGCGATGGAAGGATGTGTGTATAACGCAAATTCCACTCCGGAGGGCGGTAGAACGTCCGAGAGATTGGCCTTCGCGATGCGGATTTTGGTCTGGATGAAGGTATCTGGATCGCCGCTCAGTTCAAGCGCGGTCCAGTCCGCTTCGGCCTCCAGTTGTCGCGATATCAGGTTGCCCGGCACCAGTATTTCGAACATCAGCACCCCATAGAGGACATAGCCCGGAATCGCGAGGGCCGGATCGCGCCGGGAAGAAATGCCTCTCAGATGATTGTGTACACAGCGGCCGAGTACGCGGTCCGCGATCAACAAGGCGATGAAGAGACCCATAGTCCCGAGCAGCAGGCCTTTCGGAATATGCTCCCGCATCCGGTGACCGATCTCATGAGCCAGCACAATCGCGACTTCATCCGGAGTGAACTTTTCGAGCAGCGTATCGAAGAGCACGATTCTCGCGGTCGCCCCGATTCCGGTTACGTACGCGTTGACCGATTCGGAATGGCGGCTCGCGTCGGCCACCAGAATATCCTGGACCTCGAGACCGGCGCAAGTGCTCAGTTTCAAAAGACGCTGTTTGAGGACAGGATTTTCGAGCGGACGAAATTCGTAAAATAGCGGGTCGATGATCAGCGGAGCGAAAAGCGTGTAAGCGAGAGCCAGAAATCCGGTCGCAAAAGTCGCCAAGATCGTCCACCCGCGCGGAAATCGTGCAAACAGCCCGAGGATGATCGATCCCACGACAATCACGATGAATCCGATAATCAGGAAGCCCTTGAACCAGTCCAGTAGATAGGTGCCCAAGCTATCGTTGCGCAGACCGTAGGCGAGCGCATGATCATAGCGAATGATCGAAAACGGCAGTCGAACCATCGCGAGACAGGAGTAAACGATGCCGAGAATCATGGCGCGCGCAAGCCCGATTCTTCCGCTGGTCAGTTTCAACGCCAGCCGGCTCCAGCTTCCCAGAGGACTCCGCGCCAGCAAAAACAGAGCCGTCAATAAGACGCAGGTTTGCATCAGAAACAGGTTCAGATTGAAGCGATGATATTCGGCGGATCTGGAAAGAAACGCATCATCGAAATATCGCAAAACGAGGCTGGCCATCTGCGCCTGTTGGTCCGCGAAAACCGCGCCTGACAACACCAGGATTGCGATTGCGGCGCAGGGTATCCATCTGGTCGCGGCAGCGCGGTCCGGCATTTCATGCATTGGTTTGGATTCGGGATTCGACAGATCGATGCAGAAAGAAGCCAACCAGGATCGCGGCGACTATTACCAGAGGTTCAACGAGCCCCGGACTGAGGCTCGCGACCGCCGGGCCGGGACAATATCCGGTCAACCCCCATCCGATTCCGAACAAGGCCGCTCCGCCGACCACAATCCGCCACTCACCAGGAGTGCCAAGGGATTACCGGAACGCGGAATGAATGAATCCGGAACAAAGTGATGATAAGCCGCCGCTCCCGCGACCAGCCCGCTCACGAACAGGAATCGCCACAGCCAGTCTCCGCTTCCGGGAACGACCGTCCCGAACAGGATGCCGCTGACTCCGGCGATCCGACCGTTGAACAAGATCAGCAGTGTTACCCCGATGCCGATCAGGACACCGCCTGAAAGCACGCCATAAGGTGTGAAGTTTTCCAAATTGATCTCCCTCCACCGTATGATCCAGGATTTATCAAAAAAGTTAGGCCGGATACCGGACACACCGGCTATCCATTGCCCGGCTCCCGCCAAAATATCATACTGTCATCCAAGAGTGTGATAAAATAACCCATTTAGCGGAAGACAGAACTTATTATAACTTTTTGATATCAGACTGATTTCATGCTTCGTTTCGGACAAAAACCCGGCCTACTAAGCATCGGGTGTCCGATTCGGTTCCTGTCAAGCGCACCATTTTGTATCGATACGATGGTGGGTGTAGCTCAGTTGGTAGAGCCCTGGATTGTGATTCCAGTCGTCGCCGGTTCGAGTCCGGTCATCCACCCCATTTTTCAATGGATTGATTGTCTATTTTTCCGGCTTAATTGTCGGCTGTTGACGCGGCAATCACTGAAAACGGGCCGTTAGCTCAGCTGGTAGAGCAGTGGACTCTTAATCCATTTGTCCGGGGTTCGAATCCCCGACGGCCCACCAATAAATCAATAAGTTATAAGAAGTCCGTACACATCTCTTCCTACTGTAGTACAATACTAGTACACTGAGCAGCAGCGGAGAGGTGCAATGGCTACCATTTCAAAAACGCGATTTGGTACGTGGAGGGCGTTAATCCGGAAAAAGGGTTGGCCATCAGCCTGCAAAAATTTCCGAACCAAACGTGACGCCCAGGGTTGGGCGAGACGTATCGAAGATGAAATCGTCCGGGGCATTTACATACAACGCTCGGCTTCCGAACAAACCACATTCGATGACGCGCTCGACCGGTACCTGAAAGAAGTCACCACTTTCAAGAAATCCAGTACCCAGACAGCCGAAAAGAAACGCGCCGAGCAACTGCGAATCGCGCTCGGCAGTTATTCGTTGGCGGCAATTACCCCGAAGATTGTCGCAAATTATCGGGACTCCCGTCTCGATGAAGGAAAAAGCGCGAGTACGGTCCGCTTGGAACTCGCCTTGTTGGGACACCTCTTTACCGTGGCCATCAAGGAATGGGGGCTCGGGCTGACCATGAACCCGGTCGCCTTGATCAGAAGACCGAGTCCGGGGCAGGGCCGGAACCGTAGATTGTCCGATGGTGAAGAGGCCAGACTATTGGCCGAATGCGACGCCCACAGCAACCCGATGCTGGGTTGGGTTGTGCGAATTGCTTTGCATACCGGCATGCGACGAGGCGAAATAGTAACGTTGACTCGAGACCAGGTTGATCTGTCGCGCCGGATCGTACGCCTGACGGATACGAAAAATGGTTCCTCCAGAACGGTTCCGTTATCCAAAAACGCAATCAAAGTATTTGAACAGGCGGTAAACAATCCGATTAAACCTGACGAAATAGATCTAATATTTTTCGGGGAACCTGGGAAAGACGGAATCCGTCGTGCCTACACCATCAACAAGGTTTGGGAAATAGCGCTCAAGCGAGCCAAAATAACCGGACTGCGATTTCATGATCTCAGACATGAAGCGGTTTCACGGCTGGTTGAAAAGGGATTGAGCGATCAGGAAGTTTCTGCGGTACCCGGGCATAAATCCATGTAAATGTTGAAGCGTTATACTCATTTGAGCGCGGAGGATTTAGTTAAAAAATTGGATGCCGTTGATTGACAGGCACCGCTACTCAATCCAGTCCCATTTTTTCAAGTCGGAAAGCTCGCTTCCATACCCCACCTTTCCGACCCATTAGGGCCTACCATATTGCGTAGAATATCCGACTGTTAATCAACATTGGAGAACAGCCGGTGAATGCAGATCACTCCGGGACCTATGAATACCTTCTTCAGCAGTACGGTCCCCTGCTAACCCTCAAACATGTTGCAAAACTGATGCATTCCACACCGAACGGGGTGCGAATGGCGATCAGTCGCAAGAATCAGGCTTTTGCCGTGGGCCTCTCAAGCGCCGAGAAACGATTGGGTCGACGCGTCTATTTCGAAGCGCGCCGGGTGGCGGAGGTGATCGATCAAGACATACAGGTAAACGATCCGTCGGTTATCCATTCAGGCGCAACGATCTCGCATTCCGAACATAACCAACGGCGCTGCATGATTCCGAATGATGCACGCGCTGTTCGGGTTAAGTAAACCCGATACGGCTGGATTTCGGATGCCGGCGGGATTATCCGACAAGAAACGTCCGGAGATGCCGTCCGAGGCCATGCTCGCGTTGACCGGGGAACTGTTTCCTCATCTTCCACTTGAACTGCGAATTCCGGCCAACGGAGGGCAATCATGAGCACCAAAAAGCGGCCTGGCGACACCGAATTGAGGGGCATGCTGCTG
>JBOICY010000115.1:0-2417 GCA_050740335.1 Methylococcales bacterium | reverse complement strand
CAGCATACAGGCGCCATAATCCTGGTCGATATCGTTGTCCCGGGGCGTGATGGAAATCGTGTGATCAAGCGGCTTCTTGGCAAACGAAGGTTCGGTGCGAAGCGCGTCCTCGATCAAGCGCTCACGGGGTGGCAAATCGGCGACACAAGACGGCGCACGCAGCGCGGTTGCCTCGCATTGCCGGTTGGTGTGGCAGGTCACCGGGCTTCCCAGCGAAAACCCGTTCTGTTCGCTGTAGTCGATTACGGGATAGGTGTAGGCCACTCCTGGATCACTTGGTCCCCAGCCATTTTGCTTCTGTAACTCTATGGCTTTGCCAAGGGCTTTTTCGTAGTCCGTTGAGACAGTGTAGGTGCGAAATCCGTCTTGCGTCGTCTCGATGTGCAGCACTGCCGGATAAGAGTCCTGGACGTAGCAACTGCTGCTAGCAAGCGCCGTTGCTGTGGTAAGCGGCAATGCGGCGACAAGCACGGCTAATTGATGACCCAAGCGCATGACTCTTGCCCCTTCACGGTTGGGAAAACCTATCCTAAGGAAGGATACAGCGAAAGCGTGCCAGCACATACGGTGAGATGGAGGCGAGTCAGCCACCGTACCTATGGGGTCGTGTGAAGCAAAGATGTCATTACCCGTGAATTCGGGTGTAGCTGGACGTGAGACGAGGCGGCAAGACCATGACTTTTTTTCAACGTATCACACAGATCTTTGGGCAAATGCATGTCCGAAGCGAAATAAATTTTCCTGTCAAGGCGATCTTTCGATCGCTGTGTTCAACGTCCGCTTACGACCCAAAGCGGTCATTCCCGCTGACGGCCTTACCGCAGGTGCAATCCCACTAAGATATATCTGGCCTAAGAACAGAATTACTTACTCTCTAAGGGCGCTTTTGGTTTCCTCCCGGGGCTAGCAAGCGGGATATATCCGGCCACCCGGCAAAGGATTGCTTCGACTGGCTTGCCATCTTTGAATCGAATCGATCGGCATACCATTACATCGCCTTTGGCAGACAAGTCAGACACAGCCAGGCGCACGTTCTCAAGCGACATTCCTGTCGCCGCAGCGATCTCTGAGTCGAGCCGCTCACCGTGATGTTCCAAGTATTGCAGGATTGTTTGCATCTTAAAGACTCCTCATCTTCATTGGTTGTACATTATAAGGCAGAACTCTGAACGGGGGGCGCAAGATGCTACTCAATCGGCCAACCGCACGAATGATTGGAACGCGTCTTTCGCCGATATCTCAGTTCAATACAACGGGGACGGCCTATGAGCAGCAAGCATCTTTCTGCACCATCAGACCGGCTCCCCGGGTCAACTACCATTCAGCTGCCGCCTGCAGTCGCATCCTCAGACACGATGCGTTAAACTTATCCTTTCTTACCCTGGACCAAACACTGGCTCAGGTTGGTATTTAACTAAATCAGGAGATTTCTGTGGCTACTGGAACAGTGAAGTGGTTTAACGCAGCTAAAGGTTTTGGTTTTATTCACCCGGATGATGGCTCAAAAGACGTGTTCGTTCATATATCGGCTGTAGAGAAAGCCGGTCTGCCCGCCTTGAAAGAAGGCCAGAAGGTACAATATGAATTGGTTAAGGGCAAGGACGGCAAGGCATCAGCTGAGAATTTGAAGTCAGTTTGATCCGTAGTTATTGAACCGAGGCAGAATGCAGAAATGAACTCGTAGTGTCCAAAAACTCGAACGACACCTTAAACCAATGGGGAGCATACTCCTGGATAAGCCTTGGTGCCCAATGAGAGGCATGGTTCTACAGGGTTTTGAAGCATTGTTTGAGCTTTTGGACACTACGGGGTAATAAACGAATTATTATTGAATCGATAAAATTTACTTCCGACATTTAGCGTTCCACAAATAACCTATTCCTGGAGACATATCAATTAAGATTTCAATGTACAAAGCCTCGGTACCGGTGTTCATCCGCATGTTGAAAAACCTCGCCGCGATTCTAGCAAAGGGTGCAACATACACCGAAGCAAAGAAAATCGAGCCTACAGTACTAATCAATAGCCGTCTTTACCCCGACATGTTTCCTTTGGTGCAGCAAATTCAAATTGCCTCGGATGTCGCCAAAGGATGTGGAGCCAGACTGGCGGGGCTGGAACCGCCTAAATTCGAGGATAATGAGGCCACCTTTCCCGAGCTTTTAACGCGTATCGACAAGACGGTCGCTTACCTCGAGACGTTGAAGCCAGAGCAAATTGACGGTTCGGAGCAGAGGACCATTACGTTGCAGATACGTAATAGAACGATGAACTTTTTGGGCATGCCCTTTCTGTTAAATTTTGCGCTGCCTAACTTCTACTTTCACGTTACAACAGCCTATGACATTCTCAGGCACTGTGGCATCGAGATAGGCAAGCAAGATTTTATCGGAAAACTTTAACAGTAATGCCGTAAC
>JBOICY010000114.1:0-2916 GCA_050740335.1 Methylococcales bacterium | reverse complement strand
TTCCAAAAATACGTGATTGCAAGACCACACCCCGAAAAGACGCGTGCTTCATAGAGGAAGAAAGCCTATGCGATCTACCCATTCTTCCGCGTCCGTGACTGACCAAATCAAGATCAGGTCTTCGACCGCCGCCGCAACCGAAAGCGATTGGGCAACCACCGACAGACCCGGGCTGGTTGCCCGGACGAAGGATTCAGCAAAATGCCGGGGCATGGTTTTTCGATCGTGGGTGACCAATACTCGGCCTTCTCGTGCTGCCATTGCCAATACTTCTGGATCGTCTATGCCTGGCAGACCTGCGGTTATCGCGGTTCGAAAATCTATTGCCGGTTCTCGCCGTATGGTAGCCAGCAGGATGATCTGATTCAGGTCCGCATCCGCTTGAAAGCGTACTTTCATGAACAGGCGAGTTCAGGCCGCACGCCGACCTGCATCCGCCAGCTTTTGATAAAACATTGGATCCTGCTCACGGGCCACTTGGCGCAGCGTTTCGAACTCTGCGTCCGCCTTCTGAAGATACCTGTCAACGTCCGATTTATTGGCGAGATAAAACGTCAGCGCGCCGTAAACCTGTTCCAGGCTTAGCACCGGAAACGATTGCGCAATGCTTTCCGCTGTCTGCCCGCGCCAAAAGGCATGGACAACAGAATCCAACGAAACCCGCGTACCGGCAACCCGGTAGCTATCCTCGATTTTCTCGACATATTGTTTGTTCATAATCTTTTCGCTCCGTCAGCGTATGGGTTTATTCTACCACCAGAGACTACCCGTAGAGACTAACAGTGATGATATGGTTTCTGTAGATTAGCGCGTCTCGCCAGTTCGAAAGTGGGAAAGCGTCTGCCATCGAATTTATGGAGCGCAAGACACCTGTTTTCAGGCTTGCCCGCACAATTTACTCGATCGTCACCCAATGCAAGCCGAAGTGCTCGACAATCTGGCGGCAGGTGTAAGCGCCGGCGCAAAATAGATCCGAGTGGTGATTCCATGTGCTTCAAAAATCGACCTGACCCGGTGGCGCGCATTACCACTAACGGGTGAAACCTCGCCTTGCGGATCGTCACCTCGATAGGAAAATCCAACCGGGAAACCCGGTCGTAGTGCGACATACAGTGGATCCCCTCCATATTTCCACCGTACGTGGGTTCCGGCGTACAGCACGCCCCTCCCTGCATACGTGGTGTGAACACTTACAGGACAGCAGTCCATCACCGCCCGATTCAGGTTACCAGGCACCCCATTTGACGATTGCTCGACCTTATAGTAGCCCCGTGACCGCATGTGGAGACACAAAAGGGGATGTTACAAAGCTAGAACACTCCGCTGGCGCCTTTATAGGGTAATGGGAAAACCGCGCTTTTTCGTTTTTTATTGCGATAGTCGTAAGGCGAAATACCGAGCGATCGGCGGAAAAGCGCCGAGAGTTGGCTGGGCGCATAACCAACTTCTGCTGCGATATCTGTGATCGAGCGGTCCCGATCCGCAAGTAAGCACTTTGCACACGCTAAGCGTTGCTGCATGACAAATTGGTGAGGCGTAATTCCGGTTGAGGCCGTGAACGAGCGTACGAAATGGAATTTGCTCAGGCCGACCTCTTTCGCCAAAATTTCCAGCTTAATTTTGTCGTTATCGGCAAGATGCGCATGGACGTACTCAAAAATGCGACTCAATTTGTATTTAGGCAAACGGACGGAGCCGCTTCGTGGCCCGCTGGAGGCAGTACTATTCACAGCCGCGAAACTTTCGAACAACATAATCGATATGTGCTCCAGAAACACAGGACCACAGGGATTGCCTTCGCCAATTTCCCTCATGAGATCGATACATGGTTGCTCGATCGCGGGGTTCCTTATACCAATTTGCGTGATGATCTGGATACGTTTCGAAGACGTGCCCATCTCATCTATTTCGCGCTCGAACGATTCGGGGCTAATAACCACATGAAAATCGTCCTGCACGGTTCCATCCATCTCCGACTCAAACTCCTCGCCTGCTCCACCGAAAGCCAATTCTCCCGGCTGCTGACGGGTGTCGAAGCGCTTCCCTCCGGACTTCACGATCCACCGGGAGCCGGGGTGCCCTAAATAAAGAATGATATGATGCTGTTCGAGCGAGAATCTCCCCAGATTCCGGTAATTCTGCTGGATGCGGTATGCCTCCAATCCGCAGGAAGGGATACGGGTATATAAAGTGATTTCGGACTCCGGCATCAATTCCCTTGTAGATCGGAAACTTCGACAGGAAAACGGCAAAGTTTTCGATATCATCACTATACCCACCATTTAGCAGACAGTGCGTAACGATTCGGTAAGCTTCGAAGTCGTTACATTTTAGTCACTGGGGACGCTGAAAGTCTAAAAATCACGAGAAGTCGTACCCGATGGGGAAGGTTATCCGCTGCTTGTAAACCCATATTGATTAGTAAGGCTTTGATTCAACAAACAATTCTTGCAGTATGGGCACGCACCGCTAAAATCAGGCGAACGATGGAGCCGATTTATGACGAGCGGTAAAATCACATTTTGGCGCTCCTCCCCTCGACAAAGCTTGAATCGCTTTCGTTCAGACTTTCCTCAAAGAACCCCGTGATCACCACGCCCGCTAGGCGTATTACTACCATATTTTTCTAAGAACAGCAATTTTTTGCTAGTCAGAGCCATTTGAACAGCTTAACGTTACTGCACAAGTTGCATGGGTAATACCGACCATCAGTCTGAGCGCGGCTGCGCGGATTACCACGTACCGGTCGGATTCTGCCCGACCGGACTTCAAACCCATTCGTAAAATCGTTAGAGCTTCTTGCAAAACCCACCAGAAAAATAAGGCCCGGTCTATGTCAATTGGCCTGAAAGGCCGATTTTTGAAAAATCCGAGCTATTTTCCTTTAAAAACGTTGGTTTTGTCAGAATTTGGGTA
>JBOICY010000113.1:0-11736 GCA_050740335.1 Methylococcales bacterium | reverse complement strand
GGTACCGGTCATTTTTCTCCGGGTTGCGGGAACCTTTGCGCGGATGCGTTTCAAAATCCGATTGCGGAACTGAATCCGGGCTTTGTCCCGGAATCGATCGGGAGCACTCGCCCGTCGATTTTCCAGGGAGTGAAGCCTTTTCCCGAAGCGCTTAAGATTTTCGACTATGAACAAATCACTCGCCGAATTCGAGGAATCCCTCGGGAACTGCCTGAACCGGGACCGATTCGCGTTCAGCCGTCGCTTGAGGAAACTGAAAGATCTGCATAAAAAAGGCGCGGATCTCGACACTGAGCTTCAGAGCCTCGAAAGATCGATCGAACGTTCATCGGAGATCCGTTCGAGGCGGTCGCGGAGCATTCCTGAAATCAATTATCCGGATCTGCCGGTTTCGGACCAGCGAGAGGAGCTTAAAGAAGCGATTCTCGCGAATCAAACAATCATCGTGTGCGGCGAAACCGGGTCCGGCAAGACCACGCAATTGCCGAAGATCTGTCTTTCGATCGGCCGGGGTTGTGCCGGAATGATCGGGCATACCCAGCCACGGCGACTCGCGGCCAGTACGATAGCGAGACGGATTGCCGAGGAACTCGGACAGCAGGCCGGCGGCCTGGTCGGGTATAAAATTCGCTTCCAGGACAAGAGCAAACCGCAAACCCTGATCAAACTCATGACCGACGGCATCCTGCTCGCCGAAATCCAGTCCGATCCCTATCTCAATGAATACGACACCCTGATCCTGGACGAGGCGCATGAAAGAAGCCTGAACATCGATTTTCTGCTCGGCTATCTGAAATGGCTGCTCCCGAAACGACCCGGCCTGAAACTGATCATCACCTCGGCGACCATCGATCCGGAGCGTTTTGCAAATCACTTCGGCGGGGCGCCCGTAATCGAGGTGTCGGGACGGACGTCCCCGGTCGAGGTGCGCTACCGGCCGCTCGACGATCCCGGCGAAGCGGAGGACGAAGGCGATCTACAAGCGGCCTTGCTTGCCGCGGCGGATGAACTAATCCGTTGTCAGAATGGCGACATCCTGATCTTTCTGAGCGGAGAGCGCGAAATTCGCGAAAATACCGAACTGTTGCGCAAGCATTTCCGGGACGCTTGCGAAATATTACCCCTGTTCTCGCGCTTGGGCGCCAGCGACCAGGAAAAGATTTTCCACGCAAACGGCAAGCGGCGAATCGTGCTGGCGACCAATATCGCGGAAACCTCGCTCACGGTACCGGGTATCCGCTGCGTGATCGACAGCGGTCTGGCCAGGATCAGCCGCTACAGCCCGCGCAGCAAGATCCAGCGATTACCGGTCGAGAAAATTGCACAGTCCAGCGCCGATCAGAGAGCCGGGCGATGCGGCCGGCTGGGCCCTGGAATCTGCATCCGCTTGTTTTCGGAAGAAGACTATCTGGCGCGCCCGAAGTTTACCGACCCTGAAATCACCAGGACCAATCTCGCCGCGGTGATACTCCAAATGAAAGCGCTCAGGCTCGGTGAGATCGAAAATTTCCCGTTTATCGAAGGCCCCGACCAGCGCCTGATCCGCGACGGGTTGAAGCTTTTGGAAGAACTGAACGCGATTGATCCGAAGAAAGACCTGACCGGCATCGGTCGAAATCTCGCGCGGATTCCCCTGGACCCGAGACTCGGCCGGATACTACTCGCGGCGAAGGAAGAAAATTGCCTGAGCGAGATCGGCATTATCGTTTCCGCATTGAGCATTCAGGATCCGCGCGAAAGACCGGCCGAGCAGGCCCGGGAAGCCGATGAAAGACACCGCCAATTTCAGAACCGGGAGTCCGATTTTCTGAGCTTTGTTCACCTCTGGAACACGCTCGAAGCCAAACGGGAGGAGCTTTCAAATTCCCGATTCCGGTCGTTCTGCCGCGAGAATTTTCTTTCCTATCGCCGCTTGCGCGAATGGCGGGAGATTGTTCTTCAATTGATGAATCTGGTTCAGACCGAGTTCGGGTTCAGTGTCAATCAGGTTCCCGCCGAATACGAGGCCATCCACAAGGCCCTGCTTGCCGGATTGCTGGGTAACGTCGGATTCCTCCAGGACCAGTCGGAATATCTCGGAGCGCGCAATCTTAAATTTTATATTCACCCGGGTTCGGCGTTGTTTAAAGTCCGTCCGAAATGGATCATCGCCGCGGAACAGGTCGAAACCGGACGGGTGTACGGGCGCACGATCGCACGCGTGAGCCCGGAATGGATCGAGCAAGCCGGCGCGCATCTGGTGCACCTGCAGCATTTCGACCCGCACTGGCAGAAGAGCCAGGGAAGAGTCGCCGTTTATGAAAAATCGGTACTGTTCGGACTGACCCTGCAGAATCGCCGCAAAATTCCCTATGAACGGATCAACCCGGCCGGTGCGAGAGAGTTGTTCATCCGCTCGGCGCTGGTCGCGCGGGATTTCGAATGCAATGCACGCTTTTTCGAACACAACCGGGCCTTGCTCGAAGAATTCGGCTATTTGCAGCAAAAAGGCCGGCGCGCCGATCTGATCGCGGACGACGAAGTGCTGTTCCACTTCTTCGATGAACGGATACCCGAAACGGTGGTCGACGGGAATGGCTTCAACCGGTGGCGCCGTGCGATCGAGCGGACTCAGCCCGAACTGTTGATGCTGAGCCCTGACGCCATCTGTGGAATCGATGAAAGCACCCTAACGGTGGAACAGTATCCGGATCACCTGTCGGCCGGCAGCACCCCGGTGAAACTGGATTATCGCTTCGAACCCGGAAATGCCGAAGACGGCGTGACCACGATCATAGCGCTGCAGCAATTGAACCAGGTCACAGCGGAAGCCTTCGAATGGCTGGTGCCGGGCTTGTTGCAGGAAAAAGTCACCGCGCTGATTAAAGCCCTGCCGAAATCGGTTCGAAAAAATTTTGTACCGGCTACGGATTATGCTGAGAGGTTTCTGGCGGTTGCCGATCGCCGGGCTTCCCTGCTGAAGTCGCTCGCGTCCTGGCTGTCGAATCAGAAGCGTGTCAAAATCACGCCCGAGTCCTGGCCGGAATGCGGGTTGCCCGATTATCTATTGATGAATTTCAAAATCGTGGATGAAAATTCAGAGACGCTCGCAAGCGGCCGGAATCTCAGGAATCTGCAGATTCGCCTCGCGCGCGATTCGAAGCAGATTTTCAGTTCACTCGCCAAAAAGGAACGGTTGAAGTCGGGCTGCACGCGCTGGGAATTCGGTGAAATCCCGAAGCGTCAGGCCATGGCGAACAATGTGGCACAAACCTTCGGTTTTCCGGCTTTGGTGGATGAAGGCGAGGCCGTGGGTCTTCGCCTGTTTGACAGCGAAATCCTTGCGGATATTACCCATGAATTCGGCTTGGCGCGCCTGATCGGCCTGCAATTAAAGAGCGAGAGCAGGGTTCTGAAAAAAACCATCACGGGATCGCGTGCGTCCGTTCTGAGTTACGGTCGACTCGCGGCTCACCCGTTTCCGCCGAGCATCGCTCCGGAGAAAACCGGCGATTTCGATTCCGACCTGCTGCACTTGATCATTCGCACGGTTTTCCTGGATGACCGGCCGAGAATCTCGAATGAGGCCGATTTTCAGAATCGCCTCGCGGAACATAAACACCGGTTGGTCGAAACCGCGGAACGTCTGTCCCGTATGATCGGCGATCTCATGCGGCAGGTCGCCGAGATTTTCGGAAAACTGGAAAGCGTCAGTCTCAATCCGGCCGTGGCGGGCGACATCCGTGAACAAATGTCTTTGCTGACCTACCGGGGCTTTATCGCAAGCACACCGGTTTCCCGATTGCAATCCGTTCCGAGATATCTGAAAGCGATTTTACACCGCATCGATAAGGCGGTCACGGACGAATTCCGGGACCTCAAACAAATCAAGGAACTGGAACCGCTCTGGTCATGCTATTGGACCTATGTTAAAAATAATCCAGGACCGATGATTCCGGAACTCGACGATTACCGATGGAGGCTCGAGGAACTCAGGGTGTCCTTATTCGCACAAAACCTGAAAACGGCCTATCCGGTATCGTGTAAACGGCTCGAAAAGCTCTGGGAGGCGCGGTGTTAGCGCAATAACCGCCTCCGGACGGCAGACGTTGACAGGAAACACGCTCCGAAAATTCGGCCATTAACAATCAGAAACGATATACTAAATTTTCGAGAGTTTAAAATGCGACCTTTGGTCTCCGTAATTATTCCATCCTATAATTCTGAAGCTTATATTGCCGAAACGATCGATAGCGTTCTCATGCAGGATTACCCCGCTATCGAACTGCTGATTGTTGACGATGGTTCGACCGATAGGACTCTTGAGGTTATTCAATCTTATGGACAGCTACTTAGATTGATCAGTCAAGAAAATCGAGGGGTATCCGCGGCGCGCAATCGAGGAATACAAGAAGCGAAAGGACAATTTATTTGTTTGTTGGATCACGACGATTATTGGTATTCGGACAAAATTTCACGGCAAATCGGAGTCTTTGAAGCACATCCCGAAACAGCTATTGTTTATAGCAATCATACCTTGTGGCACGCCGATTCCGCCGGTATTTTTCCTGACCCGGACAGTTTTAACCGGATTTCTGTTAATGACGATATCGATCACGATTTTTCAGGTTGGATCTACCATCTGTTACTGTTGGACTGCTGGGTACTGACCGGTACGGCGATGATTCGTTCGGAAGTATTCCGGAAATGCGGTGTTTTCGACGAATCGTTACCGTTCAGCGAAGATTGGGATCTATGGATACGGATTTCCAGAGCCTATCCTTACCAGAAGCTTCGCAACGTTACTACTTTATATCGCCAACATCTACAACAAGACAGTAAAAAATTACGTTCGGTAGATTATAGAACCGTTTTGTTGATCAATTCGGTAAATAAATGGGGCTTGTATAGTCAGGACAAACGGTGCCTGCCCACTTCCCAATTTTATCGGCAGCTCGCGCAACATCATGCTGCATTCGGACTTCATCACTTGCAATCAGGCAGTAAGAAAATCGCAATGTTATCCTTTTTTAAAGCCTGGGTTGCTTGCCCGTTTAAAATCAAGTCTATCGGCTACGCATTTGCCGGTTTATTGGGATGGAAACCCAGTTTTTATTGACCCTGCCGAAGTGCAGGGCAAGCCGGGACCCGAGCCCGGCTCTTCGTGATCTTTGCGCTCTCTGTGTGCTCTGTGCTCTCTGTGGCGAATAAAATA
The DNA here is from genome assembly GCA_050740335.1 of Methylococcales bacterium. GTDB lineage: Bacteria > Pseudomonadota > Gammaproteobacteria > Methylococcales > UBA1147 > UBA1147. Next base: position 6,542 of record JBOICY010000113.1, on the reverse strand, counting down.
GCTAAATTGAATCTCGCTGAATAGTTACGGGTTCTCTACAGCGAAACGATCGGCGCAACGGCTCAGCCGCGTTCCCGGAGCCAGCGCCGCATCAGCGGCACGCGCATGCGCCATTGTCCGCCGCCGTCGTTGGCGACCATGAGCCGGCGCCGCAGCGATTGATAAAGGGCTTCGTCTTCGGGCGGGACCTGGGTGTCCCGGGTGCGGAAGGCCTTCAAATAATCCCACTCGCCATCGAGTCGACAGTCGTCGCGCACCAGTTGTCTCAGCACTGCGTCGCCGGATACGACTGCCGTTGCGATAGCCTCTTCCAGAATCGCCGGGTTGCAGGCGCGCTGTCCCCGCCGGTTCACGAGATAGACTGCACGCTCCGCGATCAATTGCACGAGATGCGGCCAGCCCGCAGCCTCGGCATGGATACGTTCGATGCCACCTTCGCCCCAAAACGCGGCGTCGAAATGCGGCCGCGCGGGATCGCCTTGCGGCCAAAGCATCGAGTGGTGTAAAGGTTCGGTCAGCAACAAGCGGGTCTCGGCCTCGCTGAAAGGTCCCAGCTCGACCGTGCGCAGACTCACGAAATACGAAGACCACTCGGCGTGTTGCAATTCGGCCAGCGCGTGGCTTCCGGAAAAGAGCCAGACGATGCGGCGATGCCGTTGTATCGATTCGCGCAGGGTATCGAGCAAGTCGTTCGGAAAGATGCCCTCGCCGAGTTTGGAGTCGATGTTTTCGTATTCGTCTACCGCGATGATGACTCGCTGTGCTTGGGCATCGAGCCCCTGGTTGAACCGCGTGAGCGCGTCGAAAAAGCCGGAAAGGTCCTCGGGGACCGGCGATTCCGGACCAATGGCGGCCTTCGCGATCCATTGGATCCAGGAGGTTAATGAAGTAGAGGCACGCGGGTCCTGCATCGAGACCGATGCGACTCGAATGCTGGCCGGCAGGAAGGGTTGGAGATTATGCAGCAGCGTGGATTTGCCCATGCGCCGGCGGCCATACAGCAACAGCCCCGGACAACCGGTCGCGAGCGTAAGCTGGCCTTGCAGATCCTCGATCGCGCCGAGGCGCGGCACGAAGGCCTCCTCAGCGCGGTCTACGGGATCGCCGGCGCGGAATACCTGGGTGACCGGAGTCGCCGATAACAGGCGGCTCGCCTCGGCCTGCTGGCGTTTGGCCGCCTCGAGCCAGCCCAGCGCCGCGTCCCGGAACGCGGTATTGAGCGGGTAGCGCAGGCCCGCGACGGCGCCACGAAAATCTTCGATGGCGCGCGCGAGTTGGGCGGCCAGGGGTTCGCGGAACGCGGGGATCTCGACGGTATCGAGCCTTCGCTGTAATTGGGCGATCGCGGCTACCTGTTCTTTTAGTTTTGGCACATCGCGCGGAAATCCTTTCGCTCCCTCGGGCAGTCCGGCGATCGCCAAATCGAGCCGCGAGAGCACCGGGTCCGCTCGTGTGCTTTGGGCGATCAGGATCGCGCGCGCTTTCAGGGCCTGCATGCGCTGGCTTGGATAGTGATCGATCAGGCGTTCGATTTCCGCTTTGGCCGCTGCGGGGTTGGTCTGCGCATACGCGACCAGCAAGCGGTCAAGACCCGGGAATGGCAGAGAACAAAGGTCGTCCCAGGCTACGGGGTGTTGAGGATAGCAATTCCCGCGGGGACGCGGCCAAACGGAGAAGATGTGTAAGGGGAAATAGTAGACGCGAAGACTCGAGATTACTAAAGCGACCCCGGCAGTGACCCCGAAAGCGACCCCGAAAGCGACCCCGACAGCGACCCCGGAAGCGACTCCGCCAGCGACCCCGGAAGCGACCCCGACAGCGACCCCGGAAGCGACTCCGCCAGCGACCCCGAAAGCGACCCCGAAAGCAGTTTTTTTGAGAACCGGTAGTAGCGAAGCGAAATCGGCGTTCGATAATGAAAAGGGTAGTGAGGTGTCATAAACCAGGGATAGGCGCCCGAGAAGCGCAGTCAGAAAAACCCAGGGCATTGCATGCAGAAGGAGGCGTAAGCCGATCAGCGAGCCCTCTAGTTTCAGCGATGGAACGGCTACTGCGAATTCCCGTGGACGCCGGTAAAGCAATGCCAGCCACCACAATGCCGAGCGGTGATGCGAAAACCTGAGCCGGAGTTCGGCGAGCGGGATCGGAGTCATCGCAATTCGACCAGCGCGCAATCGATTTCCGAAAGCTCATTGCCGGGCGGCAGTAAGTCGCGGAACGGCGCGCGCGATTGGATGCACAGGGTCAGCGGCCGCAGCGGGTGATCCGCGATCAGGAAGCGCAGGCTGCCGAAAAGATTGACGTCGTAGTCGCTACGATGCGGCACCAGATCGAAATGGGTGAGGCCGATGCGGACCTTGCGCCTTAGGCTTTCGAGCCTTTGCGTGAATTCGGGCAGATCGTGGGGTCTTGCCAGCCGTCCTGGATTGAGCCCGAGCCCCTGAAGCAAGGCGGTGAGCAGGCCTTCGCGCGGAACGGTGCGGCCGTCCTGAAGATCCACCAGGGCCAAGTCCGGCAGGCGCTCCTGGATGTCGTCCAACAATTCCCGCCATCCCGAACGCCCGGCCAGCACGATAAGATTCACGGAACGAAAGCGTTGCAGGTTATCCAGGACCTCGTCACGAGACGCGATCCAGGCCGGCGCGGCCACGCCGAGCCGGCCTCCGCAGCCGTCGAGCAACATCCGCCAGGGGTCCGTGACTGGTCCCGACGCAGGTCGATCCAGAGTGGCGTCGTGGTCCAGTTCCGGTTCAGTTCCGGCGGCGGCGGGCTATCGTCGAGGCGTAAAAACTGGATTGTGCCGTTTCGAAAATCGGGGTCCTTGCTAAATGCGCGTTGCCACTCGTGCCGGCAGTATTCGCTCGCGGCATAATCCCGGCTCCAGCAAATGATCTGGCGCTCGGCCTGGTCTTGCGTCGCGTCCATCTGGCCCACGACCGAATGGCCGGAGCGAAAGCCATCGCGGTCGATGAGCACCTCGACGCCGCCCGCTTTCAAAACCGGCGCGAGGCGTTTGCCCACCCATTCCCATTGGTTGTGCGAATAACTGATGAATGCCTTCATGCTTGCTCTCTCCCACAGGCGAGCGGCATTCTACATTGACAGCGCGTTGGCGGACCAGAGGAGTTACGGGAAAATACGTTTTGAGTAGCCTGCTTCGAAAGGAATTCCGACCAGCCGGATTACATAGACTCGATCATCAGTCGTAATGATGCCTTTGATCAACCCAACGGCCCAACCGCGTTTTCGACGGCTTTGAGTATTTCCCCGCTTTTAACCAGTCCGGTCACGGTCTCGATATCCTTCGCAAGCACGCGGTCTTCCTCGAGATGCGGAACCGCGTCGCGAATCACGGCATAGGCGGCGCGGGTTCCCTCGCCCGCTTTCAGATTCGTGAACAGGTCCAGGGCCTGGGCGGCACACAAGAGTTCAATGGCAATTACGTGTTCGGTGTTCCTGACAACTTCGCGTAATTTTCGGGCCGAGATCGGAGACATGGATACGTGGTCTTCCTTGTTGGCCGATGTCGGGATCGAGTCTACGCACGCGGGATGGCAAAGCGTCTTATTTTCCGAGACCAGCGCGGCGGCGGTGTATTGGGCGATCATGAAGCCTGAATTGAGGCCGCCGTTTTTGACCAGGAAAGCCGGCAGGCCGCTCAATTGAGGGTTGACCAGCCGTTCGACGCGGCGCTCGGAAATATTCGCGAATTCCGCGACGGCCATGCACAAAAAATCCAAGGCCAGCGCGAGCGGCTGACCGTGAAAATTGCCCCCGAGCAGGAACTCCCGGGTTTCGGCGAGGATCAGCGGGTTGCTGGTCGAGGAATTCATTTCGATTTCCAGAACGCCCTGGGCGTAGGTGATGGCGTCCTTGCTCGCGCCATGTACCTGCGGAGAGCACCTCAGCGTGTAGGCGTCCTGAATCCTCGAACAATCCTTGTGGGAACTCACGATTTCGCTGTTGCGGGTGATCCGTTCCAGGTTGTCGGCGGCTGTGATCTGACCGGGATGAGGCCGCAACCGGTGAATTCTCCGGTCGAATTCGGTTCGGCTGCCCATCAATACTTCGAGGCTCATGGAGGCCGCGATATCCGCGGTCTTGGAAAGCCCGAGGGCATCGATCAAGGCCAGAGCGCCGATCGCACAACTGACCTGGGTACCGTTTACCAGGGCCAGCCCTTCGGCGGCCCTGAGCTGAATCGGGCTCAATCCGGATCGCGTTAGAGCCTCATCGCCCGGGAGTCGTTGACCCTGATAAAAAGCCTCGCCTGAACCGATCAAAACCAACGCAAGATGGGCCAATGGCGCCAAGTCGCCGCTCGCGCCCACCGAACCTTTCTCCGGAACCACGGGACAAACCGCCCGGTTGAGCAGTTCGATCAGCAACTCTACGGCTTCGAGGCCTATCCCGGAGTTTCCGCGCGCCATGTCGTTGACCCGAAGCGCGATCACCGCTCGGACCGTTTCTTCATCGAGCGCGTTTCCGACCCCTGCCGCGTGGCTCATCAGGATATTCTGCTGCAACCGTAACGTATCCTTGGCGGAAATGATTCGCTCGCTGAGCGCGCCGAAACCGGTGGTGATGCCGTAGATGATTTTTCCCTCGCGAATCCAGGAATCGACCAGGTCGCGGGCCTTGACGATAGCATTGATCGCTTCCGGGTTTAAACCGGCTCTGGCGCCAAATCTCGCGACGGCGGCGAGCCGGTCCAAATCCAGTCGCTCGGTTCCGAGCAGAATCTCGTTCAAGGAATGTGATTATCCATGACTGTTACGCAGATGTTAGAAGGCCGGACGACTGCAAATCTACGATAACCCGATTGGGCCGCACACGCTGGTGATTACGATATCGACGGAGTTGCCATTAGAATACCGCCAACACCGATCGAGTCTGATCCGAATGGTCGCTATTCTTTTGTTCGATTACCGGCACGGTAGAGACATGGAATTTAACGTTTATTGAAATTGAACTGTTCGATTCGGGAAGCCCGTTCATTATTTCGGTTCGGTGATATCCGTCTTATTGCCCCGGTAACCGACGCCCCTTTTATACGCGAACCCGCGTGCGCTGTATTTTTTGTATTTTGCTTTTTGATCCTTGTATTTCTTTTTATACCCCATGTGTTTTTTCCATTCGTTCTTGACCGTCGTTTTTCGTTTTCGGTCGTAATACGAGTCGAGAATATCGGCACCGCTTAACGCCTTGGTGTCAACGCTGGACCAGCCCCAGGTGTTTTCCAGTACATCCCGAACAGACGATTGCTGGGTCATTGCAAACTCCACTTCGTCCCGAAGCGGGCTGCGGGTCACACTGAGCGCATCGCGGATTTCAGCCGGTTTGAATCCACCCGGAGGATTCATTGAAACATCCGTCTCCATATCGACAATGTCTTGTTGCCGTTCGGTCGAATAGGTGAGATAACCTTCGGTGACCGCGAACGCAATCTGCTGCCCCCGCCAGTACCAGACGTCCTCGTCGGGCATCTTCGAATGGTCCAGGATGTACTGCGCAAGGGTTGTCTCGATCTTGGTGAACGTTGTGTTGAAATCGACTTCTCCGGGTGCCGGTTTGCTCAATAGCATCGCATCGATCTGTGTCACCAGCGGGTCGGCGGAGGGAATGCACCAGATAGTAAATTTATCCGGGATACGTTTGTCCGTCCAGTCAAATACCTCGTTCTCCGAAAAACTGCTCTGTTGCGCCACGTAGGTGTCCGGATGTCCGGTATAGGTCATTTTGACGGCAAAGACACCGCCGTTGTTCGTGGCGACCGCGAGAGCGGTTTCCATTTTTCGCCAGGTCCCGGTTTCTTGCCATTGCGCGTATTGCGGCACAATATTTTGACTAATGTCGGGGCCACCGAGCTCCAAGGCCATAATGTGGCCCCGGTCGAAAGGGGTATAGTCGGTGACAAATCCGCTGTAAGGGGGTGGTGCGGCTCCACGTCCCGAGGTTACGCAAACTTTGATGCGTCCGATCAACGCGACGGGCCGGTTGTCCGTGTCGAGTTTGATCGAGCAAATTTTCTGGTTTAAAGAATGATGATAGAGCGGCATCGTCCCTCCTGAGGATAGTCCGTTTTTATTGTCCGGATCAGTGTGCCCTTTTCGGCGTTTGAAGGCAATAGATCGGATGCTTTTGTCCGTTGCACTCGGCGAGGTCACGGTCAGCCTCATCGAGGCACTGGCGCCCGGCGCGAGGGTCAACGCCGCCTGGCCGAAAGTTCCCGTCCATCCACTCGGCACACTGGCCGTGAAGGCGAACCCGCGTAAGGCGGAACCATGGACGGGTTCCGCCGGATCGGACACGACCTACGACGCCAAATCTTGCCGCAGGTATTGGTGGGAGCGCCGGGTTAGTCCTAATCCGAAGTTCCAGCTGAAGAAATAATACAACAAACTGATATAAAATATGAGCTTCTTGCAAAACCCACCAGAAAAATAAGGCCCGGTCTATGTCAATTGGCCTGAAAGGCCGATTTTTGAAAAATCCGAGCTATTTTCCTTTAAAAACGTTGGTTTTGTCAGAATTTGGGTAAT
>JBOICY010000112.1:0-6319 GCA_050740335.1 Methylococcales bacterium | reverse complement strand
GAATCCGCATCCCGCCTAATACACGCGCGCATCCGGAGTCCGCGACCGTGGTTTTTCCCGAGGACGGTACGTTACATGCGATCTATCCGCATATGCATTACCGGGGCCGCAGCATTCGCCTGAGCGCCGCCTATCCGGATGGTCGAGAGGAGGCGCTGCTTTCGGTCCCGAATTACCAATTTCAATGGCAGACCGCTTACCAGCTCAAAACTCCGAAACCGATGCCGGCTGGCACAAAAGTGATCGTGAATGCCGAATTCGACAATTCGGCGAAAAACCCGGCCAATCCAAACCCGGAGCAAGAAGTCCGCTGGGGACAATTAAGCGACAATGAGATGCTGGTGGCCTATCTGATGTATACCACCCCGCTGAAGTCTCCGAACCTCACCGGCACCGTGAACAGACAACCGGGATCATAAGGCTCGTCCCGCCCTTAAAATCCTATAAGCGGCTGTCGGACTGCCGGTATCCGGTCCCTGAACCGCGTTGCCGCTCGGCCGGAATTTCGCTTTTCGCATACGGGATGTATCGCCGCAGGGAATAAACCGGTTTTTCGACCAGATGCCAGATCGCGATTCCCATGAGCAATGTGGTCAGGAATGCCCCGACAATCCGGTCCGTCCGGTTGGAGAAGGGCAGGTCGATCCCGGTCGATAAAAAGACATCCAGCGCCAGCAAATGCACCAGATAGAGGGTATAACTCATGGCCCCGAAATAGACCAGCGGCTTCCAGCTGAGTACCTTTGCGACCCAGTGTCGATCGTCGATCGACCAGAGCCCCCAGATAAAAAATCCCATGGCCAACGCAATCGGGGTCTGGTAATGCGAAGTCGTAAACTGGAGAAATCCGCTATGGCCAAGCTGATGCTCGGTACCGATCAGTATCAGGGTGACCAGCGTCGCCAGGCCCATTGTCCACGAGGGGCTCATGGCACTGAGATGATTTCGGGTTTCCAGCCAGGCAAACAGGCAACCCCAGACAAAATACTCGGAACAGACCGGAAGCAGGCTTCCATAGAATGATTTCGGGTAATAGGCCATGAACCAGAATCTGGAAACAATACTCAGGACAAGCACCGAAAACAGCATCGCGGTTCGATAACGAATCGGTGTCAGGTAAAGGGCCAGCGGGTAAAGGATATAAAACTGTTCCTCGACACTCAGCGACCACAAATGCAAAGATTCGCTGCGCCACGCATTCAGAAACCAGCTGTGGAACTGCCCGAAGGGCATGGCGACGCTCAACGCAAACAGTTTGATGTTGATCAGATAAAACAGATAACTTAAAGGATAGGTCAACGCGCCCAGACCGATCAGCAGCAGTACGACCACAAAATAAGCGGGACAGATCCGGAGAATCCGGCGGGCGTAAAAGGTTTTCAGTTTACCGATCAGTGTCGGATCGTTCGCCGACAACAGGACATGGGTGATCAGAAAACCGCTCATGACAAAAAACACCGGCAGCGCATAGCCCAAATAAGCGACCTTCAAGGGCATGGGATGATAGTGGGTCGTGAAAACCATCAGAAACAAGACGAAGCGGATCCCGTCGAATTGAACTTTTCTCATGGCCTATTGATGACTATTTGGTACGGGTTTATTTTGCGCTCCGGGCGGGTTCTTCCGCCCCAGCCTCTTTTTCATGCCGGTATAGAATTTCCCGATAAAATTCTTCCATACTCCGGGCGTGGCGCTGTCCTGTGTAGCTGTCCGCAATGCGCCGGCTCGCCTCGCCCAATCGTTTCAATTGGCCGTCATCATCCAGGAGTCCGGCTACTTTTTCGCTGAACTCGGCGTCGGAATCAAGCAGATAACCGTTGATGCCGTGATGCACCGAATCGACGTAACTGTCGTCTTTCCTCGCAATGACCGGAAGCGAACACATCATCGCTTCGAGCAGGGTCATCGGATGGACTTCACTCAGCGAGGCGGTCACGAAAAGATCCGCGATATTGTATATTTCGCCGATCGAATCCCACTCGACATAACCGGTACAAATTACCTGTTTTTCCAGGTTCAGGGCTTTAAAGCGATTCTTTAATTCGTTTAATTCCGGGCCGTCGCCTGCGAATATCAACCGGCTTTCGGGTCGTGACCGGAGTACCGGTAACAGGGCTTGCAACAATTCCAGCACGCGCTTCTCGCGGCCGATGCGGCCGACAAACAGAATCACTCTGTCGGCGGGATCAATACCCAGACTTTTACGAATTCCCGCGCGGTCCCGCTCGCTATAATCCCGGTTTCCGAATCGGTCCCGATCCATGCCGTTTGGAATCACCCGGATCGGAATCCCGGGCAGTAGACTTCCATAATACTTCGCCGCCTTGATCGAGGGCGCGACCAGGCCGGAGCAGCCCCGAAACAGCAAGCGCGCAAAAAACCGCACGAGCGGTGCCGTCACCAGCCATCCGTTCAGAATGTAATGGCTATATTCCTCCCATAGCGTATGGTTGGACTGCACGCGCGGCAGATTGAACTTGCGCGCCGCGAGAATCGCGCTGATACACAAATTGAATTCGGTATGGGAATGAATCAGTTGAATGTTTTCCGAACGCATGATGCGGTTGACCCGCGCCTGATCGACCAGAGCAAAGGTCAATTCGGTTCCCAGACCGATTGGTGCGGATCGAAAGCGGATCACATCGGGATCGGTTTCGGTATAACCCTTTACCGTCGCGGTAAAGAGTATGACCCGGTGCCCGCGGGCCACGAGTCCGGACTTGAGTTGGGCGATCGAAGTCACGACCCCGTTTTTGACCGGAAAATAACAGTCGGTGAAGATTGCGATATTCAAAGGCGAGACTCCGGAATTGAAAAATCCCCCGATATACGAGGCGACTCCGCGACCGACGCCAATCCCGAAAACTCGGCGGTGGGTTTCCCCCACAACGGCCGGATCGGATGATCCGGTTCCGCACCGGGACCCTGCCGGATCTATACGAAACCGGAGGCCTTCAGACCTTGCGTTTTCGAAAGCACTTCGCGAAAGGTGTTGACGACCGTATCCAGTTGCCGGTCGGTATGGGTCGCCATGTAGCTGGTCCGCAAGCGAGAAGCGTTCGGTGAAACGGCGGGCGGAATCACCGCATTGGTAAAAATTCCGGCGTCGAAAAGCGCACGCCACATTCCGAGCGTGGTCATTTCATCTCCGAGAATGATCGGCACGATCGGGGTCTCGGTATTTCCAACGTTCAACCCCATGGCGATATATTCCCGCTTCATCCGGCGACTCACCTCAGCGAGCCTTCGGACTCTTTGCGGTTCTTCGCGAATGACCCGCACCGCGGCCAATGCCGCGGCCGCGTTCGGCGGCGTGACGCTGGCGCTGAATATCATGGTCCGCGCAAAGTGTTTGATATAGTGAATAACCTGCGCATCGCCCGCGATGAACCCACCCAGCGATGCCAGGGACTTGCTGAAGGTCCCCATAATCAGATCGACACCGTCGGTGACCCCGAAATGTGCCGCGGTGCCGCGGCCTTCGCCCATGACTCCGATGCCATGCGCGTCGTCGACCATCAACTGACAACGATATTTTTTGCACAGTTCGACAATCTGCGGCAATGGCGCGACATCACCGCCCATGCTGTAGACTCCCTCTACGATCACGAGTTTGCCCAGGCGCTCCGGGCAGGCTCTAAGGACATGATCCAGGTGATCCATGTCGTTATGATGAAAGCGACGGGCTTCCGAAAGAGACAAACGACAGCCGTCGATAATCGACGCATGATCGTCATGATCGATAATGGCGACATCGTGCCGGCCGACCAGCGAGCTGATCACCCCGAGGTTAACCTGGTAGCCGTTCGCAAAAACCAGCGCGGCTTCCTTGTTGACCATTTCGGCAAGCTCGCGTTCAAGCTCCTCGTGCAGGGCCAGAGTGCCGTTCAGAAAGCGGGCGCCGGTACAGGACGAACCATAACGGTCGATTGCGTCCCTGGCCGCGGCCTTGACGCGCGGATCGGTCGTCAATCCGAGATAGTTGTTCGAGCCGATCATGACCAGGCGGTGTCCCTGATAGGCGGCTTCGGTGCCCTCGTTTTCATCGAGCGGGATGAAATAAGGATAGTAACCGGCCTTCTTCGCTTCATGCGCTCGTTGGAATCCGTAGCATTTATCGAAAACGTTCATTACGTGAATCTGCTCCAAGGAGTCTCAATTTCCACGGAAGCGCCGACCGAAACAGCCCTTCCCGCTGGACGGGGCGGTGTCCGCCGAGAAACCCCGGATGGCTTTGTTCCGCGTTTCACTCCGGGCGCCGGCCAACCGCTCGTCAGTAATCTCGCGTCCCGCCTCTCGTGGCAGATATAGGCTCATATCAGAAGTGCAAAACATTCTTTTTTTGTACTTATAATCGCACAATTCCCCGGGGGGGCAAACCCTTTTTGTACAGGCTGTCCACGCTTTTTCGATGAAACCAGGGGAACGTTGATGATTTTGGCAAGCCTTCGAACTACTTCCGTACGGACCGGTACGGAGTTCCCCGACCACACCCAGACCCAGGGCCCTCGTTCGACATTTCACGAAAGCGATACCCCGAAGCCATTCTACGAACGCGTCGAAATCCGGGTCCAGGGATTCCAATTCGGAGCAAAGATCCCGCCACCACTAAAAAAAGGCGCTCATTCTACCATGAATTTCCAGTACGAGAAAGGTGTGGGAACGACGAGAGGGACTATAGACCTGGTGATAGCTGGCAGAATATTATATCGTCTATTGACAACTGCTCGCTAACGGGTTTCCCCTTGTTTCCCGCACACTACAAAGACAGACTTGTCCCCGTATTTTCTATTTCTTCGCAAACTGACTGCGTATTACGTTTAATGCTCCTCCTGCTTTAAACCATTCTATCTGCGGTTCATTGTAAGTATGATTCACGGCAATCTCATCGTTGCTTCCGTCTTTATGATTGAGTACAACAGATAATGATTTGCCGGGAGCAAAAAATGTCAATCCAACAATATCAATGCTGTCATCTTCCTGCACTTTATCGTAATCTTCTTTGTTGGCAAATGTGAGTGCAAGCATTCCCTGCTTTTTCAGATTGGTTTCATGAATCCTTGCAAAGCTTCTTACCAATATAGCACGAACACCTAAGTAACGTGGTTCCATGGCTGCATGTTCTCTTGAAGAACCTTCACCATAGTTTTCATCACCCACTACAATGCTGCCAATGTTGGCGACTTTGTAGGCTCTTGCCGTTGCCGGCACGGGTCCATACTCACTACTGAGTTGATTTTTTACTGAATCAGTTTTATCATTATAAAAATTGATAGCGCCGATGAGCATGTTGTTGGAAATATTATCCAAGTGTCCGCGGAACTTTAACCATGGCCCGGCCATACTGATATGGTCGGTTGTGCATTTGCCTTTTGGTTTTATCAATAATTTTAATCCCTTAATGTCTGTGCCTTCCCATTTTTTAAATGGTTCTAATAGTTGCAGGCGTTTAGAATCAGGCGCTACTTTTACCTGTATGTCACTTCCATCTTTTGCCGGCGCCTGGTATCCGGCATCTTCCACAGCAAAACCTTTGGGTGGTAATTCAAAACCCCTTGGCTCTTTCAGCATCACTTCTTCACCTTTAGCATTTTTCAATTTATCTTTTAATGGATTGAAGGAAAGCGTTCCAGACATTGCCAATGCGGTGACTAATTCCGGTGAACCGACAAAAGCATGTGTGCTGGAGAGGCCATCATTTCTTTTTGCAAAATTTCTATTGTAAGAAGTAACGATGGTGTTCTTGCGGTTGGGGTCATCAATATGTCTTGCCCACTGTCCGATGCAAGGTCCGCATGCATTGGCTAATACCATGCCGCCAACTTCTTCAAATTGTTTGATGAAGCCATCTCTTTCAATAGTAAAACGAACCTGCTCACTTCCCGGTGTGATGGTAAATTCAGAAACTGTTTTTAATCCTTTGCTCATTGCATCCTTTACAATGCTTGCCGAGCGGCTGATGTCTTCATAAGAAGAATTGGTACAGGAACCGATCAGGGCCACTTCGATTTTTTCGGGCCATCCATTTTTTTCTGCAACTTCTTTCAACTTTGAGATGGGTGTTGCTAGGTCAGGAGTAAACGGACCATTCAGGTAAGGCTCCAGTGTATTTAAATCCAGTTCGAGCAACTGATCATAATATTGTTCAGGATGTGCATATACATCATCATCAGGACGCAGGTCGTTCCGTATTGCATCCGCAAGGGATGCAACTACGTCACGTTCGGTTGCTTTGAGGTAAGCACTCATTTTTTCATCATAAGCAAACAAAGAACAGGTGGCTCCGATTTCTGCACCCATATTACATATAGTTCCTTTG
>JBOICY010000111.1:0-4493 GCA_050740335.1 Methylococcales bacterium | reverse complement strand
GGGGGTATCGGTGAATTTGATGCATTACATGCAGCATCATCGGTCATTGGTCGATCCGATGTCTTTGTAACATCAGATGACCGGCTACTCAAAAAATTACAAAAGATTGACGGTATTGTGGTCATGTTGCCGCAAGATGCTTTGGCATTTTTGGAGAAATGGTATGAAAACTGATGCAGAGATTCGTGTTCAAGGCATGCAGGCACTCATTAATGTGTTGGGGCTGATTGAAACGGAAAGGTTTCTGGTAGCCGTTTCTCGTGAAAAATTCAATTACACAGAATGGCGACGCGATGGACTTCCACGCATGACATTGGAGGAACTTGCAGCGATCGCTAACAAACAATCTGAACAATTGGGGACAAAATCCGCGATCGGGTAGAGGTAACCCGCGTAAGGTGGAACCGTGGACGGGTTCCGCCGGATGGGAAACGGCCCATGATGCCGGATGTTCTCGTAAAAGTTGTTGCGATGGTTCGGGCCTCGGATTATGACCCGGTGATGGGATTGGCGGATCACCCTTCGGGTATCCGCCCTACGATTCTACGATGCTGCTCACAGGTGCGGCGGGTACCAATCAGCTTAACCCGTGTAAGGCGGAACCGTTTACGGGTTCCGCCATATGTTAAAATGGGGTTCGTCGCCGGAAGATTTGCCGGTATGACAAGAGGATTGCGCTGATTTGGCGGATCGCCTGGACGGCATCCGCCTTAGTTTTTAAGGCAGAGATCGAAAGGCCTTGCCTCGCGCCTGTGCTTCTTGCAAGCTTCCATCGGGAACGCTACTTCCAACCGCTTATTTCCAGGATCACACCGTGACCGGTCACATTATGCTGCACGCTGACATAAAAGCGGGTGCCGGTGGAATCGAAAAAACCACCGGTCCATTCGGCGTTCAAGTCGTTCAAGGTCGCGATTCGGATGCAGCCGTCGGACAGGCTATCGTCATCACGGCCGTCTTCCAGACAAGCCCACAGGTCGTTGTTGTGCGGGTTTACCGCGAAACCCGGCGCATCCCCGTCTTCATGGATGATCCAGTTGCCGCGGCCCGGCTGGTAGGCGATGTTGTCCATCATTGCGAATTCGCGGGTACCCGCAACAAAGGGCTGAACTTCCGGCACAGCCGTGTTGGCCGTGGCCTCGGTCAAACTGCCGTCGGTCACACAGATGGTTTCGCCCCAGTTTTTATCGTCCCCTTCGTTACCCGTGTTGTTAGCGCAGAAACGTACATCGCCTCTGGCAAGAGAGTGGCCGTCGATATCGAAGTCTTCCGGCCGGTAGTAACCGGTCAGTTTGAGATTTCCGGCCGCGGCGCGCAGGTCGGCGTTGTTGGAATTCACGACCTGAACCCAGGTTCCGAGGCCGGTGTTGGTCCCCTGACCGTAATCGCTTGCCCCGGAGCGTAATCCCAAACGCAGTCCGTAGACATTTCCGGCAATCAAAGGAGATTTGCTGAGATCGTTAATCGGCGGTCCTGCGACCCACGGAGTGCTCGGGATAAACTTGAAATAAGCGCCACCGGCTGTCCCATTGGAAGGGCGATTTTCATCTCCATAGTAGAGGACGCCGTTCGGATAGATAGCGATCCCTTCAAAAGATAGATGACCGAGCGCGGGCCGGACCGCCACATTTCCGGCATCGCTACCGCTGAGCGCGCCGCTGACGCGGTCATAAACGACCCCGGTCGTGTTCAGGGGATCGATGATTTCGAGCAGGCTCCCGTTGCCGGCCTCTTCGCCGACAATCACGGTACCCCACGGTGTGGCCCTCACCGGATCGCACGAGGACATGCCGGTCAGGACCGTTTCCACGAAACCGTCCGAAAGCCGTACCCGTTGCACACCGGGCTGACTGGTTCCCTGTTCATCGCACGCGATCAGGTGCGTGGGATGACTTTGCGGCCACAGGACCATCATATCGATATTGGGGCCGAGAGTTGTCTCTGCTGAAACCACTTTCGCCTGCAGACTTTGAGCAAGTGTAACCAGGGAACGCGGATCGCTTTCGGCTGTAAAGATATCGACGCTCTCGGTGGACGATGTCCCCAAAGCACCGTTAATTCCGAAAAGCAGCCTGGAATGTGCTTGCAGCAGGAAGTCCCGGTATTCGCCGAAGTCCCTGCCGGCAAAGACCGGCGTCGAAACAGTAGACGTCAGGGCAAGAGCCCCGATCATCAATCGATTACTTTTCATATTTTCTCCTACGGAAACAGAATGAACGAAGAACACGGCACAGCCGCTGCGTCGGGATCCTATAGGAGATTTGTTTCAGCGACGTTTCAGGCAGATAACAATAGAAAGACGCCGTTTCCGTTCACCGGAGGAATTCGATGCCCGCCCCGATCTTTGCGATTTACGCAACAGAACTCAAGCCAGTCCGGGATTCAGCGGATAAGCGGCCCTGCTGTTGTGGAATGATCGATTTAACGAAGGGTTTACAGGCAGACTATATTTTTTTTATCGTGCTTTTATTCAATACTTCAGCATTCATACGCTGCCGCGCTTCATGCCCGATCATGATTATGACCGCCGATACAAAAGGCAGCAGATAATAAACCGCTCGGTACACCAGCAATGCGGCAGTCAATTTTTCCAGTGGGATTGCCTCATCGAATGCATACAGAAGGACTGTCTCGAATACCCCTACGCCGCCCGGGACATGACTCGTGATCCCGGCCAGTATCGCCATCGTATAGACAAGCAAAAACGCAAGAAATGGAATTGCAGGATTTGCCAGCAATACGTATAAACAGGAGCCTGCGAACAAAATATCCAATACTGCGATCAATAGCTGGAACAGCATTATTCTAAAATCCGGCAGGGTGAATGTCCTCTTGCCTAGCTGAAAGGACAGTCCTCGTTTGGCTAAAAAAACACTAAGCCCGATCAGAGCGAGAATGGCTGTCACCCCAATCCACCGCAAATTCCTTGCAGATACCGTTGTAATAACCGCAAGTGCTTCCGGTCGAATAAGCAGGGCCATAATCCCGATAATATGTATACCTATTCCCCAACTTACCGAGCAAAAAATCGCAATCCGGGCAATATCGATCGCTTCCAGACCCGCGCGCGAATAAAAACGATAACGAACCGCTCCGCCGGAAATGATATTAAAGCCCACCGTGTTGGCGACTGCATAACCGCAATAAGCACCGACGCTGACCAGACCCAGGTCCAGTTTTCGACCGATGTAAGCCAGCGCCGACAGGTCATAGCCGATATAAACGATATATCCGGCGATCGTTGAACCTGTCGCGGCAATCAGTATTGCAGTCGGTGTAGCCTTTATTTCAGCGAAGAGCTTGGGATAGTTGATATCCTGCAATAAATGCCGCAGAGCCAGTATCGCAAGAAAGAAAAAGATTGCGGCTGCCAAGGGTGTCAGCCAGCGTTGCACATTGCCTGAAGATACGATAACGGAGCGCTCCATAATCGGTTGTTGCCGGTAGTTGCTGTCATCGGAAGTGCAACCAAATATAATGCAGACGAGTGACAGGCCGATTACAGCCCCACAGCGCCGGGGACTTACGTATACGGCCTCAAAGCGGACCCGGACCGAATGCCTGATCGATCGGATCGATTTAGTTTTCAGCCGGAAACACCCATCCTTGAAGTGTTTCCTTGGAGGAATCGGAAAATTCTATCTTCGGATTCCTCCGATCAGCGCCCGCTATTTGCACTGAAAGGAGGTTGAGCATTAGGAAAAAGCAATTGCCCAAACCGACCACCGATCATGAGGCGGAAAGCTTTGTCGACGAGGCAGACCTGAGCGAATACGATCCGTCCGTGAATATTCCCAAGCTCCCTGTAAACTGCATCACGGAAGTTCTAAGGTCCAGGCCGCATACTGATCGCATCCATTGGCTTAACGAGCGAGGCAGCATGCGAATTTTACTTGCAAATCCACGGGGTTTTTGTGCCGGCGTCGAACGCGCGATCGGCATCGTCGAAAGGGCTCTGGAATTGTATGGGGCGCCTGTATATGTGCGGCATGAGGTGGTGCACAGCGACAAAGTCTGCCTCCGCGCGGCATATTCCGCCAAAGTATGGGCATCGACAGCGTCTGTTTTGCTGTTTTTCATCAAGACCTTCGCAAAATTATGTGAGGCCTTTGGATTCACTGCCATGAGCGGCACCCCGGCATTGCCTGCAGAGCCATCGCCAAATCGAAGTGATAGACGCCGGTGGCTTCCAGACAGACCATAATGCCGGGTAGCTTAACCAGCTTCCTGGTGTTCCGTTTCGCGTAAATCGAACCGATTCATCCCAGCCTAGGTCAGGTGGGATGGCATTGTGGATCCCGCGTTGAACGAGGGGCAGGGCGAGCCTCGATCGACGCGGGAGGAAGGTGGGTGTATTGAGAAGGGTATCGCGTCGTCGAAGTCGGGGTCGTCGAGGTCGGGTGGTTCGTGCCGGTCTGTTGAGATGGTTGGAGTGTCTTGAGCCAAGCGAACGATCTGCTCCGGATAGGCCTCGAAGCAAAGGTCGGTCCATT
>JBOICY010000110.1:0-12284 GCA_050740335.1 Methylococcales bacterium | reverse complement strand
GCAGGTCTTCAATGAGATCCGTGGCAAGATTTTGAGCTTCTGAAAGCCCCTGGAAAACACCCCGGGCAATTGCCAGTGCGTAGTTGAGCCCACCAGAGGTCGTGGCTTTGCGAAAGCTGTAGGGTCTTCAGTTCCCCCAAAGACTTTTCTTGTAGTGGTTCCATACGGTCCGGAAAGCGTTTCAACACCGCCTCAAACTCTTCCTGTTTGGCCGTTATAATACCAAAGTCCACAATACTCATATTGGTTTTTCTTCTGGAATGCCGATCCGCCGATTCAGGCTGGGAATCCCATGCTATTCCTGCAACGGTTTCCCTTCGGGTTCTTCTTCCAGTTTTAAATCTTCATCCAGATCTTCATCGAGGATTTCTTCGTCCTCGATCGGCGGGTTACCATCATGGACCAGGTAATCACGGCGCTGCAGATAGGCATTGCGGAAGAATTCGTAACGATCCAAGGCCGCCTCTTCGACGATCCTCGATGCGCTCAGCAGGTCGGCCCGCAAATCGACAAATCTCAAGGTTGTCAGGCTCCAGGTCACGGCTGGGAAATTAATATAAAACAGGGGGTTGGTTGCGGCATCTCCGACCAAGCCAAATGTTTCGCGCGGGCTGCTCGGACCGAGAAGTGGCAACACCAGATAAGGTCCCGTGGGTACCCCCCAGGCGCCGAGCGTCTGCCCGAAGTCTTCGTTGTGGCGTTCAAATTCGAGCATGGTGCCGACATCCACCAGTCCTACCACTCCCAGCGTGGTATTGATCAGAAAACGCGTAAAATCCTCACTGCCCTGGCCGAACTTGAATTGGAGCAAGTCGTTTATCGTAACGGTTATATCGCCGATATTATTGAAAAAATTGGTTACGCCCTGGTCGACGAACGACGGGGTGATCCATTGATAACCTTCGGCGACCGGCTTGATTACGTAGTCGTCCGCGCCATCGTTGAAAGATTGGACTCCGCGGTTCCATCCTTCCCAGGGATCACGCGGGTCCGTGGCAGGAGTGGTCGCACAACCGCTCAACCAAAACAGAACCGCGAACACCGGAAGATACCAGGCCATTTTTTGTTGTATCGTCGTTTTCATCGTAAATTCCAATCTGCCTTACCGTTCAAGACCTATTGATACTCGCCACAAAATGTTTAACATAGCACATAAAGCAGCATTCTTCGAGCGCCTTTTATCTTCTCGGAAGCTTTTCCCGCGGTCGACAAGAATCCACCCGAATCCCGTTAAATCCAACAACCCGTTCATCATTTTCGCCATGGAGCCAAAAAACCGCCGGTTTGCCCAACGCTTCCGAGGTTACCTGCCGGTGATCGTCGATATCGAAACCGCAGGCTTCGACCCCAAACACAATGCATTGCTGGAAATTGCAGCGGTGCTGCTGGATATGGACGAAACCGGCCGGATCACATTGTCCGAAACCGTGGCCTGCCATGTGACCCCATTTGAAGGTTCCAGGCTGGATCGGTCCGCGCTGGATTTCAACGGAATCGACCCTTACCATCCGTTCCGGTTTGCGGTCGACGAGAAAGAAGCGCTCACGACCGTGTTCGAACCGATCCGGAAAGCGGTGAAATCCAATCAATGCACCCGCGCCATTCTGGTAGGTCACAATCCGGCCTTCGATATCGCTTTTTTGAACGCCGCGGTCGAACGGACCCGAATCAAGAAAAATCCATTTCACCCCTTCAGCACCTTCGATACGGCGACGTTGTGTGGTCTGGCTTATGGACAGACCGTACTGGCCCGGGCCGCGCAAGCCGCCGGCTTGGAATGGAACACCGACGAGGCCCACTCGGCTAAATATGATGCCCGGATGACCGCTGAATTATTTTGTCTGATTGTGAACCGCTGGAAAGATCTGGTCGATAACGAGGATACTGTCCAGCGCTATACCGGTTCAATCGATGACGGCGCCGATTGATCGAGGATCAACCGTTCCGGACCGGTACGCCAGCGCCAGTATTGAATCCGGTTCGGATCAAACGGAAG
This sequence comes from Methylococcales bacterium, assembly GCA_050740335.1. GTDB lineage: Bacteria > Pseudomonadota > Gammaproteobacteria > Methylococcales > UBA1147 > UBA1147. The sequence goes on along the minus strand of JBOICY010000110.1, from coordinate 10,288 downwards.
AGCGCCGGAATCGACGCTCTTTCCTGGCTTGCCAGATCGAATGAACAAAAATCCTGGACCTTGTCCGAGCTTGGAATTGCCTCAATTGGGTTCGCGGGCTTCGCGGGGCAATATTTTTTGCAATTCGCCGGTTTCGTAAAGCTCGAGAATGATATCGCTGCCCCCGATCAATTGGCCGTTTATATACAGTTGCGGAAAGGTCGGCCAATTCGAATAGCGCTTCAAATTCTCCCTGATCTCCGTATCTTCGAAAATGTTGACATATCCAAACTCGACGTCACAGGCTTGAAGGACCTGAACCGCGCGGCCGGAAAAACCGCATTGCGGAAAACTTGGGGTCCCTTTCATATACAGCAAAACAGGATTTTCCTCGATTTGTTGCTTGATTCGTTCTAGAACATCCATAAATGTACCTTAATAGACCAAATACCCAGTAATCTTATCAGGAATCGATCGCAAAACAAAGCCACGGCGCGAAACACCCCAGCCGGTGAACGATGATCCCGAGAGTACTTGACGGGAGAATCATCGCTTGTGGTGATCGATGTCAATCCATACAATAAACATTTTAATATTTTTCAGGCAGTCTTTTGACAGGGCTGCCTTTTATTTTTCTTCGCTAACGAAATGACCAGCCACATCATGCCCACTTATGCGCGACTCCCGGTAAGCTTTGAACGCGGCGAAGGGGTCTGGCTTTGGGATAATCAAGGCAACCGCTATCTCGATGCGCTTTCGGGAATCGCCGTGTGCGGCTTAGGACATTGCCATCCCGCGGTCCGTGAAGCGATCTGTGCACAGGCCGGCAGGCTGCTGCATACCTCGAATCTGTACGGAATCCAACGACAGGAAGAACTGGCTGCCCATCTGGCCAGGCTCAGCGGGCTGGACCAGGTATTTTTCTGCAATTCCGGAACCGAGGCCAATGAAGCGGCAATCAAGATCGCACGCCGATTTGGTTATCAGCAGCATATCGAGTTTCCCGAGATCGTGGTCATGGAAAGTAGTTTTCATGGGCGAACCCTGGGGGCACTCAGCGCGACCGGCAGCAGCAAGGCCCGCGAAGGTTTCGGGCCGCTGGTCGAAGGTTTCCTGCGAGTTCCCTTCGATGACATCGATGCGCTGGAGCGAATTGCAGCGGAGCATCCGAATATCGTGGCGGTACTCGTCGAACCGGTTCAAGGGGAGGCAGGGATTCGCGTACCGAAGCCCGACTACCTTCCGCGACTTCGCGAGATTTGCGATCGTAATCGGTGGTTATTGATGCTCGATGAAATTCAAACCGGGATCGGCCGCAGCGGAAAATTCCTGGCCTATCAACACGCCGGTATTCTGCCGGATGTCTGCACGCTCGCCAAAGCGCTCGGTAACGGCTTGCCGATCGGTGCCTGCATGGCGCGCGGAAAAGCGGCCGAGGTGTTGAGCGTGGGTACTCATGGATCCACCTTCGGCGGTAACCCCTTGGCCTGCGCCGCTGCGATCGCGGTTCTCCAGACGCTCGAGCAGCAGAACCTGAGCGCGCGGGCAGCGGTACTCGGCGAAACCCTTCGGTCTGAATTTTCCAGAAGGCTGAATTCCAACCCCGCGGTGGTCGATATTCGAGGTCTGGGACTCATGATCGGCATCGAATTGGATCGTGGCTGTGCCGATCTTGCAGGCGGGGCTTTGAATGAAAAAATCCTGATCAGCATTCAGGCGGACAAAACCATCCGCTTGTTACCGCCCTTGATCCTCGACGAGGCGCAGGCTGATCGGATCGTATCCACGCTTTGTCCGCTCATCGATCGATTTACGGGCTCGAATCGCCGCTGAGCGATACACACGATGAATCCCCGGCATTTCATTACTCTGCTTGACCTGAGTTCCGGCGAACTCCGCCGCCTGATCGCTCGCGCCTCGGTGTTAAAGAAAGATCCGGACAGAAGCAGTGAGCCTCTGAAAAACAGGGTGCTCGCGATGATTTTCGAGAAATCTTCGACGCGTACCCGGATTTCCTTCGAAACCGCAATGGTCCATTTCGGCGGCAGCGCGATATTTCTGCCACCCAGAGACACTCAGTTGGGCCGGGGCGAAGCCATTGAAGACAGCGCCCGGGTCATCTCGCGCATGGTCGATTGTGTGATGATGAGGACCAACCTCCACGAAACCATTTGCACCTTCGCCCGCCATTCCTCGGTTCCCGTGATCAATGGCCTGTCCGACCGATACCATCCCTGCCAGTTACTCGCGGACATGCAGACCTATTTCGAACACCGCGGCGACATCGCCGGCCGGACAGTCGCCTGGATCGGGGACGGCAATAATATGTGCCACTCCTATATCAACGCCGCGAGACTGCTCGATTTCAATCTGCATATTGCCTGCCCCGCGAATTATGGACCGGAGCCCGGGATTGTTGCGGCCGGCGGCGAGCGGGTTTCCTTGTTTCCCTCGGCGCTCGAAGCGGCCGAAAATTCGGATTTGATCGTGACCGATGTATGGACCAGCATGGGACAGGAAACCGAGCGGAACACACGTGTTCAGGAGTTCAAAGGCTACCAGGTCGACGCAACGGTTATGGCGGCGGGGAAAACCGGCTGCCTGTTCATGCATTGTCTTCCGGCGCACCGAGGCGAGGAGGTCAGCGCGGGTGTCATTGACGGGCCGCAAAGCCTTGTCTGGGACGAGGCCGAAAACAGATTGCACGCCCAAAAATCTCTACTCGAATTTCTGCTGGCCTGATCCCGCGCGCAGCCGACTGGCCGCCCGAAACCACCGGACCCTCCGAGGCACGGACTATTTCCGAACTGGCACGTATTCTGTAGAATAGTTCTATTGCGGTGCGGGAGCAAAGGCCTCGAGCCACGCGGGAACAGCATCGACGGCCGACCGGTACTTCGTCCTGAACAAGGTGCTTATCACGACGTCAGAACATAATAAAACCTAAGGAGTCTCTGTGAAAATCATCTTCGCCGTTTCGCTGGTGCTTGCAACGTTCGGCGTCCAGGCCGCAAAAACCGTATACGTAACGGACCAACTCGAGATATTGCTTCGCAGCGGTCAAGGATCCCAGCACAAGATCGTATCGAGTCTGGAAACGGGTGCTCCCCTGACAGTGCTCAAGAACGACCGCGGCGATGGTTGGACCTACGTTAAAACGGAAGATAAAAAGACCGGCTGGGTGCTCACCCGCTATCTGACCGAATCGCCGATTGCCCGGATACAACTCGATACCGCCGTCAAGAACCTGGAAGCTTTGCAGCAGGAAAACAAACAGGCCAAGGAAGAATTGAACGCGCTGAAAGCGAATAATCAGAATGCCGTGACCGAGAACGAATCCTTGAGCAAGGAAAAAAACCGATTGATTCAGGAAGTGACCGCGATTCGGCAGGCCTCCTCCGAGGCCGTCAAAATCATGGAGGAACGCGACCAGTTGCAAGAAAGAGTGATCAATCTGGAGCGCGACCTGCAAACGATCAAACGCGAAAGTCAAACACTCGCGGACAGCACGGCCCAGGACTGGTTTCTGATCGGTGCCGGCGTGTTACTCGGCGGAATTCTGCTCGGTCTGATTCTGCCCAGACTCAGCTTGCGGCGAAAAACCAGGAGTTGGGATTCGTTTTGAGTCCTTCCGAGCCCCATTGATTTGATCCTATCCGGAAACCAAAGGGCATGACGAATAACACAGAAAAATCCACGCGTCGATTTTCATCCCGGGTCGTTGACGGTATGGAACGCGCGCCGAGCCGGGCGATGCTCCACGCGGTCGGATTCGACGATGCGGATTTCCAAAAACCGCAGGTCGGTATCGCGTCCACCTGGAGCATGGTGACCCCGTGCAACATGCATATCAACCGCCTGGCCGAGCATAGCGCCGAAGGGGTCGAGGCAAACGACGGCAAGGCCGTGATCTTTAATACCATTACAGTTTCCGATGGAATCTCGATGGGTACCGAGGGAATGAAGTATTCTCTGGTCTCTCGCGAAGTGATCGCGGATTCGATCGAGACCGTGGTCGCTTGCCAGGGTTTTGACGGGGTCGTCGCAATCGGCGGCTGCGATAAAAATATGCCGGGTTGTCTGATCGCGCTCGCGCGCCTGAACCGGCCCGCGATCTTCGTCTACGGCGGAACCATTTTACCGGGCTGCTTCAACGGGAAAAACCTCGATGTGATCTCGGTATTCGAAGCGGTCGGCGCACGCGCCAACCAGCGCATCGACGACGGCGAACTCAAGAATATCGAAGCCAAAGCGATTCCGGGTCCGGGTTCCTGCGGCGGGATGTACACCGCGAACACGATGGCATCCGCGATCGAAGCGCTCGGCATGAGCCTGCCGAACAGTTCCGCCCAGGCGGCCGTCTCCGACGCGAAAAGGCTCGATTGCGTCGAGGCAGGCAAAGCGGTGTTGGACCTTTTGGCGAAAAACCTCAAACCACTCGACATCATGACCCGCAAAGCCTTTGAGAACGCGATAACCGTGGTGATCGCGCTGGGCGGGTCGACCAACGCGGTGCTGCATTTGCTCGCGATGGCCAATGCCGCCTTTGTCCCGCTGAAGCTCGAAGACTTTTCGGATATCGGCAAAAAAGTACCGGTGCTCGCCGACCTGAAACCAAGCGGCCGTTATTCGATGGCCGAGCTAATCGAAATCGGTGGTATTCAGCCGCTCATGAAAACGCTGCTGGATCAGGGACTTCTGCACGGAGATTGTGTTACCGTAACCGGAAAAACGCTGGCCGAGAATCTGGCCGGGGTCGGTCCCTATCCGGAGGGTCAGGAGATTATCCGCCCGGTGTCGAATCCGATCAAAAAAGATAGTCATCTCGTCATATTGCACGGCAATCTGGCCGCGCAGGGCGCGGTGGCTAAGATCACCGGAAAGGAAGGACTCTGTTTCACGGGCGGCGCCTGCGTTTTCGAGTGCGAGGAAGACGCGCTGCAAAGCATTCTGAACGGTACGGTCAAGGCCGGGGATGTGATCGTGATTCGCTACGAGGGACCGCGCGGCGGGCCCGGCATGCGGGAAATGCTTTCGCCGACATCGGCGGTCATGGGAAAGGGTCTCGGCGGCCGGGTCGCGCTGATTACCGACGGCCGGTTTTCCGGAGGCACCCACGGTTTCGTGGTCGGTCACATTACGCCCGAGGCCTATTGCGGGGGCCCTTTGGCGATCGTACAAGACGGAGACAGGATCACGATCGACGCGGAACACAACGAACTCAAGCTGCATCTTACGGACGCTGAAATCGAAAAGCGCCTTAGGGCATGGATAAAGCCCGCGCCTAAATACACCCGCGGGGTTCTGGCCAAATATGCAAAACTGGTCGGTTCCGCTTCGGAAGGGGCAGTCACCGACAGTCGGCTCGAATGACCGTCAGCTTGCGCGGCGCCGATACCCCGTCATCCCTGACCGTGCAGCCACCCAGCAGACCCGTTCAATCACAACCTGTCTCTCATGGACCGCCAGCTCCCAGACCTGATCTCGATGCTCAAGACGCTGATCCAGCATCCGTCGATCAGCAGTACCGACTCACAGGATGACCGAAGCAATCTCGAGGTCATTCATGTGCTCGCCGAGTGGCTCGAGACACTCCATTTTGATGTTCGGACCATTCCGGTTTCCAAGTCGAAATCCAATCTCGTGGCCACCCTCGGCAATTACAATGCGGGGACGGGTCTGGTCCTGTCCGGACACACCGATACGGTTCCCTACGACGAAGATCGCTGGACCACGGACCCATTCAAACTGACCGAGAAAGGACAAGGCCTGTATGGTCTCGGCAGCGCCGACATGAAGTCCTTTTTCGGCATCGCGCTGGAGGCGATCAAGATATTCGAAGCCAAGCAATTCCAGGCGCCCTTGGTCATCGTAGCCACGGCGGATGAAGAAAGCACCATGGCGGGAGCCAAATTGTTGCTGGAACAAGGAATCCAACTCGGAAGAGTTGCCGTAATCGGCGAACCGACCTCGCTCAAACCGGTGCGCATGCACAAGGGAGTGATGATGGAATCGATTCGCGTGCGCGGCGAGTCGGGTCATTCCAGCAATCCGGCGCTCGGAGCCAGCGCCTTGGAAGGAATGCACCGGGTCCTCGGAGAACTGCTCCAGTGGCGCAAGGAACTTCAGGAGTCGAATCGCAATCCCATGTTCGAGGTCGACGTGCCCACCGTGAATCTCGGCGCGATTCGTGGCGGCGACAGCCCGAACCGGATTTGTGCGCATTGCGAAACATTGATCGATATCAGAACCTTACCCGGAATGGGCCTGAATGAACTGCGCGAATCGCTGAATCACCGGCTGCAAAGCGTACTGGCCGGCGATCCGCGCCTGAGTCTTACGATCTACCCCTTGTTCGATGGAGTCCCGGCCTTTGAAACGGCTCCTGACTCGGCATTCATTCGCACTTGTGAAGCGCTCACCGGATACCCGGCTCAAGCAGTAGCCTTCGGGACCGAAGCGCCTTATTTCTCGCGACTGGGCATGGAAACCGTGATCCTCGGACCGGGCTCGATCGACCAGGCGCACCAACCCGATGAATTTCTGCCGATGGACCAGATCAAACCCGCCATCGATTTGATCAGAAATCTCATCCACCGGGTTTGCCTGATCCATTAGCAATCCGTGGCCTGCGAATCCTTATTCGTCGACTGGTTCCGGGATGCCGCACCCTATATCCAAGCGCACCGGAATCGCACCTTCGTAATCTACTTCAGCGGAGAAGCGGTCGCGGATAGCTACTTCGCGCGCGCGATTCATGACTTCGCGATACTGAACAGCCTGGGTATTCGCCTGGTGCTGGTGCATGGCATCCGGCCTCAAATCGAACAGCGACTCGACTCCGCGGGCTTCGAGTCACGCTATCACAAGGGTATTCGCATCACCGACCCGAAGTCGCTCCAGTGCGTCAAAGAGGCGGCCGGGACGGTGCGCGTGGAAATCGAAGCGCTGCTCTCGATGGGATTATCCAATTCACCGATGGCCGGAGAAAAAATCCGGGTTTGCACGGGAAATTTCGTGACCGCCAAGCCTCTCGGGGTCCGGGATGGAATCGATTTCTGCCATACCGGGGAAGTGCGCCGGGTCGATAGCGCTTCGATTCGGGAGAAGCTCGATCAGAACGATATCATCGTGATCTCCCCGATCGGCTATTCCCCGACCGGTGAAGTATTCAACCTGTCGGCCGAGAGGCTCGCGGTCTCGATCGCCATCGATCTCTGCGCCGATAAATTGATACTCTTCACCGAGTCCGAGATGCCGATCGGCGCACCCGACAACCCGATCCGGCAATTAACCACGATCGAAGCCAAGGGCCTTCTGAGTCAGGCCAAGGACCTTTGCGACGCGACCAGGCGCCATCTCGAGCAGGCGATCGAAGCCTGCAAATCGGAAGTCCGCCGGGCCCATCTGATCGATCGAAGATCGGACGGAGCGATTTTCCGGGAACTGTTTACGCGCGATGGAATCGGCACCCTGATCAGTTCCACTCCATTTGAAGTCATGCGCACCGCCACACTCCGGGATGTCGCGGGGATTCTCGATCTGATCACTCCGCTCGAAAATGATGGTATTCTGGTACCGCGCTCGCGGGAAGTTCTGGAAACCGAGATTTCCTGTTTTACGGTGATTGACCGGGATGGCCTGATTGTCGGCTGCGCCGCACTGTATCCATTCAGCCAGGAAGGCTTCGGAGAACTCGCTTGCATCGCACTGCATCGCGAATATCGTGGGCAATCGCGCGGGACCAAGCTGCTCGAACACCTCGAAAAATCCGCGCGCAGCCAAGGCCTTGCGCGGATCTTCGTGCTGACCACCCAGACCGCTCACTGGTTCCTGGAACGCGGTTTTGCGCTTTCGGACCTTTCCGGCCTGCCCCCGGAAAAGCGGGATTTATACAATGACCGGCGCAATTCCAAAGTGCTGATTAAAACGATATAATGCGGGAAAAGGAGTTCTGGTCAACCTGTTATCGATAACACTCATGGGCAGAAATACTGCACAAACAGGCCACAATCGACACGGTGTGCCCACCAGTGTGATGCATCCGGGATACGGGGAACCTTGTTCTGGATATTCACTCATCCGGGTTCCCGCGTGTCAATAAAGGAATATCATTCTTTCAAAATCACTGCGAAGGGACACGGTCAATTCCGTCCCGCGGACACCGTTTTCGTTCCGCCGCCCCCTGCCATCGGAAATCCAGGTGCCAGCAACTATGATATCCCCCCGCGCCGCTCTTAGGCTAAAGTCAAATAAAAACCGAGTCAACAGCGCGGTCAAAGTTCTTCAGATCACCGACTTACATCTTCTATCCGCACCGGACCAGACATTACTGGGCGTCAATACCGAAGAAACGGCCCGGCAAGTCGTCGAATCGGCCCAATCAACACACTGGCCGCCCGACCTGATCGTCTTAACCGGAGATCTGACCCAGGAACCGCGTGCTTCGACTTATCGGCGGCTGGATCGAACTCTGCATGGCTTGGGCGTGCCTTGCGTGTGCCTCCCGGGAAACCACGACGACCCGCGCCTCATGCTTGAGGAACTCAAATCCGAAAACGTGTATTGTTCGAGTCAGATCCTGACCGATGCCTGGCAGATCATCTGCCTGGACAGCACGGAGCCAGGCAGCGAAAGCGGGCATTTTTCCGAGAAAACCGGCGAAATACTCGCAGACCATCTGGACCAGTATCCTGAAAAATTCGCGCTGATATTGCTCCATCACCACCCGGTTCCGGTCGGATGCGCCTGGCTCGATACGATGGTTTTGGACGAACAAAACAAGTTCTTTGCCATTCTTGAATCCCGTCCCCAATCCCGCGCGGTCGCGTGTGGCCACATCCATCAAACCCTCGACATCACCTGCGGGAATCTTCGGGTGTTCGGGACACCCTCGACCTGCTTCCAGTTCAAACCGGCATCCGATCATTTCATGTTGGACGATCAAGCTCCGGGTTACCGGCGACTGTGGCTTTATCCGGATGGAAGCATCGAAACCGAGGTTTACAGACTGCCGGAACTTCCGGAAGGGCTCAACCTGCTGTCGGCGGGTTACTAAGGAAGGTAAATTTTATAACTTCGGCAAGCGACTGGTCATTCTGTCTATCTTCAGCGTCGCACACACAGGGTTCGTGCGCAAGATAGCCTTCGGCGCTCACCGAAACGGAATCCGATATCAACATCTCGCCGAGTTCGGATAGGGCCTTGCGGTAGACATCGCGCTTGAAAAACACGACCTCGTCGACCGGCGCCCAAAAATCCACCCAGCGCCAGCCGTCGAATTCCGGTTTCTCGGAACAGTCGAAACGCACGCAACGTTCACTGGAGTTCATCTTCAGAATAAACCAGAGCTGTTTTTGACCGACGCAAACCGGATAGGAATGTCTTCGGATATAGCGTTCCGGAAGGTCATAATGCAACCAGTTGCGGGTTCTGCCAATCATCTCGACATGCTCTGCGGTCAGTCCGATTTCTTCGTAAAGTTCCCGGAACATGGCCTGCTCGGGATTTTCATTTTTTTTGATGCCGCCCTGCGGAAACTGCCAGGAATCCATGCCGGCCCGCCGCGCCCAAAACAATCTCCCCTCCGCATTGCAAAGGACTATGCCCACATTGTACCGATATCCTTCTGCGTCAATCATACTGCTATTCCAAGTCGTTCCCCGCGATCGTTCCCGGTGGTCTTTTCTAATCGCCTCTGATAGGAGTCTGAATGAAAGATTTACCGCCAAATTCTACACGAATCGGTATTAAAGCAGAAAACCATTTACATTTTCAATCGGATCACTATCCTTGTACGCTTGTATAAGAGTCTTTCAATTCAAGCCGTTATGAGTCTCGCTATTTTTGATCTTGACAATACCCTGATCGGGGGTGACAGCGATTATCTGTGGGGCCAGTTTCTGGTTGAACAGGGCATCGTCGACCGGAATCAATACGAATCAACCAATGCCCGTTTCTACGAGGAGTACAAACAAGGCACCCTGGACATTCAAGCCTTTCTGAACTTTGCATTGGCTCCGCTCGCGGCTCACCCTCCGGAACGGTTGGTTGAATGGCGAGCGCGCTATGTCGAAGAGAAAATCCGGCCGATTCTGCTATCCGGAGCCCGGGCACTGATCGACCGGCACATGAAAGCCGGCGATACGCTGCTGGTGATTACCGCGACCAACCAGTTCGTCACCGAACCGATTATCGACTTGTACGGAATCTCCAATCTACTCGCAACCGTTCCGGAATCGATCGACGGGCGCTTCACCGGTCGTTTCAGTGGCGTCCCGTGTTTTCGGGACGGTAAAGTACTCCATCT
>JBOICY010000109.1:0-16176 GCA_050740335.1 Methylococcales bacterium | reverse complement strand
AACCATTCCAGTTGAATCAAGGATGACATATCAGGCTACCCCCCCTTTCGCAGCAGGCAATTCATCGTCCTCGGTGATATCTTGAATCGGGACACCCGAGTCGCAGAGATGAATATCGCTCCCGTCTTCCAACGAATCGTCCGTCTCACTCACATAGGTAAATTGGCCAGACCCCGAGGGTTGTACGGATGTCGCCTCTGAACGAGACTCAGGAGTCGCTTCCAGAGTCGAGCCAACGCGATTATCGAAAGTTGGCCCCATGCCGGAAGCCAAATTAGCCGGCGCAGGCTTGGCATCCCCTTGAGCACGGGTCATCAGGCGATCCAGCGCATCCGGCACGAAGCGCTCGGCGAACCCGGCGATAAACGACCAGAGAAACAGGAGTGCATAGGCGGCCGCATCGACTGGTAAGAATTGCTGAAATTGGAAACGTTCCAACTTGTCGGCCATGTCACTGGATTCCTGTTGCCGGTTCGTTGCGGTTGCCGTTTGGCCAGCCTGAGTGCCTCCTGTCCCGACCGCCGCTCCAGTCTGAATCGGCAGGGCATCCGGGTACTTGGGAAATATCGGTCCTTCGATTACCTTGCTGATGAATAGAAACATCAATACCACGGCAAACACCGCGCCGAAACCGGGCGCCAGGGCGATTAATGACTTTCCGTTCTCGAGCGCATAATAACTTCTGAGCGGGTCTCCATCCGAAGGGATCATCTGTACCCTCCTTTGCGAACTGATGAAACCGCCTATGACACCGGAGTAGATCACCGTGATCAGTACACCGAGAAACTGCAGACCGAACCATACCGAAACGACAAACCACAAAAGCCAGCTAAGGGTAGCACCCACCATATACCAACCGGATTTCACGAACATGTCTTTGCGAAGCCTTTCGCGGTCCGGTGTAAAAAGCTGGCTGAAATGTATAAAGCGCTGCAATTCCTGGGCGTCGGCTTGCAGAAGCTTCTTCAGCTTGTCGCTGTCTTCGACTCCTGCCAAATTAGGCGGACGGTAGGCGGCCGCGAGCGCCGGCCCCGCCATTTCCGCGTATGCGGACCGAAGCAGTGGTACCCTCTGTGCGAGTTTTTCCGGAGGTAAAATACTCAGAATGATGCTATCGAGCTTGAATAGGTCACTTCGGCTAAGCTGATCGGGGTTTTGCTCGTACTTGCTGACGATGCTCGCCCCGAGTGTTGCCATGGGCTCGTCCGAAGTCTTCGGGGTAGTCGAAAATTCGGCGATCAGAAATTGCATGAGCTTTTCCTCGACCGCATCCAACTTCAACGTTTTCTTTTGAATCGGGGAATCTTCATTTTTCCTGGTCAACATAGCGGCTTCACTCCTGTTCCGGAATCCAATCAAATAGTCAGACAACCAAGGCCACTCAGACTAGCATAAACCCGCTATGCACGGTTACCGCTGTGTCATTGTCAAAAGCCGCCCAAAGTCGATCCCGCTCGGGCCTACCTATTTTAGCGGCTTATTCACTCGTGGATAACTCGATCAATAACAGGATAAATTCCATGACGCGGTCGCCGAACACATCGTTGTGATCGGCAATGATCTCTTCATCGACGCGGATATTCAAATAAGGGTTGCGCGGGTCGGTCTTGTTGAGATGCGTCAATACCGTGGATCCGAATTGCGTGGAGCCGCCGGACGTTTGGGTACTCCAGATATTCTTCATATTGGTGTAATCGGCGATGCGCAGATTCTTTTCGTTCTCGAGCGGCGTTAAGGTATGGCTGACCAAGGGTAGATAATGACCCACGGTGTGGCGATCGGCTTCGCCTTCATCGAGAGATAGCGGGCGCCTGCAATCCCTGCGCTCGATATCTTGGTGGGTTTCGAACAAAGTAGAGAATATTCGACCCAATGGAAACAGCACGCCGGTCGCGTCGTCCGCTTCCGATGTCAGGATCGCCAAACGGGGCACTTGCTCGGCGAAATTACTGCACCGTGCCTGAGCGAGATCGTAAAAAGGTGCGTAGCGCAGCGCCTCGAAAGCCGGATTCAGCAAAACCACGAGATCACCGAAACCCTTGGCGGTATCGGCATAACCTTTCCCTTCCTGACTATCGACAAAGCGGTTGGCAAGAATTTGTGAAGTGGCGCTGTAAACGACGGCACCACCGAAGCTGTGGCCGATGACCACCAGCCGGCTTTTGATCGGCGGCGCAATGGAGTTTCGGACATTGACGACTTCTTCGAGTCTGACCAGCAATTCGGTTACGCCAAGATAGCCGACGTCTTGCGCGGTGCTTTTACGGTCCCAAAAAGTCAGATAATTAAACGGCGGCAAGTCGATCGATTCGCCGCGCCAGCCGATATACACACCGGCTATTTTGCGAGCCGGGCGATTCAGCGATTTGCTGCGCCGGCCTTCGATGACACTGAGTTTTTCCAGATCATGCCTGAAACTCTCGATATTCGGATCCCCGGGTCCGGCATTATGGTGCCAGCCGTGAACGAAGACGATCAACAAAAGACTGTCGGCGGCGGATTCCCGGTTGAGGGTATCGAGCAAAGTCTGCATTTGCTTCCGATCCCGCATTTGGCCCTGGTCGTCGATTTCCACATACCCCAGCGTATATTCATTCTCAGCGTCCGGGTTGTACAACTGCAGCGAGCTTTGATCGCATCGATTATTCGCGGAGACTGTGCACGGTTCGTAGGAACTCCGGTATATCGCGTTCGAGGCGCAGCTCGATAACACAAAGGACATGCACAGGATGGGCATCAATTTCAAAAGGTTCATGATCATTTTAGATGGTCGAAAAAGGGGGATTCGGATAACATTCTGATGGCGTCGTCGGAAGTCTAACTGCTGAACCAGCATGGTAGTCAATACCGAACTGTTAGCATTAAACGGGCATCGGCAAGCACCGCGCATCACTGAATTCGATGGAATCCCTCTCAGGCTCCGGAAAATCGGAAAAACCCGACCTCTTGGCACTTGAACAGGATCACAAACCCAGTACAATTTTTTGAGTCAATCATCCGGAAACCAAGGGCTAAAGTCAACGAGTCGGTGTCGTTGAGTCACGGTTGAATAGAGCGCGCATTGCCCTGTAAGGTTTTTCTATACGTGGCTACCATACGGGGCAATGATTTCTTATCGGTGACATCATTCACAAACGTATTTGCCTTGACAGTTGGATTTTCCAACGCGGCGATCAGCGACGTGATGTCAATAGCAATCTTTCTGAAACGGCTTAAAAAGTGCTTAAAAAAGGACAGGTCCAGCGTTGTAGCGCGCCTCGAAACAAAGTTATTTTCCAGGATCCGTCCCTGTATATCAGCAATTCTCATTTTGAAAAATAATATCCTCGCAGGTTGGGTTGAGCGGTAGCGAAACCCAACGTTTGCGTTCCATTGCAGGCTGAGGTGTTGGGTTTCGTTCCGCAACCCAACCTACAACCGGCTACAACAGGCCGAAGACGAGCCATAATGAAAATTGCGGCCCTATAATATAAGCCCGCTTCAGTTTTCCGATTCTCTCGTCTATAATCCCGGTTACCGCAGTCCGTGAGGATTCGCCACTGGCTACGTCAGCGCGTTGGTCTTCGAGAATAGCATGAATGCGTGGACCGGAAATCACCGTGTCAATCCGGTCTTGTTCCCAGGGGACTATTTTTTTCAAACCGGCGGATCAACACGAAAACTCCGGACATCAAGAATCTTGCACCTGCCAGACTGAATTTATTCGGAGTGGACATCCCCCTTAACTCATGAAAATAAAGCCTGTTATCGAAACCTGCAATAAGGAGTTCCCATATGCATAATGAAAATGGCATTCGGGTCATAAAATGTAGCATACTTGGAATATTTGGTGCCGGGACCATCGGGCTATTGGAATTAGCAAACTCCGGATATCTATTCAGCCTTCACGAGATTAGATTAGCTACTTATTTAGGATCCATCGCTTGGGTAGTCTGGTGTTACATTATATTTGGGCTTATAGCAGGTATAGGATGTTTTACTGTCAATTGGCTATTCCGAAAGGCTGGAGTATGGAGGCTCTCGCAAAATTTCGATATTTATCTCATCATTGCAATTATTCTGGTTCTGCCTGCATCGAATGCTTTTGAAGAATCTTTGCACCAAGCCATGCCGTTTCTACAAAAGCTGTTCTTCATTGGATTATTTACTTTAACTTTAACTTTAATCCTGGCGGTCGGCCTCTGGATCCTGGCGGCGAGAAAATGGAGGCGCAAACCGTTTCCCTGGACTTTCTTTCGTATAGGAAGTTCGACGATGGGTATATCAGTCTTGATTTGTACCCTGGTTTCAAAAACGCTCCCGAACCAAGACATCTATAAATATTCCGAAAAACCGCATGTCGTTTTTATTTCGCTTGATACCGTAAGAGCCGATCATCTTGAGGTTTACGGATACCCGCGACCAACCACTCCGAGCTTAACTCGGTTTGCCGACGACGCCGTTATCTTCCATTCAGCCTTTGCGCCGGAGCCGTGCACCTTGCCTTCACACATGACGATGATGACGGCACTATATCCGATCGTGCACGGCGTAAGGTCGAGAAACGCTCGCCTAAACCCTGAACGAACCACCTTAGCCGAAGTACTCCGGGATGAGGGGGGTTATACAGGTACCGCCTTTGTCTCAGGAAGCGCACAAAGCTGGATTGGTGGGGAACGCGGATTTTCGGACGGTTTTCAGCATTATTACCATCCGCCACATTGGCACAGAAAGGCTCTTGGTACCAGTCTTCTGAAAATTCTTTATCGGTTCGTAGCACCGGATTCTGGATCCGCTGCTGATATTACCGAATCAGCAATCGATTTTTTAGATTCGGGTTCATCTCACCCGTTCTTTCTATTCTTACATTACGGAGATGCCCACTCAGACAGCAATCAATTGCCTTATGACGCTCCGCCAGAACTGGTGAAAATAGTTGCCCCCGAAGGAATAAAGGATTTTGATGGCTGTGACAAATTCAATCGCTGTGCTACTCGCTTTCTAGGGAGCCTTAATGAGGACTGTATCGGTGATGGTCAGAATCATAGCCATCTGGATCCGGAGATTCTTCATAATATCATTGCACATTACGATGCCAGCATTCGGTATATTGACGGATATTTGGGTCAATTATTCCATACTCTTAAGTTACTTGGATACTACGATAATACATTAATAATTCTTACAGCCGACCATGGTGAAGAGTTTCTTGAGCATGGTCGATTTCTGCATACTCAACTTTTTCGTGAAGGCCTGCATGTACCACTATTAATAAAATATCCAAGTAGGATATTTTCCGGAATGAGGGTTTCCAAAAACGCCGAACATATTGACTTGATGCCGACGATTCTGGATTTTCTGGATATTAGACACGATGGGGAGATGCAAGGACAGCCACTCCTTTCGTCTATTAACAACAATGCGCAGTCTCCGATGAAAACATTGTTTGCTTCTAATACCGAACAAATGGGAAAGTTCAGGACGCAAGAAATATCAACACAAATCAATGACGAAAAACTGATTGTTCCTGTTATAAAGGGGGCATGCGAACGCCAAAACCACAGATCGGAAATTCAATTGTACGACATGAACAAGGATCCAGAAGAGTTGTTAAATAGAGCCTTGGAAGGACTCTCTGCCGATGGCAAACAACTTCACGCGCAGTTACTCGACTGGTACCAGAACTCGGAACAGCTCCGCGCAAATCTTTCAATCAAGTTACGGGAAGCTACTATTAGTGAGGATGAAATCAGTATCAGTGAGGATGAAATAAAAAAATTAAAAGCATTAGGTTATTTAGGCGATTAGGTTCTGACCGTATCCGTAGCCAAGACCTGTCTTTTTACCCTTTTTTCTCGAATCTATTCACGGCCTCCTCTGGCAATCACCCCGGCGCCGGAATTCGATGCGCGATGGGTATACAGTCGAACGAGCCGGCGTCGTTGAATCACGGTCGATTCGAGCGCACATAGCCCTGTAATGATTTTCAGAGCACGACTACATACACGGCAGCGATTTTTGATCGGTGACGGCATTCAAAAACGCATTCGCCTCGAGGATGGATTTTTCCATCGCGGCGATCAGCGAGGCGATGTCGATCGCAATCGCTCTGAGTTCGTGATGAAGCGACGCGATTGCCTGCGCATTCAGGCTGTGATTCAGGAACAGCACCTGATCCTTGAACGCGGCGAGGACTGGTTTGATTCTGGCCTCGGCATGATGCATCGCCCGGATCAGGCGGTTATAGTGCTGCCGGGCCAGTTTAAGCTGTTCGCGGCTGGTGCCGCGTAGCTGGCGGCTGCTGTATTGGTCCAGTTCCTGTTGCCATTCATCGAACAGAGCCAGGCTGACTTCCTCCACCGCACGGATACGCTGAGAAACCTGCGCGGCCTGGTCCTGACTGAGGTCAAACTCCCGTTTCAACCGGAGGTAGTGATCTTCCAGGGAGCCACCCTGGAAATCCGTGACGGAGCTGAATTTTTCGAGTGCCGATACAAATTGCGATTTCGCCGACTCCAGACTGTCCTTGGCTTTAACCACCCGGTAAATGACCACGTCTCTCTTCGGGTAGCCCCAGGAACCCCGGCTGTTACGATACACCTTCCGGCAATGCTGCAGGATCGAAGCGGCGGTGGCCGATAGTATTCCAAGCAGGGATAGATCCGGATTGTTCGATTGCTTCAACGGAACTCGTTCACGGGCAAGTGGCTAAGGTACCGGATTGTACCGTGAGCATGGGAATCTGTAAAAGACCGGATTTATCGGAAACCGTTACTCCGATCCAGGAATTCCCGGAGTGCTTCAATTAAATAGCCGGGGATCCGATGTTCCAACCAATACCGGGGTTTTCCGGGTATGGCGCCGGAAACGAAGCCGACATGGCCTCCGTGCGGGCTGGTCTCCAAGTGAACTGGATCGGCGAGTTCGCCGCGGTTCGGAACCACATCCGGTGTCAGGAATGGATCGTCCAGGGATTGCAGTACCAGGGTTGGAACCGTGATCGCTTTCAGGAAACGGCGCGAACTGCATCGCTCATAGTAGTCGTGGACATCCCTGAATCCATAGAGCGGTGCGATCACCCGATCATCATACTCCCAGAACGAACAAAGCCCCGACAAGTCCCCCATCGCCTCGATTTTACGGGCTTCATCATGCAGGCCACTCGTTTCCAGATGGCGGTATTTTTCGCGCATGTATCGATTCAGATCATTCAGCAGTAAATTCCGGTACAGCCTCGAGAAGCCGCGGTCCATGCGGTCCGCGCATTTGTTTAACTCAAAGGGGACCGAAACGGCCACCGCGGCGAACAGATCGAGCGCTTTCCCTTTCTCGCCGAGCCATTTCAGCAGAACATTGCCTCCGAGCGAAAAACCGACCGCCGCGATCGGGGTATCGGGCTCCGCGCCACGAATGTGGCTGTAGACGTGATCGAGATCGCCGGTTTCGCCCGAATGATAGGCATTCGCGCGATTATTCGGCCGGCCGCTGCAACCCCGGAAGTTAAGTGCGACGCTTCGAAAACCGGTTTCCATCAGCGCCTTCTGCAAACCCAGGATGTAGCTGGAGCACGAACTCCCGGTCAGGCCATGCAAAAGGATCACAAGCTCCCGCCGCCGGCCGGGAGTCCAATCGAGATCCAGAAAATCTCCATCCGGTGTTTGGAGGGTGCTTCGGTAACGTGCCGGTAGGTGGATGCGCCGGAACGCGGGCACAATGGTTTGCAGATGGGGATTGCGTAGCCACCAGGCCGCTCGGAAGGAATGACGGCAGTGCGCCGGGCTGCCGGATGCCTGCACCGAAGGTTTTCCGCGTCGATCCGCTGAGTGGCCGCGACAGGGTCCGTGCCGGAATCCGCTTAATGGATCCGGTCAACCTTGATATAAATATTCAAAACGTTCTTGTTGGTTCGTTCGTAGCGGCTCAGAATTCCACTGCCGTAGCCGCTCTCGGAACTATCCTGGCCGCCGAAATTAACCCATTGGCCAAGCGGCGCGCGGATTGTCGTGTGCGCGCTTTGAGTATGCACGACACCGCCGCCTAGACGGCTCAAGCGGTCCGACCATGGCGAAACTTCGAGCAATACTTCATCACCCGCCATGCGCGGGGTCACCGCAAAACCGGTCGTGGCTTCCTGATAGCCGACTCCCCCTGAAGGATAGGCCTGTCCATAGCCGGAAGTCGAATAACTCAGTACCGGAAAGGCCTGCCCGACCTGGATATGCGCCGCGTTGCCTTCCATGGTCCGAAGCTGCTGGGTAATATCACCATCGGTTTTTGAATCCGATTGGTACAGGTGGCCCCTTGCGCCCGCACCGCTGCCTCGATTCGAGACTTCTCCGTAAACATCGGCCGCGGCGTTCAGCTCGGCGAGAGACAGCCGGCTGCTTTGCAATACGGAAATCTGGAACTCAGCAAGTCTTTTATCCAGTTGATCGATCAACAGCTGAACTTCGACCAGGTTTTCCGGGCTTGTCCTGACAATCAGTTTAGTGCCGCTGGCTACGGCCGTTCCGCGCGGGTCGAGGAAAGGAAGGATCAGGTCGACCACTTCGTCAGCCGGCCGATTCGACAATTGTATGACCTCCAGAACCAGTTCCTGGCCCGGAACGTTGATTGGAAGCCAAGCAACGAACAGGAACACCAGGCTTGTCAACACTTTTCCGGGCCCATTTCCGAGCACTCGCGGATCGGACGGCCGGCGAAGGAATTTTCGAAAGAATGTTGCCGGAATCGGGCCTGTGTATTGATACGAACTCCGAATAGAACTGTTTTGAAATTGCTTGTCTTTCATCGTAATATCCCGCGCAAGTATTGATCGTTCCGCCCTGTGGTGCCCAGCTTAATCAGTCTAGCAGATTCGTCCATACGCCAAACAACACCAGCCCCTGATTGGACATTCGATGAAATCTTTTATCCCCGACCGAGAGAGCCTTGAATCGGTCATCCGCGTTCTAAAGTCTCGAAAGTTTTACGGTAGAGTTCGAGATATTGTTCGGCGCTGTGTTTCCAGGAAAAGTCCTGCCGCATGCCGGTCTGTTGCATTTCTTTCCACGCCGAAGGGTTTTCGTACAGAAGCAGCGCGCGCTTGACCGCTTCCATGAGCGAACCGGCATTCGCCTCGTCGAACACCAGCCCGGTCGCGGTATGGTTACGAAGTGTCACGGGCGTGGTATCGACCACCGTGTCCGCGAGGCCGCCGGTGTTGTGAACAACCGGTATCGTCCCGTAACGCAGGCTGTACATTTGATTGAGGCCACACGGTTCGAATCGGGACGGCATCAAAAACAGGTCGGCCCCTGCCTCGATCAGATGAGCCAGCGCTTCGTCGTAACCGATTTTAACCGCGATCTTTTCCGGAAAATCCTTCGCGCACTGGCGCAACGCCGTTTCGTATTCCGGCTCCCCGCTCCCGATCAGCACGAAATTCATCGGATAATCGATCAATGATTGGATGACATCGATGATCAGATCGACTCCTTTTTGATGAACCAGGCGTCCGATGCAACCGATCAGAGGACCGGAAAAATCGCGTTCGAGGTTGAATCGCTCCAACAAGGTTTTTTTATTTTGTCGCTTTTTGTCGAGGTTCACGCTGGAATAGTTCACAGTCAAACAGGCATCGGTTAGCGGGTTCCAGATTTCGGTATCGATGCCATTGAGGATTCCGCTCAATACCTCGCCTCTGAAGCGCAGCAAACCGTCGAGCCCGTAGCCGAAAGCAGGGGTCTGGATCTCTGTCGCGTAGTGCGGACTGACCGTGTTGATGCAGTCGGCATAAACCAGTCCGCCTTTGATAAACGAAAGTTGCTGATGAAACTCCAGCGCTTCGATCGCCCAGAAGCTTTCGGGTAGATTCAGGTCCACAAAAGTCTGGTAGGGAAACAATCCCTGATAGGCCAGATTATGTACAGTAAAAAGCGTCGCGGGCCTCGATTGTTCGCGGCTCAGGAGGGCCGGTACGAGCCCGGTCTGCCAGTCGTTACAGTGAACCAGGTCGGGCTGCCAGGATAGTGCCGCGCGGCCCATCGCGATTTCAAAGACCGCACGGCAGAACAGCGCGAAGCGTTGCGCATTATCCGGCCAAGGGCTCCCGTTTGCCGCGAGATAAGGGTTTCCGGGGCGATCGAAGAGGCTCGGCTCGTCGATCAACCAGACCTTGAGCGGTGATTCCGGGAGCGAGCTTTCCAGAACGTTGACGCGTGTGGCGCCGATAGCGAAGGCGGCGACGGGTCGTACAGCCCGAAGGCTCGCCAGCGCATCACGGTAGGCAGGTAAAACGATCCGGATGTCCTCGTCGAGCGAGTGCAGGGCTCGCGGCAAGCTGCCCGCAACGTCCGCGAGTCCGCCGGTTTTTATCAAGGGGTAAAGTTCACTCACAACAAAAAGAATCCGTAGCATCGGCGCATAGTAACGAGTGCTCGTGTAGTTGGCCAGTTCCGGAATCAACCCGGCGCTAAATCAAGCGGTCGATCGGCATCGATTCGAGAAAGAATGATTCCGCCGAGAGGCGGCAGCGTCAGGTTCAGAGAATGAGGCTGGTTCATCCAGGGAAGCGCTTCGGATTCGGCATACCCGTTGCCAAGATTGCTTCCTCCATAATAACGCGAATCGGAGTTCAGGATTTCACAGTAGATTCCGGATTCCGGAACCCCGATCCGGTAATTCAAGCGCGGAACCGGCGTGAAATTCAGTACCACAATCATGCAGGATTGCGTGTCCGTGCGCGAATAGGTCAATACCGACTGGGAGGCGTCGTGGCAGTCGATCCAGACGAATCCCTGGTGTTCGAAATCGTAACCGTGGAGTGCTTTTGAATACCTGTAAAGCCGGTTCAGATCGCGAACCAGGCTTTGGATTCTCCGGTGGAACGGATAGTCCAGAACGGTCCAGTCCAGTGCGGTATCGAAGTTCCACTCATTACCCTGACCGAATTCGCAGCCCATGAACAGCAGTTTTTTACCCGGATAGGTGAACAGGAAGGTATACAACAGGCGCAGGTTGGCGAAGCGCTGCCACTCGTCCCCCGGCATTTTGTATAACATCGAGCGCTTGCCGTACACGACTTCGTCATGGGAAAAGGGCAGTACGAAATTCTCGGTGAACGCGTAGAGCAGACCGAACGTGAGTCGGTCGTGGTGAAAATGACGGTAAACCGGATCGTGGCTCATATAATCCAGCACGTCGTGCATCCAGCCCATGTTCCATTTCATCGAGAATCCGAGTCCGCCGGTCCAGACCGGTCTCGTAACCTGCGGCCAGGAGGTCGACTCCTCGGCGATCATCAAACTGCCCGGATGCTGTGCGAGAACCGTGTGATTCAAATCGCGGATAAAGTCGATCGCTTCGAGATTTTCATTCCCGCCGTATCGGTTGGGAATCCATTCGCCGGCCTTCCTCGAGTAATCGAGATAGAGCATCGACGCGACCGCATCGACACGCAATCCGTCGATATGGAATTCCTCGATCCAGAACATCGCATTCGCGAGCAGGAAATTGCGGACTTCGTTGCGCCCGTAATTATAGACATGGGTTCCCCAGTCCGGATGTTCTCCCTTTTTCGGATCGGCATGTTCATACAGCGCGCTGCCGTCGAAACATGCGAGCGCGTGCGCGTCCTTCGGAAAATGTCCCGGCGTCCAATCGAGAATCACGCCGATCCCATTTTGGTGGCAGCGGTCCACGAAATCGCGGAAATCATCCGGCAGGCCATGCCGGCGTGTGGGCGCGTAGTAACCGGTGGTCTGATAGCCCCAGGACGCATCCAGCGGATGCTCCGATACGGGCAGCAGTTCGATATGCGTGAATCCGAGGTCGGAGACATACTCGATCAGTTCATCGGTCAGTTCCCGATAGTTCAGAAAGTCGCCATTTGCTGCGCGCTTCCACGAACCGAGGTGAACCTCGTAAATCGAGACCGGGCTGTGCTGCCAATCGAAATGTTTGCGCCCCTCCATCCAGACCTCGTCCTGCCAATCATATTCGGAAGAATCCCGAACCACGGAAGCGGTTTTCGGTCGCATCTCGAACAGTTGGCCGAAGGGATCCGATTTCCGCGTAATCGCCCCGCTGTCACGGTTCCGGATCTCGAATTTATACAGGGCTCCGGACTCCAAACCCGGGATGAACAATTCCCAGATTCCGCTCCCTGCGCGTACCCGCATCGGGTGGCAGCGCCCGTCCCAGTAGTTGAAATCGCCGACCACGCTGACCCGCTCCGCGTTGGGCGCCCAGACCCCGAACAGGACTCCGGCGCAGTGATCGACGCTGCGCGGATGGGCGCCCAGAATCCGATAAATATGCCAGTGCCGGCCTTCTCCGAACAGGTGCAGATCGAATTCCGCGATCTGGGGCGGAAAGCAATAGGGATCCAGCGCGGAATGCCGGGTGCCGGATTGGCTGAGCCACTGGACAGGATATCGTGCGGGAATCTGGTCCTTCGGCAGCGTGCATTCGAATAAACCGGTATCTCCAATCGAGTCCATCGCATACTGAGTAGCCCCGAGAGTCACCCTTTCGGCATAGGGATTGAAAACGACAAAGTGGTCGTGACCACCCTGTCGATGTCGTCCGAGCACCGAGAACGGATCATGATGCCGCGCTTCGAGCAATTGGAGCATGTCCGCGCCCAGTGCTGACGGCGTGACCTTCTGAATCTTCGTTGAGTCCTTCTGGTTCACAATCTTGGTAGTACAAGAATACGGAGCAGTTCGGATAAGTCACTCCCCGCAGATTTTTTGTCGTGCCTGTGCGACCAGGCGACTCCAAAAATTGACCCATGTCAGCGAGTAAAAATTGATCTTGAAAATCAAAAGCGGCATCCGGAGTGTTTCATGTCCATGGTTTTCACCGGAAAATACCGAGATTACAGCAGCCTTCACATTGCGGAAATATTGTGAGGCATGGTCTCCGGGATGGTGCATCAGCAACTGACGCATCGCATAAACATTGAAGCGATAAATGAACCATGAAAAGGAACCTAAATGACTGTGTACCTTTTTCTCGTAAATCTTCAACGCTCGCGCGGCAGATTCAGGCCTGCGCAGCACGGTATCGACCAGTTCGCTCCCGAGTTCTCCACTTTGCATCGCCAGGAAAACCCCGCTGGAAAATACCGGGTCGATAAACGCAAAGGCATCACCGATCAAAAGGTAGCCATCTCCGGCCATTCGGCTTGCGGTATAGGAATAATTCGCGGCGGCACGGGCTTTTCCGGTAGAACGCGCGTCTTTGAGGCGTTCCCGGATATCAGGTACCTGGTTCAGAGTATGCCATAAAAACTCATCCAGGGAGGTTTGCCGGGTTTTCATATAGTCCGGACTGCAAACCGCACCGATACTCATGATGTTATCATGCAGCGGAATCATCCAGATCCAGCCCGGTTCTATCCAATAGATACTGATATTGCCGGCATCGTCGCCGTTCCGGCGCCGTGCGTGCCGGTAATGGCAGAAGATCGCCGCGGAACTGTGCCTGGTGTTTTTCCGTTTCAGATTCAGCTTGCTTGCCAGAAAGGAATCCCGGCCGGATGCGTCGATAATAAATCGGCATTCAAAATGGACCGAACCGCCCTCGGCGTGCGTGGCCCGAAGCCTTTTCGGATCACCGGAAAGCTCTACGTGAGTGACGCGTATCCCTTCGATGACCGTCGCGCCCTTTCTGCGACTATTGTTGAGTAACAGGAAGTCGAGGTCTTGACGCAATACTTGATAGGCGTGAGAAGGATTATCGGTCAGGGATTCACCGAAATAGAAGGTATCGACCGGACGGCGGGTATCCGAGGCATTGAATTCGGCCGCATTTTTCTTCACACCGATGCTTCGGACTTCATCCAATACCCCGAGTCGTTCAAAAATCGGCAGATTCATCGGCAGCAACGATTCGCCGATATGGAACCGTGGATGCCGGTCTTTTTCCAGCAGACAAACCTGCCAGCCTTTCTCGGAAAGCAGACTGGCCGCGGTCGATCCGGCCGGACCTCCACCAATCACGATCACATCATACCGGGCAACCATGGAACGATTCATGTCACGATTCACAATCAGGGTCCTGACGCTTAGCAGGAAGGCGAAAGGGTACCGGTTTTTACATTAATCATCCAGATCGACACGAGTCAGATTAACGACGCGGTACCCTCGGACTCTGAAATAGTAATTTCGCGTCTTAAACCTGAGGCCGCGACCAATATCGCTTGCTAGCGCCCCGGAAACACGGGACCCCAGCGTCCGTACCGACAATAGGTTGTTTGGGTAAGCACACCATTTAATTGCGGCATCCCCTGCGACCAATTATCCTCCAATGTCTCGATCATGAAATGATAGTGTTTGCTCATCAAGGAATAACCTGGCACAGCCAGTTATAATCGACCACGATTCGCCCAAGGATCTCCAAAAACATTTCCCGATACTTATCATCATACTAGAGGTCCTCCCGGCGATCGCCTCTTGAGGTAACAGAATACGACGCCCCGGAAAATTCGATTCGCAACGGTCTGACGATACGAAGCGGTATCGACAGATTGTTCTTATTTCGCGACCTGTCCCCAATCAGATCCCTTGCGATAACCGGAACGCTGATAGTTCCGGACGCCCCCTTTGGTGTAACAGCAATTCAAATTTTTGGGTCAAGCCGGGTGGCAAGGCCAGCATAGCATGACCTCCGGAACTGTATAACACCCCATGTTGGGATGTTATACAGCTAGGAAAACGGACCAACATCACAGGGCCACGTCATCTAATCTCCTAATCTCCTGAGTTCGATGGGGGTCACTGAGGAGCTGAACATTCCAACTGATTTGGTGTATGTTGGTGCCATGGACGCTATTCCGACCGACAACGCGGCTGCCTTGCCGATTGCACTTTCCGAAGTGAGCGTTCGGCCGATTCCGGGCCACGAGCCAGCCTTTGGGATGAACTAATGCGCCGCTATCACAATCTGGGTTTCAACCGTACCGCCGGACGGGCGCTGCGGCAGGTGGCCGAGTACCGCGGGCAATGGCTGGCTTTGCTTTTGTGGCAGGCCAGTGCGTTGATGTGCGCGCCGCGCGACCTTTGGCTCAACTGGCCGCGGCCAGTCCAGTTTCAACGCCTGCATCTGATCGCCAATAATGCGCGCTTTCTCATCCTCCCCGAAGGTTGTGTGGTAGATATCCGGAAGCTTTATAATTATCTGTTGAACTAAACCGCTTCGCGGCCGAATCCGAACCGAAACGCCCCGAAAACGGCGAAACCCCGGCGCCATTCTGTCCGCGTTGTCACCAAGGTCGTTTGATCGGGCTCTATCAAATCGCGCCGAGGCGCATTGCGTATGATTGAATGATGACCCGCTAAAACTTCAACCCGCTTTCACCCGGGTGTTAAACAGGCCCGTCGAGGACTGCAATGTCGCTCGGCCAGAAGAAATCGAAACGCGAAAAATACCCCTATCGAACCGCCCAAACCGGAACCATGAATCTTTAAACGTGCGAAACCAAGCATTCAAACTCCACCGCTTGACCCGAAAAACCGAAAAAACACCTCAATTCCCTCCGACAATTTCGCTCTTCCGAAATACAATCCCCATTAAATAGCGTGCTCCGGCGACGGTTCAGTCTAACAAACATTTATCCGTCATGCTGCGCACGACGGATAAAATGCTTATTAGTTGGGCCTTACCGTCTGTGTATACTTGGGCTTCTATTTGCGGGAAAGAAAAGGGAGTGGAGCTTATTGGCTTAAGGTAGCGAGTGCAATAACGATCAAATACGGTGCTTACTACTACTAGATCGGTACAGTATACCCCTCATACGGGAGCATGATGATGCACGTGTTACGACTTATCGCTTTTTTGGGCATTTTCTCAGGTATCGTCGGGTTTGGCTGTGCGGGTGCAGATGAGCCGAATGTTACACTATTCGATTCATTGATTACGAAGGATGAAATCGCCCGAGAATTCGGGCCCAAGAAACCATTGGATTTCAGCGTTACCAGAGCCGATGATGGGATTCAGCATTTCGTTGCCGAATATCGTTTCGAGCGTCGAAACCCCGCAGAGCATTATGCTTTGGATATCTCTGTTTCTCCTGCAGGCCATTTTCTGGATCCCAGCACTTACAAGCCAGCCGGTGTCAATAGCCTATAAAATATTCTGCCACGCGTATCAGCAGGTTGGTCAGGTCGTCGAGGTTCGGACGGTCATGCCCCTCTAACCGCCAGGCGCGCG
>JBOICY010000108.1:0-2649 GCA_050740335.1 Methylococcales bacterium | reverse complement strand
TCACGAGAGAGGTGGTAGAAGCTTTCTAAAGGAGGACAAGCAAATAAATACAGAGATCTCTATTATATCTGTGTATGCGGCCTCCGGCTTGGAGGTGGACTGGCACGGCATCGACTGGGCCAAATGCCATCAACAAGTCAGGAGGCTGCAAGCGCGTATCGTGAAGGCAACGCAGGAAGGCCACCGGCGCAAGGTGAAATCCTTGGATGCTGCTTCATAATGCCCCCGGGTTCATGAGGAGTGACAAAATAGTTCGGTTTGGTTGTTTATTACTGTGATTCGTAGACCTTTTCGGCGGCCATTGCAAACGTGGACAGCCTCCAGTTCGCCGCGTTTAACCCACTGCAACACGGTTGGGCGAGATATCCCGAGAAGTCGGGTGGCCTCTTGCATAACCACGTAGCCGGCAGGCGCTTCGGGGCAACGAAGCGTTGGCGTAAATCGTCAGTGATTCGGATCTGCCAGGGTGCGCCGGGCGTGATCTGTTCGCCGGCAACGCAACCGTCGTTAACCAATCGGTGGAGGGTCGACGGCGCCATGTCGAGGATTTTGGCGGCTGGTTGTATACTGATGAGTGTACCCTCGGGGTGAGACGGCCGTGGCTCGAAGCGCGAGATTCGCCAGTGTCGCCGCAAGTTCCCGACCAGGTTGGCGCTGAAACCCAAACCCCGCGCGGTAGTCCGCTTCTGGCGGTTGAGAATGCCGGCAATGACGGCGTCGGGATAGTGGACTGCCAAGCGACGCACGAGGCTCAAAGTCTGTTTATCGGTGCGGACCGTGGCGGGCCGAGAACGGGGCAAGTTGACGTCGAGTTCGGTCAGTTGACCACCGCGCCATCGAAGAGTGAGATGGGCCCGGTATTGGTCGCGGAATACGGGGAGGATCACTTTTTCCAGCAGGGCACGCAGGAGTTCCTTCTGGTCGCGGGCGGTGGTCGTAGGGGCGAACCAAACCTGCCGGAGATCGGCGCCGAGCGCCAACAGGGCACGACGTTCGGCGGGTTTCAGGGTGGTCGGGCGCTGCTGTTGGCGGCGGGTTAATTCCGCTCGGGCTGAATCGAGGGCCTGCAAACAGCGCTCCCATTCGGTTTCGAGTCCGCGGGCGACTAAACAGTGTTCCGGCTCGACGGCGCGATACCGGCGCTCGGCCTTTTCGGCTTCATGAGCTTCGCGCGCTCAACGGCGAGTTGCCACTGTGCGAGGGCGGCATCGCGATCGGCTTCAAGCTGTTGTGCGGCGATGAGTGCCGCTTCGACACCGGCGGGTTCCAGGGCTGCAAGAAACGCTTGGGTCACCGCCTCGTCGATTTGCAGCCCCCGACGTTGAGACAATGACCCCCCGGCCTTGGACGATCTCTTTACCTGCGCAATGGTAGCCCGGGGTTCCATTGCGTCCGCGATAATGCGTGCGCAGGCGCCGGCCGCAATGTCCGCAGGTGGCCAGGCCTTGCAGTAAGGCGTTCCCTTCGCGCAGGGCGCCGCCACCCTGATGGGGTTGCGGACGGGTATTGGTGTCGAGCCGTGCTGGATTGGCTTCATAAGTGGCCCAATCAATATAACCCTGGTGGTGCTCGCGGATGAGTACGGCCCACTCCGACTGGGGAAGCTGGAGGATACGTTTCTTGATCTGTCCCTGCTTGCCTCGATATAACGCTCATGCCGGGTTTTGCCATAGCAATAAGCGCCGGCATAGACCGGATTGGTGAGGACCTGGTGGATGGCGGTGCAGGCGGGAGGGGTCCAGCGAATCTCCCGGGCTTGGTTCAATCGAAGGGGAAAGTTCAGGCCCGCGGTGTGAAACCAGAGCCAGACCCTTCACGCCGAGCCCAGTTAGGCAAAGCGCTCGAACCCCGAGCGGATAGTGGCGCCCACCGCCGCATCGGGGTGAAAAAGCACCGCGCCGTTCGCATCGCCCCACACGAAGCCGACCGGTAGTCCCCGGCGCAGTTCGCCGCGGGCGGCCTGATTGCGGATAGCGCCGTCGAGCCGCGCGCGCAGGATAGGGAGTTCGGCTTCACTCAGAGTACCCTTGAGTCCCAGTATGAGGCGATCATTGAACAGTTCAGGATGGTAAACGCCGTCGGCATCGCCGATCAAGGTGCAGGTCTCCGCACCGATCGAGCAAACGATACCAGTTGGCATTATGGAGCGAAAGACGCGAGACTTCGAGCCCCAGGACAATGCCGACCTGTCCCAGGGCGACAGCAGCGGTCAATTGGGCGAATCCATAGCGTGGCGCCGCACTGGCGCCGTAGAACCCCGGATCCTGATCGATGACGGTGATCTGATCTCGCGGCCAACCGAGTTCCACGGAGCGCTCGGTAAGGGCGTATTGGCGTGCGGTTGACTCTCGGTTGTGCTCCACCTGATACGCTGAGGATTGGCGAAACTAGACAAAGGCGGCACGGCGTAAGTGGGCTGCGCTGATTTTGCTCTGATCACTCATGGCTGGGCTGCTCCGGTTGGGTTTCGACCCCTGCGGTCCTGGCGATTGCCGTTGCGCCAGTTTGTCGAGGACGACAGCGCGTTGGGCGTTGTCCAGGTGTTCCCGAATCTCCGGGTTGATGGGTGGGTTTTCCAGAAAGGGCAGACTCATTGGTATGGGCATGGCAGGCCTCCTCGGGGGTCGATGGACGGTGGAGGAGAGCGTC
>JBOICY010000107.1:0-4738 GCA_050740335.1 Methylococcales bacterium | reverse complement strand
TATCGCTGCGCCGCTTGGAATCGTTTGGCTGGACGCTGCGATTTATCCGGCACCCGCTGTTTCGAGATCCCGTCCCCGTGGTCATGCAAGGAAAGGGAAAAGCGATCGGTATTCTGGAAGAAGATGGAAAATTGAATATCAATGTCGATATTCCCATACGAGACGAATTCTAACGAACCACCGCTTATTCACTTGCTTTCTCCTCCCGCCTGCGCGCGTAAAGAATAAATTCGGTGTAGCCATTGGGTTGCTTGCGGCCTTTCAAAGCGAGGTCAAGAGCCGCCTGGAATGGAATGCTCGAAGCGAAATCCGCGGACATCGGCTTATAGTGGGGATCCCCAGAATTTTGCCGGTCGACCAGGATGGCCATGGTTTTCATCGCCTCCCGGACCTGCTTTTCATTCAATATCCCGTGATGCAGCCAGTTTGCGATATGCTGGCTCGAGATTCTCAAGGTCGCGCAGTCTTCCATCAAAGCAATATTATTGATATCGGGCACTTTCGAACAGCCCACTCCCTGCCCGACCCAGCGCGCCACGTATCCGAGTATGCCCTGCGCGTTGTTTTCGAGTTCGCGCTGAATTTCTTCCCGGGATAGCTGGCGGCTTTGCGGAAGAACCGGGATATCGAGAATGGCATCGACCGGTGTCTGGTTGCGATAGTTAAGGTCGTTCTGCCGATCATGCACATCGAAAATGTGGTAATGCATGGCGTGCAGCGTCGCCGCGGTCGGCGACGGCACCCAGGCGGTGTTGGCCCCCTCCTTCAGTTGCAGGATTTTGCTTTTCATCATCGCCATCATTTCATCGGGCATCGCCCACATACCCTTGCCGATCTGGGCGCGCCCGGCCAGGCCGCATTTCAAGCCCACATCGACATTGGAATTTTCGTAGGCACGCAACCATTTGGCCGTTTTAAGCTGCGCTTTGGGCAACATCGGACCGGCCTCCATATTGGTATGGATATCGTCCCCGGTCCGGTCCAGAAAACCGGTATTGACAAAACATACCCGCTCCCTGGCGGCACGGACACAGGCTTTCAAATTGACCGAAGTCCGCCGTTCTTCGTCCATGATCCCCATTTTTAGAGTATTTCGTTCCAAGCCGAGCGCGTCTTCGACGCGCGCGAACAGTTCGCTGGCCAGATGCACCTCATCCGGGCCGTGCATCTTGGGTTTGACGATATAAATCGACCCGCAGCGACTGTTCGAGTATTTCCCGTTCGCGAGCAAATCGTGCTTCGCGCACAGCGAGGTCACCATCGCATCGAGAACGGTTTCCGGAATCGGCTTGCCACGCAACAGCACAGAATCCGTTTCAAGATGGATACCCACATTGCGTACCAGCATCAAACTTCTTCCATGGACCGTCAGGGTTCCGCCGTCCGGCGCAATATATTTACGGTCCGGTTCGAGGGTGCGTTCTACGATACTATCGTCTTTCTCTATTTTGCGGACCAGGGTCCCTTTCATCAGATCCAGCCAGTTCCGGTAAACGTTAATTTTGTCCTCGGTATCCACCGAGGCAACCGAATCCTCGCAATCCATGATCGAGGTGATCGCCGACTCCATCTGAATGTCATAAATGTTCGCGTGATCGCGCCGGCCGATAAAATAGCCTTCGCCGAAGCGGATCTCGACGTAAAGATCGTTTTTGCGCAACAGGATCTGATCCGGATTTTTCGGATTTCCGTTATACCCCTTGAAGCGCTCGGCGCGAAGCAGTGTGGTACTGGTGCCATCACCCATCTGGGCGATCAGTTGTGCGTCGACCACCCGGTACTGCACCACGTGGTGGTGGGTATCCTTTTCCAACTGGAAATGCCGATCGAGAAAGTTGCGCGCGACCTGAATAACTTTTTCGCCGCGGATCGGATTGTATTTTTTGATTTTTTTACACCCGTCGGATTCGGAAATCACGTCGGTGCCATACAGCGCATCATACAGACTGCCCCAGCGGGCGTTCGCGGCATTCAACACATAGCGCGCATTGTCTAGCGGAACCACGAGTTGAGGGCCCGCGATCGCCGCGATTTCCGCATCGACACCGGTCGTCGAGATCTGAAAATCATCCGGTTCCGGAACCAGGTAACCGATTTCTTCGAGGAATTCCCGGTAGGCTTTCGGATCATGCGGCTCGCCGCGCCGGGAACGATGCCATCCGTCGATTCGCGCCTGCAATTCATCGCGCTTCGCGAGCAGCGCCGAATTGGCCGGTCCCAATTCCTTGACGATTTCGGTCAGCGAAGTCCAGAAACGATCCACATCGACACCGGTTTCCGGAGCGATTTCATCCTTCTGCAAATCATACAGACGCTTGTCGATCTCGAGGTCTCCGACCTCCACGACATTATTGCGTATTTTGTACATCGAACCCTCGATCCAATAGAAAAACAATACCTTATAAGGGCTTCGCAAACCGTAGAGCCCTCATTAGAGTTTGCGATCCGGAAAGAATACCGGCATAAAAACAATAAAGCAATGAATCGGCCGCGACAGTCGGATTATGTCGATTGCGGGCTCCAGGCGGGAGTGTTAGACTGGCTAAACCTCCGTTTATTACCTGTCGCGTACCCGCGGGGAGCCCCTAATGACCAAAGAACTTAGCAACGAAACCGAACAGAAGGTCTTGGAAAAACCTGCTGAGCAGGGTCGTAATATCGACATCCGGT
The DNA here is from genome assembly GCA_050740335.1 of Methylococcales bacterium. Classification (GTDB taxonomy): domain Bacteria; phylum Pseudomonadota; class Gammaproteobacteria; order Methylococcales; family UBA1147; genus UBA1147. Next base: position 2,068 of record JBOICY010000107.1, on the reverse strand, counting down.
CATCTTCCGTGCCCGGAAGCCCGCTGCTCTTCAACCCGTTCCAAAATATCGGATTCTTCAGTTTCCGTTATTCATACCAGGAAATGTCCTCGTCGGAAGGAAAAACGCACGTGCACAGCCGCCAATACCGCTACGAAAACGGCAAACTGTCAACGGAAGAATTTGAAGGAACAGCCGATGGAATCATCTATGACCAGGCCGTGCAGAACATGCGGCATTTGATTGCCGACTCCATGAATTTCTTCTTCCAGCCCTTCGCCTCGATGATTCCATCCGAGTCCGGTAAGAAAGACAAGGGTTGAAACAGTTTGATCCGGAAAGTCGAAAACAGCGGCTTAGATGGTTGAGATACTCACAGCACGAAAACATTTAACCGATATCGCCGAATGGCGCAAACTCGGGGAGGCCAGTATATTCCAATCGGACAGTCGGCTTGAGCTGATTGAAGGAGAAATTTTCGAAATGCCGCCGATTGGACCCAATCATGCCAGTCACGTAAAACGGCTCATTCAACTGTTCAGTGGGTTGGTCCAGAATCGGGCCATGATCTCTGTCCAGGACCCGTTGCAATTAGGAGAGTTCTCGGAGCCGCAGCCGGATCTCATGCTGTTGCGGCCCGTGGCTGATTTCTACCGCGAAAAACACCCAGGCCCCAGCGATGTGTTGTTACTGATCGAAGTCGCTGACCAAACGCTCGGATTCGACCGGAATCAAAAACACGACCTTTATGCCGCGTACAACATCCCGGAATATTGGATCGTTAATCTGAATCAGGGTTGCCTCGAAGGCTACCGTGAGCCGTTGAATAAAATCTATAAGGAAAAAACAATCTTATTTGCGGGTGATCGAATCACTCTGTCCCAGTTGGCCGGCATCACGATCGATTTAAAGGATATCCTGTAGGCCGAGCAAACCGCCATGAGCGGCCCTGCGACGCCTATCCATAGAACTCCTGTCCGGGGAGGCCGTCACGGCTCGAACTTTTTTGCCGCGTTATACGGAGGGATTCCCTCCCTTGTACGCACAAGGGAGGAAAGTGAGTAGCTTACCGAATCTCAGGCAACGGCTTTCAGATCCCATACTTCGGGCGATCGATACAAGCGAGACAGCAACAGTTCGCGCTCCAATTCCATTTCTCGAGGCAGACGTTCGCCGAAACGCGTAAACAGATCTTCCTGTTCCGCGGCTTCGGTACGGGCTGCTTCTCTGTTGATATTCATGATTTCATAAAACCTTTCTTCCGAGAAATCCAATCCGTCCCAGTTGATCTCTTCATAGCGCGGCATCCAGCCCAACGGACTTTCGATACCCAGAACCCGGCCACGCACGCGATCGACGATCCATTCCAGGGCTCGCATATTTTCACCAAAACCGGGCCAGATGAATTTGCCATTGCCGTCTTTGCGGAACCAGTTTACCCGGAAAATACGCGGCGGAGTCGCGACACTTTGACGCCCGAGGTGCAGCCAGTGTTTCCAATAATCCCCCATGTTATACCCGCAGAATGGCAACATCGCCATCGGGTCGCGCCGCATCGCGGCCTGCCCGACTGCTGCGGCGGTGGCTTCCGATCCCATGGTGGCGGCCAGATAAACGCCATGCTCCCAATTATAGGATTCGAAGACCAGAGGAAAATTTTTACTGATCCGGCCTCCGAAAATAAAGGCGCTGATCGGAACCCCATTGGGATCTTCCCAAGCCGGATCGATCGATGGACATAGCGCTGCCGGAGCCGTAAAGCGGGCGTTCGGATGAGCCGCCAAGGTCCCGCTATCGGGTGTCCAATCGTTCCCTTTCCAATCGATTAAATGCCGGGGCGTTTCGTCCGTCATGCCTTCCCACCAGACATCGCCATCGTCGGTCAGCGCGACATTCGTGAAAATGCAATTGGCCTTCAGTGTATGGATGGCGTTCGGGTTGGAAGTCATGGACGTCCCGGGAGCCACGCCAAAATATCCGGCTTCCGGATTGATCGCATAGAACTTACCATCCTTGGCCGGCTTGATCCAGGCAATATCGTCGCCGATCGTGGTGACTTTCCATCCTTTAAAGCCTTTTTCCGGCGGAA
>JBOICY010000106.1:0-7655 GCA_050740335.1 Methylococcales bacterium | reverse complement strand
GGCTTATTCTGGCTTGCGTCGCGATTGGTGAGATTGCGCCGGAGACCCAAGATCGGAGTGCGACGCTATTGGATTCTTTTACGAAAGAGGCATTGGAGGTGTGTTTTAAATTTCGACAAAAGGGATGGAGTTCTTTGGCGGATCAATTTATTCCGGCAATTGTCATTCCCGCCCGTAGTCCTGCGCGTTGGCGTTATACGAATATCGACCGTTTGGTAAACGCCTTGCACGACGAGGATTATAATGTACGCGTTTTGGCGGCCCAGGCTCTGGGTCGGCTCGGATCCGCGGCGAACGAGGCGGTCATTCCCGGACTGCTCGCGGCCTTGCGGGATGATCATGATCATGTACGCTGGCGGGCGGCCAAGGCTCTGGGTGGGCTCGGATCCGCGGCGAACGAGGCGGTCATTTCCGGACTGCTCGCGGCCTTGCGGGATGATGATGATGGAGTACGCTTGCGGGCGGCCGGGGCTCTGGGTGGGCTCGGATCCGCGGCGAACGAGGCGGTCATTTCCGCACTGCTCGCGGCCTTGCGGGATGATGATTATCATGTACGCGGTAGTGCGGCCGAGGCTCTCGCAGTTTTTATGAAATCCGGGCTGCGTGTCTTTATAAACCAGCCACTCTTTTTGTGGGAACGCCGCAAGGCCAAGGTCCAACATGTGCTCACGCTATCGAAAGAAATGTAATCAGAGGAACGATTGCTCTTGAATTCTGGATATTGGTCCAATACCGATTTGTTGGTTCAGCCGTTCCATTTAAAAGGATCGTGGGCGCAGATCGGTTCCCCTTTCGTCGCCTGAGCATTTGTTTCGGGCCTTCGGTCATATCGAAAGGGGAACGGAATCGGTTCAACTGAATGAAACTCGATCCGTTCGTGTTGAGCCGCTCGGAAAATGAATGGATAACGCCAAGGTAAGGGGCGCGCCGTTCAAGGACGGTAAACGAAGCCACCGAACCTGGATTAACAACAAACCTTCAAAACGGTTAAGGGCCGGCACGTCCGTTTGACCGACTCGTTGGGCTGCCTTATGACTTGTGGATGGCATCAAATGCCAGATAGGTAATGAAAACGGCTGCGGCGACAAGAACAAAAGCTACAATAATAGTCATTTCTATAACTCCTCGAGAAGCGCGATTTTCTCTTCAATACGTTTGTGAATGCTGTACCCAGCAAAACCGATTATAGCTAAAGCGAATATAGCAGCGAAAACTAATAGCCAATGAACTGACTGGAAATTTGAAATTAACCAACCAGTGAGGCTGATAATAGTAGCAACCAGAATACCCAACCAAAGTTTCAAATAAGCGATCTGTTCCTTGGCGCGATCAAGTTTTGACATACGTTTTTTTCCACTCTCAAATACACCGGTTAGTCTACCATGTGTTATTTATGATGCCTAACGCTGAAACCAAGCCGCACCCGCCCCGGACGATGGATAGTACCGCGCAGCTCTCGGGCGTCGGCTTGAGTGCCTCGAGGCATCGCCACCTCCGAATTCACTCCCGAATCCGTCTCTGGTCATCTTCAACGATCCATAAACGATGCTGAAGCGGTTGCGTCGAGAATACCGGAATCAAGCTTGTGACTGTCCGCACTACGTGCGGCTTGTCCTGCCGCCTTAGCCGTAACACAATTAAGCTTAGGATTGGTTTGGCGGATACGTGCGTATGTCCGCAAAATCCGTATCCGGCGTTACCAATGCGCGATTTTCATTGCGGCACACTGACGCAATACAGGGATCGGCACTACCTCCAAGTTCCTGTTCCAGTACAGTAATCGCGTCGTAGCCAGCCTCTTGCAAGAGTACCGTTATCTCAGCGGGTAAGTTTTCGTCTATCTTGAATTTCATCCCGACGCCTTAGGTCGACAACGACAGGACTCGTTCTCGCGCGAGTTCGGCGGCGTAAGCAATGGCAGCTTGAACCGCTTCACGGGTGAGGGAAGGATAGCTACGGATAATCTCGTCCGTGGTCAGGCCTGCAGCCAAGTTGTCCAGCACCACTGATACCATGATGCGTGTGCTCTTGATACAGGCTTTTCCATGGCAGACAGCCGGATCAACCGCAATGTAGTCTGGCCAGTGCATAGTACGTCTTCATAAGAAATAAGAGAAAGCCTGATTCTACTCCGGTTTCTGCGGGATGCTTAATGCCGCCGGCAGCCGCGGGAGCATAGCGACCGCGAATACCGCAAGCTATGCTTGCGGCTGTCCGGTTGCATGGCCTGCTATGCGGCACTCTCGTCTATCTCTCTGACAGCAGAACGAAAGACCTCGTTCAGTTCGTTTCGAATGGTCATGGCATCAGCGATCTCGGGTCTGTCTTGACCGGAAAACAAGGGGCCGTGGCGCTCGAGATCGCTCTCAATAAAGTTTCCAATCATTGGAATCGGCTCTCCGAGTCCCAGTTCTTCCGTGTTCCGCTTGAGCGCCAGAAGCTCGACGAGTGCTCCTCGCAGGTCGTCCGGAGCCACGGCATCGACAAGATCTTCAAAGGGAACCGGAGGGATGCCTCGGCCCTGCTCGATGTGGCGAATTGTGAGAAGCGGTCGAAGAACGTAGAAATATTTCTTGAGTCTGACTCGATCGTCGAACAGGTATTCGCGTGCGTTTCCTCGCGCCATGTGGCTGTAGTAATAGCACAAGGCTTTCGGATCGAAGGCTCGTGGAGCGAGTTCACGCAGCCGCCGAGCGAAGGAGCCCCGTTCAACGTACTTAATCGGGCTCCGAAGCCACTCGAGGAGGGTGCGGGATTCCGGCATCCAGTCACCAGCTTGCCCCGTACTGCGAGACGAGGGACGGGAAAGCCTCGCCATCCTTGGATTACGGATTCCGGATTCCCGGTTTCATGGTCTCCGAATTCGGGGCCGGTGTAGAATCAATTCAATCCGACTCCGTTCCCGTCTGATCAACCGTGGAGCCCAGCCGCCGCGAAACCGCGGAGCGGTTGGGCGGCCGGCTTAAGCGCCTCGTCAGGTATTTTGTAGATGTTCAGGCTCTGATTTCTCCGATGCAATGCTCGGTTCTCAAGGCTAACCGTTGCATCGTCTGTCTTTAGGACAGGCACAAGCCGGTCCACAGGAACAGTGAGCCCAGTGATCTGCATACGCAGAGCGTCTTGTAGCGCATCCGACAACGAGCACCGCGATGACGGATGCCCAACATAATGTTGCCATCATACGCTTCATCATCGCGCCTCTTTTTCCTGTTCCCTGTTGTACTCGCAAGCCTGATGTTTTTCTGTCCAAAGTTCTGTCGGTTGCGGCCGGTACAAACGTGGCGGCTTCATTTGTCACGGATCCGCCGACCAGGTTTTCATTGTATTCAACAGCTTGTTCTGACATATTCGAATTCTCCCGTGTGCTGGTTGTCCGAACGGCCTCGAGCCTTCGGAATGAAGGTTTTTCAGCGCCATCGCCGCGATCTTCGGCACCGGTCCACCGACAAGCGATGGAGCGACGGAAACCGTCGAATGGCCTGAGAAGCTGGAAGGCCAAACGGATTTCAGGCCGTTGCATTTCCAGCGTCTCTGCGGGTTGATAGGGTACGGGTATCAAATACGTTACGACGCAGAGGGAATCAGAAGATGCCTCGTGAAACGAGGCACGATTGGCAGGTATAGTTCGACGCGTCATGGTTGATTGTCGGGTGGCCGTCAAACAAAGGGCTTTACGATCGACACGATCAGGCCAAATTTTGAATTCTTCCACCAGAAGATCCAGGGACTACGCCCGTTATACTTTTCGCCGGCGTGCAGGGCTCGTTGGCCGGGGCGTAAACGGCTGCATACAAATTCCACAAAGTACCGGACCTCGGTTGGCAGTATTTTCCGCCATATTGACTCTGCGTGGCGGATCGCATCGGCAAAGATACAAGGATTGGCCGGATTTGGGTTATGCTTTAGACTGTGGTGGTGGGTCGGGTTTTGTTTTTCCGCTCTACCACCCCATAACCAACTGTGAAGATCTTCTGCATGACTTGCCCTTCGGCCTATTCGACCCGTTTAGTATGGTCGTCCGCCCTCAACACGAAATTTTGCATCAACTCCATGAGTTCGCCGAGCATGAACTTGAACGGTGTGCCGCCGCCGGCGCCCTGATCGATATACAGCCGAGCATGGGCCATGTTTTTCGCCATCGCTTCCGCGACAGCCGGCAGTGTTTTCTCCACGAAATCGCGCTGCAGGCGGACATCGACGTTGTCGGACGACAACTGATTGGCCTGGAATATGATCTCCTTGAGACTCGTCGGAATGATAAAGACCGTATCGCGGGGCCATTTGAAACAGGTCGCGCCCTGGCCGCTGGTGGCTTTGCTGAAGCGGCCCTTCCGGAAGTGAATCAAATATTCGTGCGGATAGGCGGTCACGTCGCACATCGAATCGACGTCATAACCGCACCATTACACCCTGACGGTGACGATCCGACGGGGCCGGAAGAGCCTCTCTGCTGGAATGATAAAACTTCGGGACAATATTTTCGGGCAGTAATCACGGGGAACCCCGGCTCCGGAAAAACCTGGCTGCTGACTTATGAGACCTGGCGTTTAGCGAGTCAATCCTACGATGCACTTTGGAACCATGAAATTTCCGTCGATGATTTGATTGTTCCAATTTTTTTTGATTGCATTGAAGTAAGTCGCAAAAGCGGCGAGGTTCAAAAGGGATTGGTTGATCTAGCTGTTAGTCAAGTTACAACGAGTAAGGAATGGCACAACTTGCGTCTTTCTGATCAACAAAATGGATCGCTTGGCTTGTTTGCCGATTGGATAGGAAATCGTTTAGGTACCGGAAAATGCATCGTAATTCTTGACGCCTTGGACGATGTCCCGTTTGAACATTCAGAACAGGGACTACTTAGTTTCGATCCGTTGCGCAGGCAAGACTTTACCCGTCGTCTTGGTAACTTTTGCCGGACATATCCCCAAGTCCGAATTCTTATTTCGGACTTAGAATCAGAAGATATCTCTCGAAGACTGAAAAACTGCTATTTATTACGGGTGCTTCCGTTTGACGATAAGCAGATCAAAGAATATGCAAACGCGCGATATGGGGTCGGGCCGTGTAATGACCACCAATTTCTCGCAGCGCTGGAACAGGTTCCAGCCGCGAAACAGTTGGCGCGCACGCTGCGCCTTCTGGAACTCCTATACGATTGTTATCGAAAAAATCCAGCTACTTTCTGCTCTGAATGGACGTCTATCTTCGATGAATACCTCGATCACCTCATTGGAAAACGCGTTACTCCGCCCCAGGAAGTACTAGAGGATATTAAGGAATTCATTTGCGTGCTTGCTTATACGTTAAAGCAGGCTGGTATTTGCGAATTCAAACAAACGATATTGGATGAAAAGATAAAAGATTGCCTCCCCGAAATTCGCGAGGGCCATTACTTTAAAGGCTGGCAGTCAACTAAGATTATTGAACGCCTAAAGAATGATGGCGTGTTCGTCCTAGGGAACCCATCTGCCGGTTCAACACAGAATGATCCTGTCCTTAAGTTTATTGATACCAAATTTCACGATTTTTTGGCTGATAAATATCACGTACACTCCGATCCGCCGTGGATCTTTGTCGACGAAGATTGTCACCAAATCGTTGGAAGAGAAGAGGAGATGGGCATCTTTAAAGCGTTCTTAGATGATTCCTCAAAACGAATTTACAATATTTACGGTGTTGGCGGTATCGGAAAGACAGCGGTTTTTCTCAAGTTTAAGGCCTGGTGCAAAGATCAGAACGTACCTTATGCTTTTGTTACCGGAGATGAGCCCTCGGAACTGAAGAAAACTGACATACTATTCGAATTTCACAAATACTTAGATCATACCAATAATAAACTTATACCAAAGGATGCTTTTACCAATTTTGAAGCTCAAAGTGAGGATCTTAGAGCCGTTGAGAATATTATTCAGGGCTACGATTTGATTAATCTGTTTAATCGTTCGGGCGTACAAACCAGGGTTCTTAAAGCCGCACTTGCTGCGCTCGGGACAAATGCAACACGCATTGAAACGTATATGCGCAACCAAAGCGAATTGAACCTCTTCCAATCCGGGATTAGTAAAAAGTTGACGTCTTCTTTTATCGCGGGTCTCCATACCATTCACGATAACAATTTGAAGGTCATACTGCTGATAGACACCTACGAGATGCTCGAAAAAATAGACGATTGGTTATATGGCTCGTTCGTTAAAAAATTACCACCAAGTGTGAAGACCGTAATTTTCGGTCGTGATATGCTTGTAAAAATAAGCCCTCATTGGCGTGCCTTCGATAAGGCATTGAAACTCCGCGAACTCCCGGAATTAAAAAAGGAAGACGCCATCCTGTTTTTACGCTCTCATGGCCTGGATAACGAAGAGACTTTGCGTAACGTATATGAGTTCACAACAGGTTTTCCCTTGGCTCTTGTTTTGGTGGTCGATCTTGTAAAAGAAATGGGCGGTTGGAAAAATATAGATACAGTCCTGTCGTCCGCCGAAAAGGACCATATCGCCCGCGATTTGCTCGACACGATACTACGCCAAGAGAAAGTTAAGGAAGTAAGAAGCTTTTTAGAGAAAGGCGTTGTTGCCAAGAGTTTTGACCCCGGGCTGGTCGCTTGCATCCTCGATATAGAAGCGGGAAAAGCACGGGAAATCTATGATAGGATCGCTAGATTTTCATTTGTTCGTCCAGACGCTAACGGTTTGAGATTCCATGATAGGGTGCGCGAGATTCTGCGTGAACGACTTAAGTTTCAGGATAACGGAGAAACTCTAAAAATATTAGAAAAAAAGTGTGAAAAATTCAATAAACGAAGACTCCGAGCGGCAAGCCGGAAAAAGAGCCGCACTTAATCAGCTTATAGAAGAAGCATTTGATGAGACGAAGCCTGAAGAGGTCCGTGAAGCACACGGTATACGGAAATGGGAGAAACTATTCGACCGTTGTTTTTCTGAGAATGAGATCGAGTTGTGCGAAAAAATCATACAATCAGCAAGAAAGGTTCAGGATACGCTTTGTAAGTCCTGTCAAGCGAAAATCTTTCTTGCTGAGGGCGAGTTATATCAGAAAACAAACGATTACGAATCTGCACGGAATTCGTTCGATAAAAGCTTGAATTTACAATCGAGGATCTGTCGGGCCGAGCGATTCACCTATAAGGCCGCTAATAACTCACAACGCCATGTCAAAAATGTTTCCAGAACACGCCTTAATATTCATAAAGGACGTTTGGCTAAAGTGTTGGATAAAACCGCCTCCCTCGAGCTAAGTCAAGGGAAATTTCCAATAGCAAAACGCTACTTCCTGCGTGCTGTAGTAATATGCCGAGAACTTCGTTTATCTAAATATCTGGCGATGTCGCTTATCGGACTAGCTGAGGTGAACCGTGTCGAGTTCACGTTTGTACCTGCAGGCGAATTCTTAGAAGAAGCTTTATCGATCGGAAAAGAAATTAAGGACGGCGCAATTATTGCCGATGCACAGTACTATCTTGGACTCATATCAGTACAACTGGCAAAATGGGAGGAAGCCTTGCCCTGGTTTGAAGCTAGCTTGGCAACCGCAAGTTCCAGAAGAGACAAGACAAGGATTGCAACGTCGCGCTTCCAATTAGGGGTAATAGAACAGGCGCTTGGAAATCACTCAAAGGCCTGTCTGCAATATAACAG
>JBOICY010000105.1:0-4928 GCA_050740335.1 Methylococcales bacterium | reverse complement strand
CCTCGGCAGGAAGCCGGCCAGTTCCAGGCTCATGATCGCGAAACACGCGTCGAACAAGTCCACTTTTTCCTGCGTATCGATTTCATCGGCCTGTTCCTGAATCAGATCCAGGAAACGCAGTCGCTTGATGTTCAGGTCTTCGTCCACGGTAAACGTGAAGCGGTCTCCCCAGGTCAGGGCCATTTTGACGCATTCCTTTCCCGCGTCGAGATGCGCCTTAATCTCCCTGGAAAAAAGATCCTGGCCTTTGCAGCGCACGATGTTCTTCTCCTGATCGCTTGCACGCAAGTCACATTCGTTTTCCAGCGTAATATCGGGAGGAATGTTTTTTTCCGCCAGCCAGCGGGTCAGCACCGAAGCCGGGTTTTTCCGCGTTTTAGGCGGCGCGATCGGCAGACTCCCGAGTGACCGCCTCAATAATGCGGTGAATTCGTCCGTGGCGTGGGAACTGCCGGAATCCACGACCAGCCAACCGCCCTTCGGGTCGATATACGCGTAGATCCGCCGGCTAAAGCTCAAGGCACGGGGTAAAAGTTCGAAGGTCACTTGGTCCCGCAGGCTCTCGCGTTCCTTTCTGCGCACCGCGGGTTGCTGCTTCTCTTCGATTTCCGCGATCCGTTCGGCGACAATTTCGTTGACCACCGCGGGCGGCAGAACTTTTTCCTCCTTCAGCGCGCAAATCATCAAGAAGCCGTTCGCGGCATGGACCAATTGATCGCCTCCCGGCTGTACGGGCGGAACCCATCCGATCGTCGAGTATTCGAGACTGCCGCAGGACCGGAAACTCAGATTCGCGAGTCGATTTTCCAGTTCGTCCCCGGTTATGCCGAAGGGTTCGGAGAAGCGGAACAGCGCAAGATTTTTAAACCACATGATCGATTTGGATAGGGAAAAAGCGCGCCATTATGGCCGTAATCGCGGAAATTGTCACAGGGTTGAGAAAGGCCTTTTCAGGTCCGGTTGGCCGACGCGTTACAGAATAAATCGCTTTCTCTGGACCGGGACACTCAATCATTCTCTTCGGATTTTCGGAAAACGCAGTTTTTCGCGAATTCACTGGCTTCATTCAACGACCAGTCCCCTTTAGGCTTCGTTTCCATCTGCTCGCACCAGGCTTCGCTGCCGACTTCGGGCGCGCAGCCTGTTGCGGCCAGCAGCGAAAAAGCCAAAAATACCGACCGATTGATCCTGTTCATCATTTTGTTCTCATCGTCAAATTGCGGAGAAATGCCAAAAGCCCGATTCGGGTTCTTTGAATTTTAGTTTGGAGGAAGTATAGTTCCTAATTGATTCTACCATCGAAGCGGACTCGGCCACAGACCGGTGTTCCAAGCTCGGAACTACGTTGCATTCCGGATATCCGAACCAGCCGGTCGAGAAATCGACCCCGCAATTTAAAGGCTAAGCACTATGACGGACTTCATTACACCGCTGTTCAGATCGCTGATTCCTGCCGTCGATTTCTGCTCGCTGCGTTTTGTCGAGTCTACCGGGCAGAACCTTTGTGTACGCCAGAATATCGTCGAGCCGATTGGCAACCGCTTCAGCCGCGGAGCGCATATCACGGTTCTGAACAAAGGGGGATCGGGCTATGCGGCCACCTGTGACCTGAGCAGGTCGGGACTCAAAGCGGCGCTGGCGAAAGCTGTCGAATGGGCCGAGGCGACTTCGGCTTATTCGCTTTCCGGGGTCGCGACACCTGATATTCCATCGGCTATGCAATCCTACCGCTCGGCGACAATCCGGGAATGGGATTCGCAAACCATCCAGGAAAAACTCGACTTGCTCAACCAGATCAATCGCGATCTGAACATTCACAATCACATAGTGGACTGGTGGGCGGCGCTCTTTTTCAAGCACTCGGATGTCGTCTTCGCGACCGCGGAGAGTGAAATTCATCAGCATTTCGATTTTCTGACCCCCTATCTGGGGGCGGTGGCCAACAATGGCCGGGAAACGCAGAAACGAACTTTCGGCGTTGCGTCAGCGGCCCAGGGTGGACTGGAACTCCTTAACAGAGCCGCATTCCAGGATCGCGCCCGATCCACTGCGGAAGACGCGCTCGCGCTGCTCGACGCGCCGGACTGTCCTTCCGGAAGAGTGGATCTGCTGCTGATGCCGAAGCAGATGATCCTGCAGATTCACGAGAGTATCGGCCATCCGCGCGAACTCGACCGGATTTTAGGCGATGAGCGCAACTACGCGGGGAGCAGTTTCGTGACCCTCGACCTGTTCGGTCATTACCGATACGGATCGGATTTACTCAATATCACATTCGACCCGGGTGTGGAAAACCAGATTGCGTGTTACGGCTTTGACGACGAAGGCGAAGCCAGCCGGCGAGTCTATCTGATTCGAAACGGTGTACTCGAACGACCGCTCGGCGGGCTTTCCTCCCAGCAACGTGCGGGACTCCCCGGAGCCGCGGCGAGCCGTGCCAGCGACTGGAACAGGCCGGCCATCGATCGCATGGCGAATATCAATCTCGAGCCCGGGGAGAGTAGCTTCGAGAGCCTGGTTGAATCGGTCGAAAACGGTATATTGATGGATACCAACCGTTCCTGGTCCATCGATGACTGCCGGAACAAGTTCCAGTTCGGCTGTGAAGCCGGTTGGATGATCCGGGACGGAGAAATTCGCGGCTTGGTAAAAAATCCGAACTATCGTGGCATTTCCGCTACCTTCTGGCGGAACCTCAAGGCCGTTGGAAATCCGGCTACCTTCGAAGTTCTTTCGGTACCGACTTGCGGCAAAGGCGAACCCAATCAAGCGATTCAGGTTGGCCATGCCTCGCCCGCGTGCCTGTTCGAGCAGGTCGATATTTTCGGGAGCAAGGGATGAACGATCCGCGAGAATTTTTTCTTTCCCTGTTCGACCGGCTGGCCAGCGGCCTGCGACCCGACGAGTGTCTGTTATGCAATTTTCTCGGGGAGCAATCGGATTTCGTGCGATTCAACGCGAACAAGGTCCGCCAGGCAGGGGAAGTCAAACAGTTCGAGTTGGCGCTCAACCTGGTAAGCAATCAGCGCGGCGCCAAGGCAATGAGCAATGTCTCCGGGATGATCGAGGTGGATACGGAACACTGCCTGCGGATCATCGCTTCACTGCGCGGTCAGATCGAGTCCCTGCCCGAAGACCCCTATCTCCTGATCAATCGAAATGTCCAGAATAGCGAGTCGGCAGGCGAGCACCGGCCGCAACCGGCCGAGGAGGCAATCGCAGCAATCCTTTCAGCCTCCGGGCAACTGGATCTGGTCGGACTTTACGCGAGCGGCCTGATTTACCGCGGATTCGCCAATTCTTTCGGCCAGCGGAACTGGTATGTGAGGTCGAGTGTCAATTTCGACTGGAGCTGTTTTCTGGACAACAACAAGGCAGTCAAATCCCGCTGCGCCGGATTCCTTTGGGACCCCGCCGAATTTGAACGCAGAATCTGGCGGATCCAGCAGGACCTGGAGCTTCTGACCCGGCCCGAAACATCGATCGCACCGGGCCGCTACCGCGTATTTCTAGCGCCTGCCGCGGTCCAGGAACTGTTATCGATCGTTGCCTGGCAGGGTTTCGGCGCGAAAGGTCACCATACCCGTCAAAGTTCTTTGCTCAAACTCGCTCAGGGCATCGAACAATTGCATCCGGGCATCTGTCTGGTTGAAAATAATCACCAGGGCCTGGCCCCCGATTTCACGCGTACCGGATTTATCAAGCCTCCCCGGGTCGACCTGATCCGGCAAGGAAGGCACGCCGGGTTGCTGGTCAATTCAAGAAGCGCGAAGGAATATGGATTAACCGCGAATGCCGACAGCGAGTATCCGGGTTCTCTCGAAATGGCCGCGGGCACCCTGGCCGATCAGGATATTCTGGACTCCCTGAATACCGGACTCTATATCAGTAATCTCTGGTACACCAATTATTCCGACCCGAACGATTGCCGGATCACGGGCATGACGCGCTACGCCTGCTTCCGGGTCGAGAATGGACAAATCACGGCACCCATCAACCCGATGCGCTTCGACGAGAGTCTCTACCGGATGCTCGGCTCCAATCTGCTCGGGATCACCCGCGACCAGGAATGGATCTTGTCCAGCGACACCTATCTGCGTCGCTCCGTTTCCAGCATGCGCGTTCCGGGTCTTTTGATCGATGACTTCAATTTCACGCTTTGAATCGGCGCAAGCGAACCATCCGCCCCATCCCATCGCGTACCCGAATCCGTTATCCGTTATACTGACGGTAATCAGAATGATTATATTTGATTGATAATGATTCAAGAGGATTTGCCATGCGTAATCGGATTGTGACCGCCCATATCCCCCTCGACCTCGCCGACCAGATTGACCGTCTCGCGGCGCGGATCGACCCTCCCAAAGACTGGATCGTCCGTCAGGCGCTGACTGCCTGGGTTCAACTGGAAGGCAAGCGCCACCAACTCACGCTCGACGGGTTGGCCGATGCAGACGCCGGGCGCGTGGTCGATCATGCGTCGGTCGGGGCTTGGGCCAAGAGTCTCGACCAACCGGAGTAATCTGCATGGTGCTCCGATGGACGACGAGCGCCAACCATGATCTGGTGCGGCTTCATGCCTTTCTCCATCCGCTCAATCCCCGTGCTGCCGCGCAAGCTGTGCAACAACTGGTTGCGGCGGCACTCCAGGCTGCCTCCGGCTTGGCCATAGCGGTGATATAGAATCGGAAGCTAGAGCAGCGTCAAGAGCGTGGAGGTCATCAGGACTCCGATCACCACGATCGCAAGGGGCCGCTGGATTTCCGAACCCGGACCGGTCGCGAACAGCAGGGGCGCCAATCCTAACGCGGGGATGCTCACGGTCATGAGCACCGGTCTCAACCGGCGTTTGGCGCCCCGCGTTACGGTTTCCATCCGATCGCAACCCTGACTGTGGAGCTGGTTGAAATAGCCGACCAGCACGACGC
>JBOICY010000104.1:0-12851 GCA_050740335.1 Methylococcales bacterium | reverse complement strand
GCGCAAAGAAGGTCTCGACGTGTTCTGGTACTCACTGGTACAGGGTGGTTTCTTCCGGTCGCCATCGTTCGTAGTGGACGTGATTTCCACCCGTCGCGGGCGGGGTCGCTTGGACGAGAATCTGCGGCGGCCGGCGGCGCAGTGACTATAGCGATTCCGGAACAAGCACTAGAAATTGTACCGGAAGCCGAGCCAGTCAGCCTGTTCCAGCGTTTAAGTACCCAGCTCAAGAAGACCCGCTCAGGCTTGACCGATATCCTGGCCGCGATTCCCGTGGGTAAGAAAGAAATCGATTCGGATATACTCGAGGATATCGAATCGACGCTGATTCTGGCCGATATCGGAGTGGACGCGACGCGCGCGATCATCGACAACCTGACTCAAAGCGTCCAGCGAAAACAACTGAGTAACACGGAGGCGCTCGGTGCCGCGCTGCGCGAAAACCTGCACGCGCTGTTGAAGCCTTGTGACCGGCCCTTGATCATCGAGCCGGGCGGCAAGACTTTCGTGATTCTGGTGGTCGGCGTGAACGGGGTCGGCAAAACCACCACCATCGGCAAACTGGCGAGACGCCTGCAGTCCAAAGGCTTGAGTGTCATGCTGGCGGCCGGGGATACGTTCCGGGCGGCCGCGATCGAGCAATTGCAGATCTGGGGTGAACGCAACGATGTTCCCGTGGTCGCGCAGCATACTGGAGCGGATTCGGCGTCGGTCGTGTTCGACGCGCTGCAATCCGCCAGGGCCCGCGGAATCGATGTACTGATCGCCGATACCGCGGGACGCCTGCATACCAAGGACAATCTGATGGAGGAGTTGCGCAAGGTCAAGCGGATCCTCGCGAAACTCGATCCCGATGCGCCGCACGAAGTATTGCTCGTGGTGGATGCCGGCACCGGCCAGAATGCTATATCCCAGGCTGAACAGTTCAACCAGGTTGTCGGCTTGACCGGTATTGCCTTGACCAAGCTCGATGGGACCGCCAAGGGCGGGGTGATTTTTGCGTTGGCGAAGCGCCTGGGCATACCGATCCGTTACATCGGGATCGGGGAGGGGATCAACGATCTGCAGGATTTTAATGCGGAGAACTTTATCGACGCCCTGTTTGCGGTGGGTGGGAAAAATTGACCCGGCTTGCTGAAAAGTGCTTCACTTCGATCATGTAAGCAAACGCTATCCCGGCGGCGCCGATGTGCTCGCGGATTTGAGTTTTTCCATCGAGGAAGGAGAACTGGTGTTTTTGACCGGTCGTTCCGGTGCGGGTAAGACTACCGTCCTGAAACTTTCGGCCTTGATCGAACGCGGAACGCGCGGCCGGATTGTATTCGACGGCGAAAATCTATCGCGAATCACGCTGCGGAAAATTCCCTTTCTGCGTCGCAAGCTGGGTCTGATTTTCCAGGACTATCGGCTGCTCAATGATCGAACCGTGCACGACAATGTCGCCTTGCCCTTGATCATCGGCGGCTATCCGCAGCGGGAGATCGCAAGCCGGGTTCGCGCGGCTCTGGATAAGGTCGGTCTGCTCGATAAGGAAAAAAAATATCCCTCGGTCCTGTCCGGAGGCGAACAACAGCGGGTGGGCATCGCGCGCGCCGTGGTACACAAACCCCGGATGATCCTTGCGGATGAACCGACCGGCAATCTGGACCCCGATCTCTCGGCGGAGATCATGGCCTTGTTCGAGCAGTTTCGCCAGGTCGGCACCACCGTGCTGATCGCGAGCCACGATCGGCAATTGATCTCTCGAATGAAGAGCCGTATATTGCGGCTGGAGAACGGCAGTCTTGCCGAGAATAGTTCATGATTTCAGCGGTGACACCTAAACGCGGCGCGTCGATCGCCGGTAGCGCAGGGCTGACCTATCGATTGGGCGCTTATGGCCGCAGTCACGCCCAAGGTTTCATTTCCAGCCTGGGAAGACTGATCGCAACCCCGTTTTCGACGCTCGCCGCGGTGCTGGTGGTAGCCGTGGCGCTAACGCTGCCCGCGGCATTTTATGTGCTTGTGGATAATGTTCGCCTGGCCAGCAGCCGATTTGTCGATACCAATCAGATTACCTTGTTTCTGAAACCGGAGATCACCGATCTGAAGGCCGCGACCGTCGCCGGCCGGCTGCTCAAAATCCCGGAAATCGTGTCGGTCAAACTGGTAACCAAAAATCAGGCATTGGAGGAATTTAAACAATACAGCGGGTTTTCCCGGGCGATCGAGATCCTGGAGTACAATCCCTTGCCGGCCACCATTCTGGTGAATCCGCACGCAACGCTGAATCCCCTTCAGCTCGAAAAACTCAGCCTCGAGATCGAGGCGATCCCCGAAGCGGACTTTGCACAGTTCGATCTGCAATGGGTCAGGCGTCTTCAGGCAATGGTGGCGCTTGCTCAACGCGGTGTTGAAATGGTCAGCCTGCTGCTCGGGATCGGTGTTGTCTTTGTAGTCAGTAATACGATCCGGCTCGAACTGCGGACTCGCGAGGATGAAATTGTCGTTAGCAAACTGCTCGGAGCGACCGACGCGTTTATCCGGAGACCCTTTCTGTACAGCGGTTTATGGTACGGTTTTGGCGGCGGAATCGTGGCGGCCATTTTAGTCACCGGCGTACTTTTCTATTTCGAGGGACCGATCCAACAGCTGTCCTTGCTATATGAATCGGATTATCAATTAGCCTACCTGGGCCCGTTTCGGGTAATCGCATTATTGACGGTTTCGGCTTTGTTGGGAATCGCCGGAGCCTGGATGGTATTGCTCCACCAGTTGCAGAAGATGAATCCCGACTGACGGCCGTGAGAATTGCTGTGGATCGCCCGAATCGATTGCTGTGCGCGGTCGAGTTTGTTATTTTGGGACAATCCGTGTCTTGTCTGAAATGGCGCTCGGGCAATACCTGGACTATTGGATCGGCACTATCCCAGATATCGACAACCATACCGGAAAAGCTATGCGACCTTATCCATTCATTCAATGGCTTCTGACAGCAGTACTCGGTTCGTTGATTTCGGCTCATGCACTGGCTGCCGGCGGCGACCCTGAAGCCGGCGAGCGGTTATTCGCCAAATGCCGGCCGTGTCATGGCGCGGGCAGCGATCCGCCGCCCGTAGCTGCCGGAAGTCCCGTTCCATTGCTGGGAGGGCAACACAGCGAATACATCGTCATGGCTCTGAATGGTTATGCGGGAGGTGCGCGAAACCATGCGGGTATGAAAACCATGGTCGAGGGCTTGTCGGCACAGCAAAAACTGGATATCGGGGCCTATCTGGCCGAATTTGAACTGAAAACCTTTCCGGTCCCGCGCTCCGATCCGCGTTCGGAGATCGAGCAAAAAATTGAGAATTGTCGAAGTTGTCACGGCGAACGCGGTAACAGTTTCGCGACCGGTTTTCCGAGAATCATCGGCCAGAACCGCGACTACCTGATCAAGGTGTTGCGAGACTACAAGGATGACACGCGAAAAAATCCAACCATGGCCTATATTATGAAAAGCGTTTCCGAGGATGACCTGGTTCGGTTCGCGGATTATTATTCCAGCCAGCCGGATGGCTTGAGTCCGGTACCCGATTCCGGTCATTTCAGGCAGCGGCCCGACCGCTGACCGGGTCGCTGCCGCGATGCTGGCGGGTGCCGGGCTCCGAAATTCGAGCATTGGTCTCTTCCGGTTTGATTCAGGCCCTGGCTGACCGGTTAAGGGACAAAAAATCTTGCTGACACGAAAGCGCACCTTGATTCTCGGAACCGGCCCAACGGCCGAGAGGCTTCGAAATGCGCCCGGGGGTTCTGGCACAGCCCTGCGAACGGGTTCGGACTTGGCGAATACCGGGCTGGAGAAATCGGCCCGCTTCGGCGGAATGGTGCTGTGTACCGATGAAACCGATGAACTGGCGATCGTTTTGGAAACACTCGGTCGATTATGCAAACGGAATACGCGTTTCCTAATCAATCCCTTCCCGCTTACCTTGCTGAGTGCGAAACGGAATCCGCCCCTGGACCTTGGGGCGGTGCTCGGCGCGATGCAAAGTTACCCGCTTCGGCTGCGGGTGTTTTCGATACCGGCAATCGCGGCGCGTCGCTTACTGCGCCGATACCCGCTGCACCTTGGCGCGGATGGAACCTTCGGGCAGGCCGTGCACGTTCTGATCGGGGGATTCTCAGACTTGGGAACCGCGATCGCTTTACATGCAATGGGCATGGCGCATTACGGTTCAGGCCGCCCGAGGCTTACGATCGCGAGCCCCGATCCGGAAGGGCATCGCAACAAATTCCTTTCTGAATTTCCCGAGGCGCTTAGTGTCGCGGAAGTCCATTTCGTCGACCTCGACTTGAGCGGTCTCAGAGCCGACATTCCGGTTACTTCGGTCTATTTGTGCGATGGCGGGGTTTCGGAAGATACCGTCCGGATTCCGCGGTTCCTCGAGTCGTTGCGGCTCCACCAGAGCGCATCCCCGCCGATTTTTCTGAAGATCGGGGATGCCACGACCACGCATGATTTCTCGAATTGGGACGGACAAACCTATCCCTTTTCCGCGCTGTCCGATGTCTTTCGGGCAGATATCTTATTCGGCGACAGCGAGGACGAGCTGGCGCTGATCGTCCATGATTATTACCGCGATAGTATTGCGGCTCAGGGCCGTCCACTGGAAGGAAACCCCGCCGCGGAACCCTGGGCAAGGCTGGACGTGTCCTATCGCCAGGCGAGCAGACACCAGGCAGACCATATGACGGCCAAGATTGCGGCCATCGATTGCCGCATTGTACCCGAACAGGAATCCGAGTTTTTCGTTTTTGATCCCCGGGAGGTTGAAAAACTGGCTCGGATCGAACATGATCGCTGGAGCGCCGACCGCCATCTCAACGGGTGGAAGTACGGCCCGGTCCGGGACAATGAGAAAAAGATCCATCCCGAGCTGATCCCTTATGACGAACTCAGCGAAGATATGAAGGACCTCGATCGGTATACCGTGCGTCTGATGCCTGCCTTGCTCGCCCGAAAGGGATTGGCGATCCGGCGCAACCTGATCGTCGCGGTGATCCCCGCATCCAATGGTTGCAAACCCGGTGACAGATGTATCGAGTCGGTCGATTCCATATTCAGGCGCCTCACGGACCGCTATCCGGATCGAAGCCTGGTCGTCGCGATCAACCTGGCGGATGAAAGTCAACGGATCTTGGCTGTACGGGCGATGCGGAAATTCCGGGCGGCGCTCTGGTCGCTGATCGGCGAACCGCTCGATCGTCTGTTGATCGGCCCTGGAGCGGAGCCGCATCGAATCGCGCGCCTCGAAATGCTGGCTTACAGCGAGCGCCGGATCTGCCTGGCCGGCCAGGCGGAAATTGCTCGCTGGCAAAGGCGACGCGCGAATGTCGCTTTGATACTGGAGCAGGTGACTCGGCAGGTGCGCAGCCTGACTGCTCCGGAAATCCCGGCAGCGCATCTCGATCAAAGCGCCGGGTTCGCCAGGTTGCGCCAGGTCAGGCTCGATCCGGAAACCGGATTTACGGGATGGTCGTTTGACTATTAAATTACTCGAAAACATCGGAATGGGGCTCTTCGTCCTGCGGGATTGTTCCCGGTACTACCGCGATATCCTTCTCGGGCGGAACCGCCTGGACCTTAAAATGTTCGTGGACGATCTGCGTGAAACTGGTCTCAGCATCCTGTTCGGTGTAACCCTGGTTGCCGTGATCGTCGGACTGATCGTCGGGAAGGAAACCGAAAATATTCTCGGCACGGTAAACATCCCGGGTTTACTGATCGGGACCATCGGATTGGCAATCATCACCGAGTTCGCCCCCTTGCTGGTCGGTCTGTTTGTCGCGGGTCGCTCGGGGGTCGCGCTGGCCGTCCGCATCGGCTCGATGGTGCTGAACCATGAAGTCGATGGACTCGTGGTGTGCGGAATCAATCCGATTCAATACACGGTCGGGCCGATGCTGCTCGCGATGCTTTTGATGTCTTTCGGTCTCGCGGTCTGGACCGGCCTGATCGTGGTAACAGTCACCGCGGCCTGGCTCTGGTTCAACGCCGGGATTTCCTGGTCGTTTTTTGTCGACAGTCTCAAATCGGTATTGGAATTGACCGATGTGCTGGTCAGTGTGATCAAGCCCATCGTGTTCTCGGTCTTCATTGCATTGATCGCCGCGGTCAACGGTTCCCGGGTCGGTCGCCGGGTCGAGGCGGTTTCGAGGGCGGCAACCCGGACGATGATCAATGCGATCGCCGCGATCCTGCTGATTGACCTGCTGTTTGTGCTGCGGAATTAGGACCATGAGCACCGTGGTTGAATTCGAAAACGTATTTCAACATGCGAATGGCCGCCCGATATTGAAGGGAGTCAGTTTTTCGGTTCAGAAAGGGGAATCATTCGCGCTGCTGGGACCGAACGGCGCGGGAAAAACCATGCTGCTTCGGTTGATCATGGGTCTCGACCGGCCCTCGGCGGGACAGATCGCGGTACTCGGGCAAGACTATGCCAGGCTCACGGCGGCCGGGTTATCCCGATTCCGTCCGTATCTGGGTATGGTCCTGCAGGGAGGGGGCCTGCTACACGGTTTGTCGGTCGCGGAAAATCTGATTTTGCCTTTGCGGGCCAGCGGGCAACCGGTGGATTTGATGTGGCGCAAAGCGCGCCTGATTATGACCCAATTACGGCTGGATGGTCTGGAAAACCTTTATCCTCACGAATTGTCCGGCGGCCTTCTGCGCAGGGTTGAATTGGCCCGCGCCCTGATTCAAAAGCCGGAACTGTTGCTGTGGGATGAATTACTGGATGGGCTGGACCCTGGGTCCGTCGTCGAAATTGAAGAACATCTCGCGCGGGAGAAACGGACCCGCGAGATGACCGTGCTATTCACGACTCACCAGACCAGCGGGGCGCTTCAGGTCGCGAACCGGGTCGGTGTACTCGACAACGGCAAGCTGTTATTTGTCGGGGCGGTCGGGGATTTATCCAAAATCGGGGCCCGCGATCCGGATCTGAAATACGCGCTCAAGGGATGGGTGTGAGCGGGATAGAACGCTTCTATTCGCCCCCTGAGATCGGCGCGCCCGGACGCAGAGAGGGATTCAGGAGGCGGCGTGATTTGCTGTTCGCCGGAATATTTTCACTCGCGATGCTGGCCGCCCTTTTGGTTTGCATCGTGATTCTGTTCGGATGGACCGGGGAGAAAATCAGTCTGACGACCGAATGTCCGGCTTCGGGCGGCGTGCTGCGCGGGACTCCGGTCGTGCAGGCCGACTACCGGATCGGGAAGGTGGTCTCGGTGGAACCTACAATGATTGGCGCTAAAAAAGGACCGCCATTTATACTCTCGCTCCAGATTGACCGCGCGTGGCGGGTTTCGACCAAGGATAAATTCGTGATCGGATCGGCCGGTTTGCTGCAAGGGAATGTCGTCAATCTGGTCAGCTCGCAAGAAGCGGGAACGGACGCCGCGGACCTCGTAGCGGAGCACAACGGAAAACTTGCCTGCGAAGTCGAAAGCGGCCTGATCGAAAAACTCGACCCGATTATCGCGAGCATCAAGCGGCAGATTGAAACCCTCGAAGGTTTCCTGGTCACTAAAGACACCGATTCCGGGGACACTCGGAAAACACTTTCCGGGATTCTCGAGAACTTGCATGAGGTCTCCGAACACCTGAAACAGCAAATGGCCGCGATCAAGCCTCAAGAAGTCGGCGAACTGGTCGGTTCGGCGCGCGCCACGGCCCGAAATGTCGAGAGAATCACCGGAACCCTAAGCCGGCGTTCGGCTGAAATTGAAACCGCAATCGCGGATTTCGGAAAACTTGCGGACCGGCTCAACCGCCTCGTCGAAAAAAACGATCCGAAAATCCAGCGGTCGCTGTCGGATACCCAGTATATGCTTCAGGAACTAGGGACAGCCATGACACCGATATTGAACAATCTCGATGAAACTTCGCATAATCTTAAAGAGTTGTCCGCCGACTTGCGGAACAACCCCGCGACCGCGATATGGGGTCGGGATGTGCGCGACAATACTCCGGTCAGTAAACCATGATCGATTCTTCCCGCCATTTGTCTGGGGGATTTTTCTGCGTATTGTGCGTGATGTTCGCGGGGTGTCAGTCCGGGCCTGCTTCGCGGGAAATCTATTACCAGCTGGCCCCCGAAATTCAGGAGCGTCATCCCGATCGAGAAGCCTGCGGGACGGTACTGACCAGCAGACTCGGAGCCCTTGGATTTGCCGGGGGGCGGGCCATTGTGTTCCGCGACCGCAATGATTCGCTGGAAATCCAGCGCTACAATTATCATCATTGGTCGGAACCGCCGGCATTGATGATTCAGGATGCAATTGTCCGGTCATTACGGGCCGCCGGTCTGACCCGTTACGTCATCACTCCGAACGAAAGGGCGAATGCCGATTGGATCGTTTCCGGCAGCCTGATACGCCTGGAGCACTTTCCGAATTCGTCGCCCGCGCGAGTCGAGATCGAGGTGGAACTCGGACTGGTTGCCACGGCCAGCCATGAGACCCTGTTCTTGGAGCGCTACCTGGAAATCGAGCCCGCGGCAAGTAACGGACTCGACGACGCAGTCCAGGCATTCAACCAAGCGCTCGAACGAATGCTGGCCCGTTTTCAGAATGGTGCGGGCAAGGTTTTGACCCGCCGTCGATCTGATTGCCGGTAATCGGACTCGGAGTATTTTCTGCGGTTTTTGGTTTTGTGAAGTTTCAGCCTGTACGCCTTCGGCTTCATCCCCCGGAGTTCTCAGTGGATACTGACCCGCCCTGGCCGCTTCCATAGCCGGGCTAAATGAAAGCACCAAGGATACATTTTCGGTTCTTCTGCGTACCCGTCAGGGTCGTATCTCCCACGGTTTGTGATCCCGAAACCAGTTACCGATCGCCTCAGCCGCGATTCGATGGCCAAGCGCATTTGGATGAAAAGTATCCGAAGGGCCGAAGCGAAAGGTTGCGATGTCGTATTCAGCATAAACCGGTAATAAATCCACCACCCTGAATCCCTTCTGTTGGCCCAGCGCTGCAACCCGCCGATGTCGTTCGACGGCCTCGCCCGCATACCAACCCTCCGTGGAAACCAGCGGGAAGATCACCAGTAATGCCGGGATTTCATGATCCGCGGCATAACGGGCGATCCGTGTAAAACCGGTCTCGATATTACGCCATCCCTCCTCGTCATCCCGGTAAAGTTCCTTCCAGTAATCAGCCTTGGTAGGGTAGCCGATCGCCCGGTACCGCTCCATGAGATCTTCGGTCAGATCAATCACATAGATCGAGGAATGCTCCCTGAACCAAGCACCCGGACGTTCGCTGGGATAGAAATCATTCATGCAATACTGCAGAACAAGCATGTCTGGCGCATAGCTGTCGACGAGCACGCCAAGCAGCGTGGCTTCCTGCAAGCTACTGTAGCCGTCTACGCCGAAATTCAAGATCTCTACAGAATGTAGTGGGGAGTTTTGATTGATCAGATTTTCCAATTGCGTAAACACTCGTTCCCGGTACGAAAGCTTGATTGCGGCAACTACGGAATCACCGAGCACGGCGATGCGGAAGGTACCGGGATCGGATTGTTCCGCGACATCGTCAGGACGAAGGATTCCCCCACGCTCCGTGTACCGTATACCTTCCTTGTAATAGTCAGGCCGATGGGTGTAGAGCAGATCCGGGTTGTAGTGTTTCATCCAGATTGAATCGTTGAGGGCAACGCGCCGTTCCTCCCATATGTCGACCAGTCCGTAAAAGTCAACAAGCCGTAGCCCGGCCTCGAACAAGGTAGCGAACAGCAATACTCCACCAACGCTCGCACCCAGATTCGAGAGGAATGCAGATTTGCCGGATTGGCTGGACATCAAAGACTGCTTTGCGATCCGTGCCGAAACACCTCAAAACGACCGATCCGCGTCTCCGAGGAATAATTGCCTAGAATAAATTGCTTCCATTCCGGAAATTCGTCCAGCACCTGCCATGATGATTGTTCTCCGGGAGACCACCACCAGTGATCGTCGTGGACAATCGCAATATAAACGGGGGGTGCTTCACGCATGTTCCGCATGAATTCGGCACGCCAACGCTGTTGCAGTTTGGAAAGCGCATGCCCCGGAGCGTGCACCACGAGCGGATTGGAAGTCTGAAACCGGCTTACCGAAGCCCGCTCGGCAAGATAGTACACCAGCGACTCGTGGCCCCATACCTGAATGCGTTCGTTCGGTTGCGTGTGTTCGCGCAGATAAGCCGCGGTATTCCACGACTCCGTGAAATCGAACACGGTCTGATTCCGGTATTCATTCGGGAAGGGCGTACCCAGGAAACGCAGCGACAGCAGGTTCTGAACCGCCTCCTTGTGTATATAGTGAGGCACTAAAGCCGCGATCAGCATTACCGCGAGCAGGGCATCGAGCCGCAATGTCGCCTTGCCAAACCGGATTCGAAGGTCACCCGGCACTCGTGCGCTAAGCTCCGCGAAAACGACGCCGATCAGGATCGCTCCGATCGCGAGTCCGGGCAGGTAATGGTAGCCGGCGAACGTGCCTTGGACGAACACCGCGTAGACGCTACCGAGGAAACCCAGATACAACATGAGATAACTTTGGCGCAGACGTGCCAGCAACACGAAGGGCGGAAAACCGAACATTAGACCGAGCGTGGTGCCGCCGAGCCGACCGGCCTTGGACCACCAGTATTCCGGCAAGGGTGCGGTGCCGCGGTTGATATGGATATAGGCCTCGCTCTGATACCGGATGCAAGCCTCGTAAAGATCTCGCAAGGCACCCTGGTAAGCATAGAATGCAGTAGTCAGCAGGGTCGGCAGCAGCAGCAGCCCAAAAGCCAGCAGCAGACCGGGCAGGTCGGCGCGCCGTACACGCACCAGCAGCGGAACATACAGCCCGGCCAATGCGAGCATGGTCGGCTTGATGAGAATAGCCAGACCGAGTCCGAACCCGATGCCCGCAAAAACCCTCAGCCGGTTACGGTCTCCGGCGGTCAAATACAACCAGAAGCCCCACAGCACGGGCAGCATCGCGAAACCTTCGCGTTGCCCCGTATTCCAAGGCCCGTATCCCTGATAGATCAGGCAATACAGGCAGGCGGCCAGCAGCGCGGCGGGCCAGCCTGCGAGCCGCGTCGTGATCCGGAATACGAACCCTGCGCTCGCCAGTTGCCATAACAGATCGAATACGCGGAACAGGTAAATGGATTTGCCGAACAGGATCAGTTCGGCCGCATGGATCAGCATCACACCCGGAAAGGCATGATCCCAAGTGTCTCGATAGGGTAGCTGGCCGTCCAGCAAGCGTTCGGCGATATAGGCGAAGATGCCCTGATCAACCCCCATGCGGTAAGCCAGAATCGGCGACAGCAGTACCGTACAAATCAGCACCTGGAGAACCGTGACTGCGACCGGCGGGTTATCGGACAATCTATTGCTATTCCGGGTCGCGCCGCTTGCTGTCATGGATAAACTCTGTACTCATGTTGAAAATTTGCATTTAAACATAGTATTGCAATCATCAACAGACCCGCTATACAATCAACGTGCAGGCAACAACTACATAGAAAGGAGGCAACCCATGAAAACAACGCCAGCAGCCGACGCGATTTTCGGCTCCGAGGGGCTGACGCCCGAGGATCAAGAATACCAGGGGTCCCGATTCAGCGAAGTCAAGGCCGCGATATTCGCCAATCCCTATCAAAAGGTCTGGGGTGATCCGCGCGAAGCTCCGCTCCCGGTATATAAAACCACCAACCGTAGCGTGTATGCCGGCACGCTGCCCGGCGGAAAGCCTCCGCAATTCAAGCTGGCTTCGATCCGGGCGCTCGATTCCGGATCTGACCTGCGCTTCGGCGAAGACGGCCGCGGATTTCGCCGCCTGGTGCGGCCGGCCGGTGTTTGCGTGACGGGCCTGTGGGAAATCGATCGGGACAACCCTTATTCCGGATATTTCCAAAACGGCAACCTCGGACTCGTGATCGCCCGAATCAGCGCAGGGGTCACGATCACTCTGCGTGGAATCCGCCGTTCCTTCGGCATGGCACTCAAGCTTTACCCCACCGCGGACCAGAATCATACGCAATTATTGCGGACCGCCAATATATTGCTCGCGGACGATCTGGGCGGCTCCACGGCACGCCACATCACCGCGGTCGACCTCGCCAACGCTCCGCGCATTAGGGGTTGGAACCGGGGCACCGAAATCCCGGTACTGCTCAAGGAGGGCGCTGTTTTCGAGATCGTCGACCGTATGGGCACCATGCGCCAGGTCTATCCGATCGCCGAACTCGAAATCAGCGAGGGAACCCCGACCAGGGCACCGGAGTATCTGCGCTTGCGCGCCTCGGCCGGGCAGGCGACGATCGATGAGGACGATGTACGGAACGAAGTGCTGGGCCACCTTTTCGACAAAGGCAACTCCGTGCCGCAACGCAGCCTGAGCTTCGACATCTCCGTGTCCGACCGGGGCAAGCAATCCGGCTTTCCGTTTTTCCCGGGCGGGCTCCAGCAAACGGTCAGCGACTGGCAAACCATCGGCAGGGTCACCTTCACCGACGGGGTGGCCTCCTACAACGGCGATTTCGTGGTCCATTTCCGCCATCCGAGCTGGCGCAAGGACAAAAACAACCCCGCTTCGGCTTTCCGGATCGGCGGCAGGAAGGTGCGTTGGTTTTGAGAAAAGACTCAATTGAACAGAAACGCAAGGGGCGGGATTTAGATTCCGTCCCGAGCCTTTGAACGATGAGCAGCGATTAGATGATGAACAGCTATTAGATAAAGCGTCCGAGGTCGACTAAATTACCCGCCTCGCTTGGTGCGCATCTATTCGCACCTGCATTGGCACCTTCCTTTTTTTAAAATAACAGCATCGGGGCTCACC
>JBOICY010000103.1:0-3848 GCA_050740335.1 Methylococcales bacterium | reverse complement strand
TCTGGCAGAGCCTCGCGGCCCTGCTTGCGCTCGGCAATCTGATCCTGATTTACCTGCTCGCCCACTCCTGAACGCGGGCACGGTAGGACTCCATGCGCGCCAGGTAATTTTCGACGAACGCGTCGATTGCGGGTTTGTCGTATTCGCGTATCCCGCTGATCACAAGTTTCTTGAATCCGCGGCCGACCGTTTCACCTCCCGCCTTGACAGAAAAATGCAGCAGGGCCTCCCCCCTTCGACCGTTGACCGCCAGAGTGGTCTCGCTCGGCTCAAGAACCGGAACACTGAAGTCCAGCCGCTCCAGCGCGAAAGACATGCTTTCATAGATCACCAAGGGCCGATCCGTATTGATCATGACATTGTGACTCGCCATTAACGGAACCAGGACTTTCGGAAAATTCGGGCCGGAATAGGCGACGTAACTGCGAATGAAACTTTCAATCAGAGACTCGTCAAAACTGGTTTCGCCGCTGCGTTCGACGAGCAGGTATGCTTTTCCATTATCGTCGCGAATATCGAAAGCGGTTGCATCCGTTTCGGGGAAGTTCAGCAGAATGTCGCGTCCGACCATTCCGGAAAATGTAAATTCCATATTCCGGCTCAGGCCGAATTTTTCCAGGACCAGGGAAAACAGCAGGTCTCCGGGCACGCAGAACCGCTTGGCGTCCGCATCGTGCAGGGGATTGAAATCACCCGCTACTTCTTTGGCGAAGCGGCTGGCCCGATCGGCACCGATCAAAACCCGGTCATTTTCAGACGAATAGAATTCTTTTAAAAACATGGACACGCCATTTAGGTTATCGAAAACCCGGTCCCGAACCGGGTGGCCCGCCTATCCGGCTGGTGCTTTTTGGGCTTCGGTTCAGTTTCCCGCGAGCGTCATCTTTCCAATCAAAATCGAGCCGACCCGGGTATTACCGCGAATATCGACGTCGTTTCCGACCGCAAGGATATTCCGGAACATTTCTTTGAGGTTCCCGGCCACGGTGATCTCTTCCACCGGAAACGCGATTTCGCCGTGCTCGACCCAGTAGCCGGCAGCCCCCCGGGAATAATCGCCGGTCACCAGATTCACCCCCTGCCCCATTAACTCGCTGATCAAAAGCCCCTCGCCCATTTCCCGAAGCAGGTCCTGCTGGCCGCTGGCCGTGGGTTCCACGGTCAGGTTGTGCACGCCACCCGCATTTCCGGTCGTCTTCAGCCCTAACTTGCGGGCCGAGTAGGTACTCAGCACATAACCGTTCAGAATGCCCTGATCGACAATCTCACGGCTTCGACAGCGTACCCCTTCACTATCGTAATTGGCGCTGCCGAGCGCCCTGGGTAAATGAGGCTGCTCATGAATACGAAGATAAACGGGAAAAATTTGCTTACCGAGGCAATCGAGCAGAAACGACGATTTACGATAAAGATTTCCGCCGCGGATCGCTCCGATAAAATGTCCGATCAGGCCCGCCGCGCATTCCGCCGAATACACCACTGGGCATTGACGTGTCGACAAGCTCCGCGCGTCCAAGCGTTTCCGGGTCCGCTCGGCGGCTTTCACACCCACGGCTCGCGCGCTTTCCAGTTCGTTACTGTCACGCGATACACTGAACCAGTAATCGCGTTGCATGCTGTCTCCGCGCTGGCCAAGCACCGAACAGCTCAAGCTGTGCCGGGTGCTGGCAAAGCCGTGATTGAAACCCAGACTGTTGGCGAACACCCGCATTCCCTGATGGGTATCGACGCCGGCGCCTTCGGAATTGGTGATTTCCGGATGGTACTGGCGCGCCGAGTCCTCGCACTCGACAGCCAGATCGATCGCTTGATCGACGCTGAGTTCCCAGGCATGATCGAGGTCGAGATCGGGAAATTCGGTAGCCAACTGCTCGACATTGGGCAGCCCGGAATAGCGGTCTTCGGTCGCATAACGCGCGATTCTACAGGCTGCCCGAACGGTTTCCCGGATCGCATCAGGTGACAGATCGGTGCTGCTCGCGGAACCTTTCCTCTGCCCGATGTATACCGTAACTCCGAGACTCTGCGCCTTGTGATGTTCGATGGTTTCGACACTGCCCAGACGGGCCGTGACCGACAAACCCCGCTCGATACCGAGGCCGGCTTCCGCGGAGGTGGCGCCCTGGAAGCAGGCTTCCTGCAACAGATCGTCGGCCCTGTTCTGGAGGCCCGCCAATCCTTCGGCGTCGAATTGTATCGGTGCTGTATTGGTCAATGCATCGACCTCAAAATCTCGAGAAATGGGTTCAAACGCTGGTGCCTCCGACTGTCAGACCATCAATCCGCAGGGTTGGCTGACCCACTCCGACCGGCACGCTCTGACCATCTTTTCCGCAAGTACCCACCCCGCTGTCGAATTCCAGATCGTTGCCGACCATGCTGACCCGCATCAATACATCGGGTCCGTTCCCGATCAGGGTCGCGCCCTTCACCGGCCGCGTGATCCCGCCCTTTTCGATCAGGTAGGCTTCGCTGGCCGAGAACACGAATTTACCCGAGGTGATATCGACCTGGCCACCGCCGAAATTCCGGGCGAAAAGCCCCTTCTCGACCGAACGGATAATTTCCTCGGGATCATGCGGCCCCGGCAGCATATAGGTATTCGTCATGCGCGGCATCGGGAGATGCGCATAGGATTCGCGGCGTCCGTTACCGGTCGGCTTGACGCCCATGAGCCTGGCGTTGAGTTTGTCCTGCATGTATCCGCGCAGAATACCGTTCTCGATCAGAACCGTGTATTCACTCGCGGTCCCCTCATCGTCGATGCTCAACGACCCGCGCCGGTCGGGCAGAGTCCCGTCGTCCACGACGGTACACAGATTTCCGGCAACGCGCTCGCCGACCCGGCCGCTGAACGCTGAAGTTTGCTTGCGGTTGAAATCCCCTTCCAGGCCGTGGCCGATCGCCTCATGCAGCAGGATTCCGGGCCAGCCGGGCCCGAGCACGACCACCATATTTCCGGCCGGGGCATCGATCGCTTCCAGATTCACCAAGGCCTGGCGGACCGCTTCGCGGCCGTATTCCAAGCCGCGCTCCTGGTCGAGAAAATAGCGGTAATCGACCCGCGCTCCGCCTCCCGCGCTGCCTTGCTCGCGCCGGCCGTTCTGCTCGACGATCACCGTGACATTCATTCTGACCAGGGGCCGGATATCCCC
This sequence comes from Methylococcales bacterium, assembly GCA_050740335.1. Taxonomy (GTDB): domain Bacteria; phylum Pseudomonadota; class Gammaproteobacteria; order Methylococcales; family UBA1147; genus UBA1147. Next base: position 693 of record JBOICY010000103.1, on the reverse strand, counting down.
GGCCATGTCCCCGTCCCGGCCCGCCACGAGCACCACGTCATGCGCCCCGACCAGACTCACGATCACCTGTTCGATGCGATTGTCGAGTTTTCGGGTCTCCCGGTCGATGCTGTTCAATAGCTCGATTTTTTCCAGTTCCGGAATCGATTGCAAGGGATCGACCGGCCGGTACAACATCGTGGCCGGTTTGGACGAGGGGGTTCCAAGCCGGGCCCGGTTGCCGCTTCGCGCGATCCGGGTTACATTCTTCGCGGCTTCGAGCAATGGCCGCAGCTCGATATCATCACTATAGGCGAAACCGGTTTTATCTCCAGATATCCCTCGAACTCCGGCCCCCTGTTCGATGCTATGGGAACCCTCCTTGATGATGCCGTCCTCGAGAAGCCAGGACTCGCAGCGGCTCGACTGGAAATACAGTTCCGCATCGTCGAGCGGCGCGCTCAACAGTTGGCTCATCACCTGGTCGATATCGCGGTCGATCAATCCGGCTGGAGCCAGAATCCATTCCCGGGCCAGCGTCAAAGGGTTCTCGGCTGTCATAAGGTCTACCTGCATTCCAATCGTCTGTGTTCAAGCACCGGAAAACTGCCGCGCACCCTGGCGAGCAAATCCGGATCGATCTCGGCGATCACCGTGCCCGGACCCGAGGTCATTTCCGCGACAATTTTTCCCCATGGATCCACGATCATACTC
>JBOICY010000102.1:0-4025 GCA_050740335.1 Methylococcales bacterium | reverse complement strand
AACGGATTTGGACCGCGTAGCGGCCCTGGCTCCCTGCTGAACCGGACAATCGATAACGAGAACCTGATTCTGATTTGCCGGATGTTGGGTGACGGTCACGGAAATGCGGAATACTTCCTGGATGAGGCCGGTGTTCAGAACCTCGTCTGGGGGGCCGAGAGCTTTCAGTCCGCCGGTTGTCAGAACGGCGATACAATCGGCGTAGCGCGCGGCCAAATTGAAGTCATGCAGAATAATTAATACGCCGGTATTGCGCTCGTTCGCGAAGCGTCGAGCGATCGACAGGATCGCATGTTGATGAGCGATATCGAGCGCGGCGCCGGGTTCGTCCAGCAACAGATAGCGTGATACCGAGGTCACCGGCTCCCAGATCTGCGCAAGAACCCGGGCCAGTTGCACGCGTTGGCGTTCCCCACCGGAAAGGGTCGGATAAAGCCGCTTGTGCAAACTTTCGGTACCGGTGACCCGCATGACTTCGCGGGCGATCGACTCGTTTCGCGCCGCGTTTCGCGCACCATGGTGCGGGCTGCGGCCCAGCAGCACCACATCCATCACGGAAAGCGGGAAAGCCAACGTGGAATTTTGCGGCAGCACCGCGCGCATAAGCGCCTGTTCGCGCGGCGCCCAGTCCGCCAGCCGCCGACCATTCATCATAATCTCGCCGCGATGCGGCGAAAGCTCGCCGCACAGGGCTTTGAGCAGTGTGGATTTGCCCGCTCCATTCGGACCCATCACGGCCAGCACCTTTCCGGGCGCTATCTCCAGGGATATTTGCGACACTACAATGTAGCCGCCGACCCGAACGCAGAGGCCGTGAACCGACAGCATTACCAGCCTCCGGCAATTGTTTGCCGGCGAAGCAACCATAAAAAGAACGGACCTCCCAACATGCCTGTGATGATCCCGATCGGGATTTCAGCAGGAACCAAGAGTTTGCGTGCCAGGAGGTCCGCTACCAGCAAAAGTATCGCGCCGAGCACTGCCGAACCGGGCAGCAATAGCCGATGATCCGGGCCGAATCCCAGGCGCAGCAAATGCGGTACGACCAGACCGATAAACCCGATCATGCCGGCCGCGGACACCGCCGCACCCACGCTCAGTGCCGCCAACAGGATCACCGCGGTTTTGATTCTGTCCACGGCAAAGCCCAGATGCCCGGCTTCGGCCTCGCCGAGCAGCAGGGCGTTCAAAGCCCTCGACAGGAACGGGATCGAGACCATCGGGATCAGGAAAAACGGCGCGCCGGTCAGAATCCCGGACCAGGAGGCTCCACCCAGGCTCCCCATGCTCCAGAAGATCAGGGTGCGCAACTGTTGATCATCGGCCAGGTAGATCATCAATCCAGTCATCGATCCGGATAGCGCGTTGATCGCAATCCCGGCGAGCAGTAACGAGGTAATCTCGAGACGGCCTTTCACGCTCGCAAAACGATAGGCCAGCCAGGTTGCAATCAAACCGCCGGCGAATGCGGCAATCGGCAAACTGTAGCGTCCGGTCCATTGACTGAATCCCTTAAGTAGCGAGGATTCGAGTACGATCACCGTTACAGCTCCCAAGGCCGCACCGCTAGACACGCCGATCAGTGCCGGATCGGCCAGCGGATTGCGAAACAACCCCTGCAGCGCGGCGCCGGAAACTGCCAAAGCGCTACCGACCAAAACTCCCAATACTACTCGAGGTGCACGGATGGATTGAAGTACGGCTTGTTGACCGGATGTAAAATAAAACGGCAGTTCCAAACCGACCATTTCGCCGATAATCGCGATGACCTGACCAGGCGCGATTGTCACCGCGCCAACACACAATGAAAGCGTGCAGACCAGGATTAACAGCACCACCAGCCCGCTCAGAACCCCCCGCTTGGTACGATTGGAACCGGCAATAGTATGGAATGGCGGTTTAAGTCTTCGGCATAACCTTGCAATCAGAGGTATTTTGATCGCGCTTTCCCTATTCATGAGTGGCTCCGGTTGTACGTCGAAAATGTAGTTGACCGGCCAATTCCAGCGCGGCGCGCCCGGTCCGTGGCCCGAAACCCAGTAAATACATAGCATCCATGAAAATCAGACGCCGCTCCCTGCCGGCCGGCGTGAGCCCGATGCCCGGCAGACGCAGGATTTCTTCGCTATCCACCGGAGCATTGATCGCCGGCTCGGCGATCACCAGTACATCGGGCGCCGCCTGGATCAGCGATTCGACACTGACCGGCTTATAGCCCCGATAACTCGACAACGCGTTTTGGCCTCCCGCCAGACGGATCATCGCGTCAGCCGCGGTTCCCCGGCCGGCGGCCATCGGCGAGCCCCCGGAAACCGTGAGGAAAAATGTCACCTTCGGTTGCGATTCGATTCGCGAAAGGAGTTGCTCGAGGCGCATGAAATCATCCTGAATCCGGGCAGCCAGCCGCTCGCCTCGATCGGACGCGTTGAACAGGCCGGCCACGCGACGAACTTTCGACAGCACACCGTCCCGGGTATGTTCGTCAGGAAGCGCCATCATCCGCACGCCTGCCTGCTTGATTTGTTCAAGAACAGCGGGAGGACCGGCGTCATCGGTCGTCAGCAGTAATGAAGGCGACAGGGACAGGATCCCTTCGGCCGAGAGATTTCGTAAGTATCCGACTTGCGGCAATGTCCTCGCCGCCTCGGGCCATTGGCTGGTGCTATCCACCCCGGCCAACCGGTTTTCCTCTCCGAGGGCGTAAACGATTTCAGTGAGCGCTCCCCCGGCGACGACAACTCGCATGAATTCGAGTTTGGAGTCGCGGTCCGCAACTTGCCTGGGCATACCATCCGCGACCACGGCATCGCTGATCGGCAATACGAGCGTACACGCCGCATAACAAAGAAACAGACCAAAGCGAAGCTTCATCATGAAATTACCCCGCTTCGATTCATCAATCGCTTAACGATCGGGATGGGAATATCCGGAGCCCAGGGAACATGCCCTGCCGGTTAAAGCAGACCGGCGCGCCCTCGCGATCGGCCGTGGCCATCAGCAGTGAATCAAAGGCTTCCGAGAGCCGCTCAACGGCCAATCGGACCTCGGTTAAATCAACCCTGGCTGTGTTCATAAAGCGATCCTCGGTCAATGAGCGGCGTATTTTTTCGATTCCGCCGCGGCCCGGACTGGACTACGACGGCGGGCTTCATTAAGGTCATGCGTATCGGCCTTCAAAACCGGTACGAAACCGTGGTCATGAAGTTGCGCCCCGGCTCCCGGATCACCGACAGATGTTTCCGGTAATCTTCGTCGCTCAGATTATCGATCCCGAAATCGACTCGAAGATCCTTGAATTCTCCCTTGGTTGGCGCCCAGCTTAGTTTCAGATCATGGACGCTATAGCCCCCGGTCGGCGTGCCGCCGGACGGTATGCGATTCTGGTCGAGGACCACCCGGGTGCGCCAGCCCAGAGTGAGATCGAAGCGCGGATAACGCAGACCCGCCTGAATAACCCATTTGTCCGCGGGAACGTTCGACAAGGGTTCCCGTGTAGTCCGGTTGTCGCCCCGTGTTTGCGAATAGGACAGACCGGCATAGCCATAAGGCATTTCGTAACTGAACTCCCCTTCGAATCCTTCGAGCAGGGCATCGGTTACATTGACATTGGTGGTGGTTCCCCCGATTCCCGGATTTCCCGGCACCGGACGGAACGCAAAGATGACCTGGGTGTCGATAAAGTTCGTTACCTCGTTATAAAAATAAGCGGCCCGGAAACGGGCCCGGTCCTCGTCAAGAAACAGGCTGTCCCGGTGAAGGCGAAATCCGATTTCCTTGTTACGCGCCCGTTCGGGCTTCAGGTTCGGATTCGGTGCGAACAGGTTCGCGCAGCCCGGCCCGCAGGTAAAGTGCGTGCCGGAAACGAACAACTCCCCCAGATCGGGTGCCCGGAACGCTTCGTTATAGGCGGCGTTGATGGAAAGCCAGTCCGTAAGGGGCAGATTGAATCCGGCTTTGAATGACAATGCATCATCCGCCTGACTCGGGATCGAAGCGTCACTGGCCCGGCTTTCGAACCGGTCCCA
>JBOICY010000101.1:0-2621 GCA_050740335.1 Methylococcales bacterium | reverse complement strand
GTGCCAGAATACTCGCCAGTATTCCTAAGGGAATGAATTTTACCCCGCTTCTGGCACTTTATCTGACAGATTCGACAACGACTCTGTTGATCAAGGCTGCCTCCGAAACAGATTGTATCATCGGATTCAAACTTTATCCCGCCGGAGCCACCACGCATTCCGGTGCGGGGGTGGCTGACCCTTCACGGATATATCCCTTGTATGAAGCCATGGAACAATTCGATGTTCCTCTGTTGGTCCACGGCGAGGTGACCGATCCCGATACGGATATTTTTGACCGCGAGAAAGTTTTTATCAGCCGATACCTGGAAAACATCGTCAGGCAATTCCCGGATCTGCGCATCGTATTGGAACACGCGACCACACGGGAAGCGGTTCAGTTCGTCACCGGGTGTTCCTCGAAAGTCGCCGCGACCCTGACTCCTCAGCATCTCTTGTACAACCGGAACATCCTGTTTTCGGGCGGGATCAATCCGCACCATTATTGTTTGCCGGTGTTAAAACGCGAACACCATCGTCGAGCCTTGATAAAAGCAGCAATCAGCGGAAACCCGAAGTTTTTTCTCGGCACAGACAGTGCCCCGCATCCGCGCGCGCGGAAGGAATCGAGCCGCGGTTGCGCGGGCTGTTACAGCGCGCACGCGGCATTGGAACTTTACACGGAAATTTTCGAAAGGGAAGGGGCGCTCGACAAACTCGAAGGCTTCGCGAGTTTTTACGGTGCCGATTTTTATGGCCTGGAACGGAACCGTGATACAGTGACACTGGACCAACAAAGCTGGACCGTTCCGGAAAGCTATCCGCTCGGCAATCAGATCGTCGTGCCTCTGAAAGCGGGTCAACCACTACGCTGGAAATTTTCCGGCAAAACCGGTCGCGACGGGTAGGATGCGTTAATAAATAATATGGACTTATTTTCATGGGTTACTAAAAAAATGGGTTCGCACCCATTCGCCAAATCCGTGATGATTTTCATGACGAATGGAGTTACGCCATTACGCAAAACACAACATAAAAGTCCATATAATTCTTTTAAATTTGTATCCATCTGAGTGCTGTAGGCACAAAATATGGGAATGCCTCCCATCAAGCATCGGGCACACCCCTCGTCATTTGCTGGGACTAAACAAAAAGTCGGTTTCGGACTCAACCGGTGAAAGCACGTATTGGAAGGTAGCGCGGGCGTAACGCTTGTCGCAAACTCAGTCAACTCGGCGATGCTTTCGACCGAGCTGCCGATTGTTCTAGTACTCGATCAATCAACCGTTTCGGTTCTGTGTCGAAAATGAATTCACTGCCGTGACGATTGCGGAAGCGGGAAACGATTTCGGGAATCAGGTCGGTGACGCCGCCGGAGTTGGTCAGCACGCCGACGACATGTCCCTCATAAACAGCAATGCAAAACTCCTCCAACGTACCCGCGCCGCCGCCGATGAAAACGCTCGCGTCGCAATTACGGACGTTAAGGTAATTGCGCCCGGTGAAGCCGAGGCCTGTCCAAAAAATATGACTTGAGCCGTCAAGGGGCTTGTTGAAAACCTTCACGTGCTCTTCAGCATTCCGTGCGGGAGAGATGCCAAGGACAGTACCACCGGCTGCGATAGCTGCCTTGCCAGCAGCGTAAGGAAGTCCATTGGTCGCGCCGGTCACGAGCGTAAGACCGAGCTTAGCGGCATATTCTCCGATTGCACTAGCAAGCGGTTCGGCTGCGGGGTCGAAGCCTTCCAATGCAGCACCAAAAACTCCGAGACGAAAACCGGGTTTCATGGGGTGGCTTTGAGGTGCTCCACGATGTCGGCGTTATCGGTGACTTCGGCTTCTTCGCGATGGCCGACGATAGCAGAGCCGACGGCAGGTTTCTTGAGGATGTGATCCAAAGCCATGTGCCGGAGTTGGCGTGCTCCTCCAGCTTCGGCGAGCAGTCCGTTCGCCTTTTCCAGAGTTGCCTGCACCTTGCTGCGGTTGTAGGGCAAATTCCATTCCCAATAGCAGTCCTCCGTCGAGAAATCTTCCATCTTCTGATAACGTTCACTCAGGTAGCCAACTTTGTATGGGCCTCCCACCAACACGCCCACCCCGCGTCGCACCGCCTCGTCGAGAACAGACGAGCATTCCGTGTCGATTAAATTATATGCTGGCTGAGTCAGGGAAAATGCCATTAGTAAACGAATCTAAAGGAATTTGACTAATCACCTTCAACACTTTCCAAAACTGCCACCAAATCGATATGCTGAGTATGTCAGATCCGATGAAAACTAACAACACAGGAATTCCCGAACATGCCGGATATTTTTCCCCAAACCTCCCCATTGAGAGTTCAACAAGATCCCACACCAAGACCGACGCGGAAAGACATAGGGACGCCATGAAAAAAAGTCCCTCGCAATACGGTGGAAACCCGTATTGCAGGTCGCTAACTTCATATTTGTCCAGCCTTGATAATCGCTAAAGACGTTTAGGAAATCAAATTTATGAACCCAATATCCTGCCGGACCATACTTGAAAAACAACAACGACAACAAGTAAGGGACTTCTCCAGTAATGGTTGCCAATAGAAACATCGACAGCATAATAGAAAAAAGTCGAACGATCGCCTTTGCAACAGAAGACGTGTTCCGCAC
>JBOICY010000100.1:0-2632 GCA_050740335.1 Methylococcales bacterium | reverse complement strand
TTAGGCTTCGGAGTCAAAACTACCTAACGTTAAAACGATCTCTCGCCCGCGGTCTCCCTACCACTTCGACAACGAAGTGCCCCAGCTTTCATGATCGGGGGCGAACGGAACTTCGCTCATGACCGGTCAGGCAGATGTCGCTCGGTGAAGCACAGCGCCGCGCCAACGAGATAGATCAAGGAAAGGTGCAATTAATCTCTGCCGAAGAGTTGGAGCAGCAAGTCCAAACGCTTTTCAAGTGAATTAGCAACTTCACGCAGCGGCGGCGGCAGAGCATCGAGAGCAGATTTCCTACTATGAAGACAAGCTAACAGGTCTTGGCAAACGCTGCCACGCAGAGTTTCGCGCCGCCTTAGCCCTTGTTTGTGAGGCTCCGCATCGGCATCAAGTTGTTCATCCTCCTGCCATTCGCCGTATTACCCTAGTATTATCCTAAACGTGTTTCCATATGACATGATTTACCGCGAGGTGAATGGACTCGTGCAGGTTCTGGCCGTTACCCACCATCGTCGTCAGCTGGGTTACTAGCTGAGCAGGTGCTAACGAATAAGGATGGATAGTGCGAGGAACGAGCCACGATCTTATCCGGGAGTTGGACGAACCTGGCTTTCGGTTGGTACATTTTCACTCGATATTACAACACATTCTGCGGTCAAATTGCCGAAGATCGCGGTTTTTCTATAGGATTTGTTGAGCCGCCATATTCAATTCGCGACCTACCTCTTGCGTTTGCCAATAACCCTAACAGGCACGTGTCCGGCTATCGGAGCGGAGGGCTCAGAATCGTGGGTTTGGGCGGTACATCCGGGCGGGATTCAGGATAGTCCAGCGTGTAATGGAGGCCGCGGCTTTCCTTGCGCAGCATCGCCGAGCGGATAATCAGTTCCGCCACGATCACCAGGTTTCGAAGTTCGAGCAGGTCGCTCGTTACCTTGAAGTTACTGTAATATTCCGCGATCTCCTGCTTTAACAGATCGACCCGGTGCCGGGCCCGTTCCAAGCGTTTGTTGGTCCGCACGATGCCGACGTAGTCCCACATGAAGCGCCTGATTTCGTCCCAGTTGTGGGCGACCACGACTTCTTCATCCGAATCACTGACCTGCGACTCATCCCAGGGCGGCAGTTCCGGGGCTTCGGGGAAATCCGCAAGAGATTTCAGAATATCGACACTGGCCTGTTTCGCGAATACCAGGCATTCGAGCAGAGAGTTGCTGGCCATCCGGTTCGCGCCATGAAGGCCGGTGCACGCGACTTCTCCGATCGCGTACAGACCCCGGATATCGGTCCGGGCGTTGCGGTCTGTCCGTACACCGCCACAGGTATAGTGCGCCGCGGGAACGACTGGAATCGGTTGTTTGGTGATGTCGATATTGAGTTCCAGGCAGCGGGAATAAATATTCGGAAAATGACCGCGGATGAAATTAGCCGGCTTGTGGGTGATGTCGAGGTAAACACAGTCGATACCCAGCCTCTTCATTTCGTAGTCGATCGCCCTGGCCACGATGTCTCTCGGGGCGAGTTCGTTGCGGCTGTCGAAACGAGACATGAAAGCCGATCCGTCCGGCAACACCAGTTTACCGCCTTCGCCGCGTAACGCCTCGCTGATCAGAAAGGAATAGGCATCGGGATGATAAAGACAGGTCGGATGGAATTGCATGAATTCCATATTGGCGACCCGGCAGCCGGCCCTCCAGGCGAGCGCGATTCCGTCTCCGGTCGCGACGTCCGGGTTGCTGGTATACAGATATACCTTGCCCGCTCCCCCGGTCGCGAGCACTACGACTCGCGCTCCGAGGCACTCGACCCTATTGGTTTTGGCATTGAAAGCATAGGCGCCGGCAACCCGTTGTTCGCTGAATCCGAGTTTACGGGTAGTGATCAGATCGACCGCGTTGTAATACTCGAACAGATCGATGCTTTTGATTTCCTTAGCTCGTTCCACGAGGGAATTGTAGACCGCCTTGCCGGTCTGATCCGCCGCGTGAACCACCCGCCGGTGTGTATGACCACCCTCGCGGGTGAGATGGAGGCGCACCACTCCGGTTTCCGATTCCTCCCGGGTAAAGGGGACTCCCTGCTCGACCAGCCAGTCGATACATTCCCTCCCCCGTGCAACGGTCAATCGCACAATTTCCGGATCGCACAAGCCCGCTCCGACCTTAAGGGTGTCATTGATATGCGCTTCCAGAGAATCGTCACGATCCAGCACCGCGGAAATGCCGCCCTGTGCGTAATACGTATTGCTGTCCTGGAGCGACGATTTCGATAAGACACCGATTCGGAGGGGGCCGTTCTTTGCGAGCCTGAGTGCAAGGCTCAGACCGGCCGCCCCGCTCCCGATGATCAGGACGTCATAGATAGGATAATCTGCCATTGTTTTTTACGAGGGTATGTATTTGAAAATTTTCAGCTTAGCTCTATTGCGCTCCATAATTGTCCCAAATGCCCCGGTTTTCCCGAGTAAAATACTCAATTTTTCATGGTAATGAAACAAAAAAGGTAACTACTCCCCCCGCCCCGGTCAATATTCCCGGCCAGAGCCATCTGAATGGCGATGAGGGGATTGTATCCCTGATTCGCCAGGGTTTGCAGATAGCTGGAGATTCGGCAATAGGCGTGCGCATAGTCTTCC
>JBOICY010000099.1:0-2974 GCA_050740335.1 Methylococcales bacterium | reverse complement strand
GCCAAGGCATTGAAAGCGGTCGGCGGGGATGCAAGAATCTGTAAGGAATTGGCCGGCGTTGGTAAATCGCTGCTTTGCCCGCCCGCTGTTCTTACGACAACCGATCGGGAACCGGTGCGGATCAGATATCTATCATTCTACATTTATCGGAAAGTAAAAAGAGTAAACGCTTTTTTACCAGCGACAATGACGGCAGCCCGGCGCCCACGCTCGCCAACACCTTCGATAGCCGCAACCGCCTGATCGTAAGCATCCACCGGTTTATTTATGTACTGAATAACGGGCAAGTCTTGCAGCCAAGTACCGGAGACGGCGCGCGCGGGATTGATGCATCGACACTTCTGTCAACCGACAATCGATCCCGGTCCTTTCCAATGTTCAATACAGAGCCGACTACAAAATGACCGGATGGACCTTCGGCAACGGCCTGATCGATGAACGCAACTACGACCTGCAGGGCCAATTGACCGAGCAACGGCTCAATACCGGCACCGGCTCGATCATCAATCGAAGAACCTACCAATACGACAAAAACAGCAATATGCTGAGCCGCGACACGACCCCGCAGAACAGCCTGTATCGATACAATGCGCTGGACCGATTGATCCACGAAAGCCAGAATCAACTCCCTCTCAACGACTACCGGTACGACCTTTACGGCTACCGCCTCGAAACGCCAAGCGCGAGCGACAACGAAACCTACCGCTATCTCGAAAACAGCAACCGTCTCGATCATACTGAAACGCTCGACAACAGCGGCAATATCCTGGCCGAAAAACCGGAACGCGAGCTGATTTACAACGATGCCGGAAGGTTGTTCCAACTCATCGAGGATGGCGTTCCCAGGGCCGAATACCGGTACACCGATCAGGGGCTGAGGACAAGGAAAACGCTTTACCAAGCCGACGGCATCACGGTTCAATCCGTCATCGTTTACCATTACGACCCGATCGGACAACTGATCACCGAGACCACGGAAACACGTGATCCGATCAAAGACTACATCCGGCTCGAAGGCATGACGCCGGTGGCCCAGATCGATTATAATCCCTCAACCAACCGCGAAAGCATCCGGTATCTGTATACGGATCATCTGGATACGCCGCGTTTGGCTACCGACCGAAACCAGGCGGTCGTCTGGCGATGAGAAGGCGAGGCCTTCGGCACCGGCCCGGCGCAAAGCGTTGGCGCGGTGGTGAGTTTGCGGTTTCCTGGGCAGTATTTTGATGAAGAATCGGGGTTGCATTATAATTACTTTAGGTATTCTGACACCTAGACTGGGCGTTACACTACTTCCGACCCAATCGGTTTGCGTGGTGGTTTAAATACATACGCCTATGTTTACGGGAATCCGATTAGATGGTCTGACAGATTAGGGCTTTTAAGTAATGGTACTTATGACAGCAGTACCGGAACGATAACAGTTCCTTCGAGCATCCTTTGTTTGAGAATATGCAGTGCCGCTTCCGACAGGGTACCTCTTAATCCCAATAACCAACGATCAGGGTAGGTCGTTGGATCATCGAGGCCATCTACATCACCAATTCAGTGTCCCGAAAATCGCGCAGACTTCCAGTAATTGATGCCAATCCCGAGACGAGCGACAAACGCGACATTTCCAGCCCCGGGACTAGACCGGCAGGATCCAACCCGACCTCCACTACCAGGCGCTGAAAGCCAAACCGTCCTTCCGTCGATCCACCTGAACAGCCCAAATCTTCATCAATCACCTCAATACAATGTCGTGGCCAACCCAGACCGAGCGCCTGATCAACCAGACCGTATGGTAGCCGCGTGGACTCTTGATGGCGATGCACCTGTTGCAGCGTCGATTGACGGGTCTGGAAGCGTTTCGATGTTCAGAAATGCGGCTTGAACCTGCTAGACTCCATGCCCATGATGCGCAAGAGCGATTTTTGTTATGATCTGCCGCAACGCTTGATCGCCCAGGATCCCCTGCAAGACCGGACCGCGAGCCGGATGTTGACCCTCGACGGAGCAACGGGTGAAATCAGCGACCGGTGCTTTAGCGATCTGGTCGAACTGTTGAAACCAGGCGATTTGATAGTTTTCAATAACACCCGCGTGATTCCGGCGCGTTTGTTCGGTCACAAGCCGAGCGGTGGAAAGGTCGAAATTCTGGTCGAAAGAATATTGGATGACCGGCGAGTGCTTGCCCATGCGCGGTCCAACAAACCGATGCACCCCGGAACCGTGATCCAACTTCCGGGGGAAACGGCTTTTGTGCTGCGTGAGCGGCTGGATGATCTCTGGGTTCTGGACTTCACCGGAGCCGGATCGATCGGGAAATTACTGGATGCCGAGGGGCATATGCCCTTACCGCCCTATATTCAGCGTGTCGATCAGGACCAGGATCGCCAGCGTTACCAAACGGTTTATGCCGAAAGGCCCGGATCTGTCGCGGCGCCCACCGCGGGCCTGCACTTCGACCACGAGTTGATTCAACGACTCCGGAGCAAGGGTGTCGAAACCGCCTGTGTGACTTTGCATGTGGGCACCGGAACCTTTCAGCCGGTCCGGGTCGAAAATCTGGAAGAACATCGCATGCACTCGGAATGCTGTGAAATCGACGCAACGGTGGTCGCCGCGGTTGAGGAAACGAAATCCCGGGGTGGCGATGTGATTGCGGTTGGCAGCACCTCGATCCGGGCACTGGAAACCGCGGCGAGAGGCGGCCGGCTCGGGGTCTTCCACGGAGAAACCGATCTGTTCATCACACCCGGTTTTCGTTTTTCGTGTGTCGACCGACTGCTGACCAATTTTCATCTGCCCGAGTCGACCTTGTTAATCCTGGTCTGCGCCTTCGCGGGCTACGAAGCGGTGATGTCCGCGTATCGACACGCGGTTCTGGAGGAATACCGCTTTTTCAGTTATGGCGACGCGATGTTTTTGACCCGTGCGGCATAAACAACCGATCCATTCTGGTACCTGAATCTCGAATGCAATGCCGCTC
>JBOICY010000098.1:0-4937 GCA_050740335.1 Methylococcales bacterium | reverse complement strand
GTTCCGCCTTGATCCAGACGGGTGACTGGTGCGGATCGTTTTGATCCGATGCCGACAACCAGAGACATAACGGGTGCGAAGTGCGTCGATGCGATGGCAATCGATAATGAATAGATGCTGCGTATTGATGGATGGTCAATCCGAAATGGAAGTCCGGATCGAGTAAAAAGGAGGCGCTGTGCGCAATCCACTAAAGCGCTCAAACGGCGCGCGCCTGGCGGTTAGAGGGGCATGACCGTCCGAACCTCGACGACCTGACCAACCTGCTGATACGCGTGGCAGAATATTTTATAGGCTATTGACACCGGCTGGCTAACGGGTGACCCTATGCTTCGTTACCGAGACGGGATTTCCACCCGCTAGAATTTGCGACATTGCCCAGCCGCAACCATGATTTGACCCCCTTTTTGGATTTTTGGCCTTATAATCCTTAAGGAAGCCCCGACTACGTCAGGGCTTCCTTGGCTGAAGAGCTATTGAAACGGGCTATTACCGATCATCGCCGTCGCGTGGCGAGGAGGCCGGTACCGGTGGACTGACGTTCACCCGGACTCCGCTTTGTACCCATGCACGCTGACTGGGCGAAAAGCGCGGTGCGAGCAACCCATCATTGATCTCGCGAGTGACTGCGAAGCGATTAAACTGAGGAGCCGGTAGGTATAAGCGATCGTTGGACTGACCACCATCGGAGGTACCTTCCAAATCGCCTTCGACGAAGTCGACGATGCCGTTTCCATTCTCATCCACTAGTGCGACTTCATAGGCATAGGCATCGTAGAGGCGTTGTTCTAGGTTCTTGACGAGTGGCTCAAACGAAGCGGGCCGCTCGTAGACATCTAGAAAAACCTCATGGGCAAGCCCGCTGGGAATGAAACGCAGGCGTGTTTCTTTGTGCTCGTCAATGGTGGCGTCATGAGGAATAGCGTTTAGCGCACGATCAGGGTCGCGTGGGTCGCTCGGATTATCACCTTCGCTTTGCGGGGTATTGGTTACACCCGATGGCCCGGAACCTGCGATGATGGATTGCTTGGCCCCTATCTCGCCGTCATCAAAGGCATCGGCAGCCTGTCCAAAGTCATCCGGGAAACCGCCGGTGACGGGCAGCTCGTACAAGGGATGCACCCAATCGGTGTACTGATTGAAATTCCCAATAGGCATGGCAATCGGCCCCCTGCAAGCAGTTATAGGCACCCATACTGAGGTAAATGGGGACGAGATTGGTCTGTTGGTTGGGGAAATGGTCACTTGCGCTAGGGAGGTGCGCTGGCTTGCCGTCCTGGGTGAAGATCGCGCCCGGGACATTGTGGTGGCTCCCCATTGTCGCTAGGGCAGTAGCGTCTGCGGCAGTAATGGTTCCAAATTGGGCGCGACCGCTTGGACGTGGTCGCGCCACCCTAGGCACGGTAAGGTCGTGGATCATCCAGCCTTCATACCAGCCACTTTCGTTATTAATCACGAACAAATTCGAGATGTCGGTAAAGATATCGATAAACGCCCCGGGATCGTTGGGATCGGTGGGCAAACCGGGTTTAGGTTCCACCACAACACGTATACTGCCGAGGGTAGGCAGGTTGCAGTTCGCAGCATTGGCCGCTGTGGCCCCTACGCCGTCATTGACGCCCGGAAAGATAGCAGTGAAATTGTTAGGTTCAAAACCGTTGGTGTCCAATAAATAATACTGAAATAGCTGGCTGGGCGTACCGGCCTCGGCAAAGGCCTGCGTGGGCAAGGCGGAATGTGGCCTATCCGCCATACGCAACAGCCGTCCCTTGAGGGGCGCGGGTAGCTTTTTTACATCTGCCCGAGTACTGGTTATTAGCACATCCTGTAGTGCGGCCTTATTTTGATTACAGGGTGCTGGGGGTTGTTCGGCAAGAGCCGTGCTAACGATCAAGGGTATCAAACTCAAGATTGCCGCTACCGGAAAAGGGGTTAGCATACCCGTGGCTCTGTTTACTATGTCAAGCTGCTTCATGGTATTTCCTCCAAAGATCGATAGAATTTTTAACGCTAGTAGTCAACCAACAGATGTATATCCATAATTTTGCGGGAACGGTTCAACGGGGTTATTGTTTTCGGTAAATCAGGCGCCAAAAATTCACCATCCTGCGATCCGAATCCTGAACGGAGGAGTTTGATTTACCGGTCAAAGAAAATAGTTTCCATGAAAGAGTGTTGAACAACGCCCTTCTTGACGGGCCAAATTCGGTTTTATTTTCAGTTAATTGGTGCGTACGTGACGAGAGCGGGCGGGGTCAGGAAGTTGACCGCACGGGAGCCGACGTTGCTGTCAGCGCTGGCGGGATTGGTGGAACCGACAACCCGGGGCGACCCGGAAAATCCATTACGCTGGACTTGTCTGAGTACTCGTCAACTGGCGGCCGCCCTGAAGCAACAAGGCTATCGGATTGGCCGTCAGAGTGTCGCCGACTTGCTGAATGAATGGCAGGATATAGTCTCCAAGGAAATCAAAAAACCAAGGCAGGTACCAGCCATCCAGATCAGGATGCTTGCCCTTCCGATTTATTCACGATCGAGTCGAGGATTTTAGCGGCGGGGACAACCGGTGGTTTCGGTCGACACCAAGAAAAAGGAACTGGTCGGAGATTTCAGAAACGGGGGTCGGGAATGGCGCCCCAAGGGTGATCCCGAGCCGGTTCGCGTCTGTGACATTGTCGATCAGACCTTGGGGAAGGCTAATCCCTACGACGTTTATGATCCTGCGGCTAATGGGCAGGTTGGGTTAGCGTTGGGGTCGATCACGATAGGTCCGAATTTGCGGTGGAAACGTTACGGAGGTGGTGGGAGAAAATGGGGCACAACCGCTATCCGGGCGCCGCCGAACTGCTGGTGACTGCGGATGGCGGTGGTAGCAATGGGGCGAGAGTCCGATTGTGGAAGGTGGCCTTGCAGCTGAGCATGACCAAAATAATCGATGGGATTCCGCGTAATTTTGATCACATTATTCAATTGACAAATAAGAGCCCCCTTTAAACAATTTAAAAATTATCGAAGGGGGCGGTCTCCTGAAGAGTGTCAAAATCAGCGGGAGACCGATTCAGTGTGGCATTGTTTTGTTTCCGATACCAGATTTTATCAACGGCTGATTCGAATCGATCCATCGATCGCGGAAGAAGAGCGTAAGGCGGGGGGTTCGTGCGGTGGTGTATTGCACAGCGCCCGGTATCCGCGCAAGCCGCGGGGGGTTGGTTCGGGGTTCGATGAATCCTACGCGTATCGATTGAGTTTCTGTTGCGCCCGGGACGCTTGCCGGCGTCGCACAACGCCACCTTCAGTTCGATTTCTGGGGCGCAAAGTCTGTTTCGGAGTGTAATGGTGGTATTGGCCACAGCCCTGCAGCATGGCCTGACCGAAAAGCGTCGGCAACGATTGATCGAAGTGCTCGATAGCGCTGCGCAGACGATCCTGCGCTGGCGTCGATTTGGGCGGGAGGTTTTTCCGCAAAGCCGTTGCTGGCTCGCGAAGCGGGGCCGTTTGATGCCGCCTTTGGATACGCGCTATCTACCGGCTGCGCTACGGGAACGCTGCATCGCACACCTCGAAGGAACCCTCCTCAGACCCGTGCTGCTGATCGACGAAGCCCAGGAAATGCAGCCTTCCGTCCTCAATGAACTGCGCCTGCTGAGCAACCAGCCGTGCGCTTCGCGGATCCTCCTCACCGTGATCCTGGCCGGGGACGCCCGCTGGACCGCGAAACTGCGCCGCGACGACCTCCTGCCACTCGGCAGCCGTATCCGCACCCGTCCGATCCTCGAATACGCCAATCGCGAGGAACTCACGACCTGTCTCAAACCTCTTCAGACCCAAGCCGGCAATCCCGGCTTGATGACGACCGAACTCGTGAACACCCTCTGCGAGCATGCCCTCGGCAATTACCGGGTCCTTGCCACGAGGCCTTCGCAATTGCTCGCCGCCGCGGCTCAACAGGAACTCCCGCAACTTGACGAGAAACTGTTCCTGAACCTGTTTGGCGCCACTGTGTCCACCCCCTCAAAACGCCTCGCTTCATCTCTGACCATCCAGTCGCCCAATGCTCCGCAACCCGGTCCCATTCCCGTTACCGGACCATTTGCCTCCCGAAGCCGCCTTGGCCCTGTTCGACTGCCTCAGCGAACTGGTCGATGCCGTTCGGAAACGCTATGAGCCCGTTTTACTCGAACCCATCCTCCACGATCCGAATGCCCCTCCCAATCACCATCGCGAACCCGAATTCGACGACCAGATCCCATTCCGATTTCCCTTCATCCAACCACCAATCCACATAAACTCTTCAGCAAGCTTTCATGCTGACGCAGTGCAATTTCCGAACCCTCATTTATCTTAAAATCACCACATCATTTATCGTGGTCATGCTTACTTCTGCCCAATTCCGATTTTTTACACCCAAAAATCTGTCAAGCGTTTTTTTTTAGGTTTTTATGGGTGAGTAGTTACCTATCTATTATATCTGTGTATGCGGCCTCCGGCTCGGAGGTGAACTGGCACGGCATCGACTGGGCCAAATGTCATCAACAAGTCAGGAGGCTGCAAGCGCGTATCGTGAACGCAACGCAGGAAGGCCGCTGGCGAAGGTGAAAGCCTTGCAATGGCTGCTGACCCACTCGTTTTCCGGCAAAGCGCTTGCTGTCAAACGGCTGACTGAAAACCAAGGCAAAAACACGCCGGGGATAAACGGGGAAACCTGGTCAACCCCGAAAACCAAATCTCAAGCCCTGCTGTCGCTCAAAAGGCGCGGCTACCAGCCGCTCCCGCTGAAACGGGTTTACATCCCGAAAAGCAACGCCAAGATGCGGCCGCTGGGGATTCCGACGGTGATTTCATAAGGCACCTCTTACAATGGCATTTTGGAATGTTTCGATTTTTGGATTCTATACTTTAAGTCGTCATAACTTTTGATTGTTCAAACGTCTGAAATG
>JBOICY010000097.1:0-7871 GCA_050740335.1 Methylococcales bacterium | reverse complement strand
TCCGGGTACCTATGCAATTCAAGGTCATTTTACGCATCATCGGCTTGTTAATGATGGTTTTCAGTGTCACCATGCTTCCGCCGATAGCGATATCTCAACTCTTCGGCGACGATGGAGCCCCCGCGTTTTTAAAAGGCTTTCTGATTACGCTGGCATCCGGTGCCGCGCTGTGGCTTCCGTTCCGCACCGGCGGACATGATCTTCGCCAGCGCGACGGGTTTTTGATCGTAGCACTATTCTGGCTGATTTTGGGAACCGTCGGAGCACTTCCATTCCTGCTCGCGGATACACCGGATATGACGCCGACCGACGCGATTTTTGAGGCGATTTCGGGTTTTACCACCACCGGGGCAACGGTGTTATCCGGACTCGACCAAATGCCTCGCTCGATTCTCTATTACCGCCAGCAGCTGCACTGGTTCGGCGGTATGGGAATTGTCGTGCTGGCCGTTGCCATCATGCCGATGCTGGGAATCGGTGGCATGCAGCTCTACAAAGCCGAAACCCCGGGGCCCGTCAAGGACACCAAATTGACACCCCGAATCGCCGAAACGGCCAAGTCCTTATGGATGATTTATTTCGGGATCACGGCATTGTGTGCAGGGAGCTATTGGCTCGCCGGAATGGATTGGTTCGACGCCCTCGGCCATTCGTTCGCGACCGTTGCAACCGGCGGATATTCCACGCACGATGCAAGTCTGGGCTATTTCAACAGCCCGACCATCGAAATGGTCAGTATATTTTTCATGCTGATTTCAGGCATCAATTTCACCGTGCATTTCTTGGCGCTGCAGAAACTCTCGACTAGAGTCTATCTTCTCGATCGTGAAGTCTGCGGTTACATCGTGATCATCGTACTGGCCGGACTGTTGATCAGTTCACATCTCATTTTTCAGGGAGCGGGAAAATACAGCATTGGCGACTCCGTTCGCCATGGCATATTTCATGTGGTTTCGTTTATCACGACGACCGGATTTACGACGACCGATTTCTACAACTGGCCGGGTTTTACCCCGGTGCTGTTAATTTTCATCTGCTTTATCGGCGGATGCGCCGGCTCCACGTCCGGGGGACTTAAAGTGATTCGGGTCATCCTTCTTTACAAACAGGGTATGCGCGAAATCACACGGCTGATTCATCCGAATGCCTGGGTGCCGGTGAAGATCGGCGGCAATCCCTTGAGTTATCGCGTGGTAGACGCCGTGTGGGGGTTTTTCGCGCTTTATGTGGTTTCTTTTGGAGTAATGATGCTGCTGATGATGGAAACGGGGCTCGACCAAGTCACCGCATTTTCAGCGATTGCTACCTGCATCAACAACACCGGTCCGGGCCTTGGAGAGGTCACGACAACGTTTGCAACACTGAGCGACCCCGCCAAATGGCTTTCGTGTATTGCCATGGTGCTCGGGCGATTGGAGATTTACACCGTGCTGGTCTTGCTTTCCCCCGCGTATTGGAGAGGATGACCGGTAATCGTTTCGGCGCGCATCGAGGCTTGTAATCAGACGAATTCCGAATAGAGTCCCGCAGGTTACCGGGGTTCCCAACAACGCTTTCCGCGGGCCAGAGACGGCAGGTCGGCACGAAGCCCCATTGCGTAGCGGTTGAAAAAATTCTTGATCGGAGCGCTTCGATCTATCCCATTCATGCCCAGGGAACGCAGACATCCGAAACCGGGCGGGGAACGCACAAACAGACGGTGTAAACCATCCATGCCCATCAGCATCGCGAGGTTGTCGCCCTTGCGCCAGCGCTCATATCTGCGCAGTGTATTGAAACCTCCGATCGGGCGGTGGTGATCCCGGGCCGCAATCACCAATTCGGCGAGCGCCGCGGCATCGAGGATCCCCATATTCGCACCCTGCCCTGCCAAGGGATGTACGGAATGCGCGGCATCTCCGACCAGTACGACATTGTCCTGAAAATAATTCCGAGCATACTGGAGCCGTAAAGGGAAAGAAGCCGGCCTGGAAACCAATGCCAGTGCGCCGAGAATCCCGCCGCTCGCAATTTCCAATTCACTGATGAAGACCTTTTCCGGTAGTTCCAGATAGCGTTGCGTAGTCTCCGAACGAGAGGTCCATACAATCGAAGACATTCCGTTTCGAAGCGGCAGGAAGGCCAGCGGCCCTTCCGCAAGAAACCTTTGACAGGCCGTTTCGTGGTGAGCGATTTCGGTTTCTACCGTGGCGACCAGCGCAGTCTCCGCGTAGGACCAACCCTTGACTTGAATCGCCGCCATCGAACGCAAAGTGGAATCGGCGCCGTCCGCGGCACCGACCAATTGAGCGACGATCGACTGTCCGTTGTCTAATAACAACCTCGAACTCCGGGAGACCGGATGGATACCGATGACTCTTGCCGGGCAGATCACCGAAGCATCGGGCAGTTTTTCGAGAACTTCCCACAACGCATTGACCAAAACCCGGTTTTCGACGATGAATCCGAGGATATCGTGCCCGACGTCCGCCGCGTCGAAATGCAATTCGCCGCCCCATGCCGGGTCCCAGACTCTCATATACCGGTAAGGGCCTGCGCCACGCTCGATGATTCTATCCCATACATCCAGTGTATCCAGTATGGTTCGGCTGGTCAGGGTCAAGGCCGAAACTCGGATATCCACCGAATCGTCCGGCCATTCACGCAACGGCGTGCGCTCTTCGAGCAGTACCGTTCGAAGCCCCGCTCGCGCGAGAATTAAGGCCAGTGTCGCGCCGACCATTCCGCCGCCAACCACCGCAACTTCAAAACATTCAGCCGCTCGGTTCATCGGTCCAGACCGATTCCGATGCGCGGCAGCCGCCCTCCGAGCCCCATGGCGTGCCGGGTCAAAAGATGCTTGGCCCAATCGCAACGGTCCAGGCCGAGAAGCCCCAATCCGCGTGCGCCGGCCAAGGGCAACCAGTCGTTCGAAAATAGTCGCACGACCCCGTCGGTAAAGCGGATCAGGGTTTCATGATCCGTGGATCGGGCAGCCGCATAGGCTTTCAGCAGAGCGTTTCCGCCCGGATCGCGGCCTTTTCCGAGATCATCCCGAATCATCTCGGCCAAAAGCGCGATATCTCGCATTCCGAGATTAAAGCCTTGACCCGCGACCGGATGCAATTGATGAACGGTATTGCCGACCAGCACGCTACGCTGACCAATCATCGCCTTTGCCCTGACCAGTTTCAACGGAAACTGGACACGCTTGGATTCGAGTGTCAGTCTGCCCAGGCGAAAGCCGAATGCACTCTGCAGCCGCGCCAGAAACTCTTCGTCGTCCAGTGCCATGATTTGTTGCGCCGCGGCGCTCGGTTGCGTCCAGACCACGGAACAGCAGCCGTTGAGAACCGGCAGCATCGCCAAGGGGCCTGTGGCCGTGAAGCGTTCAAACGCGGTACCGGCAGGATCGATGTCCGGTCTGACCTGCGTCACGATCGCGGTTTGTCGATAATCCCGGGTTTCCTGGCCGATATTCAAAAAGCGCCGGACCGAGGAATCCATGCCGTCCGCACCAACCAATAGCCGGGTCGACAGAGTGAATTCGCTGCTTTCTTTCCTTAACGTTAAAGGGATCGAATCGGGACCGGATTTAATTCCCATCAATCCGGCCGGACAAATCCGTTCGATATCGGAAACCTCGAGCGCCGAAGCAATCTTATCCTCCAATACCCGCGCGCCGATCACATAACCGAGGGCGTCCACCCCTTCGGTTCGAGCGGACAGCCGGGTCTTTCCGAAATGCCCTCGATCGGAAACGTGGATATTCACGATCGGGGCACTTTGCGGTTCCAATCCATCCCAAAGCCCGAGAGACATGAAATGACAAACCGTACCGTAGGAAAGGGCCAGGGCGCGGTCGCCGGCAGGCGATGAGCGGCGTTGTTCATCGCTAAAGGCTTCCACGACGGCGATCCGGTATCCGCTGCCTCGCAATGCAAGCGCGAGGCTTCCGCCTGACAGACCGCCCCCAACGATGACAATGTCATAATCTCCGGACATCGGTTCAGGCCATCAGATCTTCGATTTCGCGAATCGTCTTCGGCCCCTCGGAAGTCAGCACCTCGCAGCCGTCCCTGGTCACGAGGACATCATCCTCGATCCGGATGCCGATCCCGCACCACTTTTTTTCGACATCGGCGCAATCGGGCGAAACATACAATCCGGGTTCGACAGTCAGCACCATACCGGGTTCCAGCAGTCTCCATTGCCCCTCGACTTTGTAATTCCCGACGTCATGCACATCCATCCCGAGCCAGTGCCCGGTCCGGTGCATGTAAAACTTTTTATAGGCTTCGTTCTTGATCAAATTGGAAACCCGTCCTTTCAGCAATCCGAGATCTACGAACCCGCGGGTCAGAACCTTGATCGCCACATCGTGCGGATCATTCCAGTGATTTCCGGGCCGCACCTTGGCGATCGCCGCAAGCTGCGCATCCAGGACCAATTGGTAAAGCAAACGCTGCGCTTCGCTGAAGCGCCCGGAGACCGGAAAAGTGCGGGTGATATCCGAGGCGTAGTTCTGATTTTCCACGCCCGCATCGATCAACAACAAATCGCCCTCCCGTAATTTGTCCTGGTTCTGCGTGTAGTGCAGAACACACGCGTTTCTCCCTCCCGCGACAATCGACGGGTAGGCGGGGAAGCGCATCCCGTTCCGCGTGAACTCATGCAAGAGTTCGGCCTCGATCTGGTGTTCATATAGTCCCGCCCGCACCGCGCGCATCGCACGAATATGTGCTTTGGCCGATACACTCGCGGCCTTCCGCATCAGTTTCAGTTCGGCCCCGCTTTTATAAAGTCTCATTTCATGCAGCAGATTTTCGATCGCAACGAATTCCATCGGCGCCGAGATCCCGGATCGCACCCGTTCGCGCAACTGTTTCACCCAATCCAAGACCTGTTGATCCAGTTCTCTGTTACGCCCCATGGGATAAAATACGCGGGCTTTGTTTTCCATCAATCCGGGCAGGATTTCATCCACGTCATCGATCGGAAAGGCATCATCCGCTTCGTATATTTCTTTCGCGCCGTCAATCCCGGCATGCTGCCCGGTCCAAAGCGCCATGGTTGCATCGAACTCCCGGCAAAACAGGATATACTCAGCGGGACGGCGGCCGGGAACGAAGACCGCCAACGCCTTGGGTTCTTCGAATCCGGTCAGGTAAACAAAATCACTGTCCTGCCGGTACGGATAATCCACGTCATTATTGCGTTTAGATACAGGGGCACTCGCAATCAGGGCAATGTTTCCCGTCCCCACCATGCGCATGAATTCTTTGCGCCTGCGCCTGTATTCACTTTTGGCTATTGTCAATTTATTGGTCCTGAAGGAGAACAGTCACCGAATCCGGGCTCGCAGATTAAATTGCCAATCATTGTCTGGCTGGACCTGGAAAAAATAATCCCTTATCCTAACATTGCCAAGGTGTCTGCAGAAACAAGTTCGACACCATCCCGATGAGCCCGCACACTTGTAAAATGAGCCAGGATACCGATCAGCAATTGAAGAATCTCGAAAAGAAAGTCGACCTCCTGGTGAGTCTTTGCGAACAGCTTAAAATCGAAAACCGATCATTAAAAGCGAAACAAAATGATCTGGTCCGCGACCGCGCTCGATTGCTGGAGAAAACGGCATTGGCCAGAAGCCGGGTCGAAGCCATGATCACACGCCTGAAAAACATGGGGCAGGGTACATGAGGGATCCGATTACTCCGGTCAATATCAGGGTGCTCGGAAAGGAGTACCGGATCGCCTGCGCGGACGAAGAACGGGATGATCTGTTGGAGTCCGCGCGCTACCTTGATCAAAAAATGCGCGAAGTCAGGGACACCGGGAGGGTCGTGGGCCTCGATCGGATCGCGGTCATGACGGCCTTGAATATCGCGAATGAGTTGGCTCAGGCCAATCGACAGAATCATTCATCGTCAGGAGACAATCGCGATCGACTGATCAGAATGCAGCAGAAAATCGACGCGGTTCTGGAATTGAAAGAACCCGATTGATCGGGATCTTTTTCTGGCGCGGCGCGCATGCCCAACGAAAAACGATTAATCGACAGACTAAAAAAAAATCAAAAATCGTTGTACACTATGATCCAGGCATCTCCTGCCGCGTTCGAAGTGCACTGGGTTTTTTCTTGAGCCTAATTCACAACCCCGGCGGCAATCGTTAGATGATGTTGCGCATGCCCATCCCGAATGGGAAGCCTGATTCATCGGCAATGCTTCCACCTGAACCGAGCGGTTCAAGGGCAAAAGTGTGCTACGGCGCATGCGGGAGATGCTGCCCATTAATGCCCTCTACACCCGGAAGGTTCCCTTGGTCGGGCACCGCAATCGAGATTCCTGAATCGAATCCGCCGCGATGAACTTGGTTGAATAACGTATACACTTCCTCGTTGATGGTTTCCATGTGCATGTAGGCTATATGCACATTTCCTCTTGTAACGATCGACAAAGGACGGATCTTTAGCGCGGTGCATTGCTTACCGTCGGTGTCTCGATCCACGACACCTATCCGAAGATCGGATGTCGGGTGGTTAGTAGCGACCGGCCCGGATTAGCGCGCATCTCAGGAAGGAAATAGCGACTTACCGCAAACTCGAGTCGTGCTCCGCAATTCTCACAAGCATATAATTTTGTGTAAACTCTTATAGCCTGTCGAAACAGGACCCTATCGTACAACCAATAATTCGACAGGCCGACCGAACGATCCCAATGGAAAACGTCTTCTTCGAAAAACCTATCCTGAATTCACCGTACGTATACCCGAACCGTCATTGGGAACTTGATGAAAATGGCCAGCCAACCCAGCGAATCATCGCAACCCGCCGCCGGGCCGAGTTCATTACCCCGATTCCCAAACCCAAGAAACGGAAGGGGTCAACGCAGCAGTCATTGCCTGTCCAAGATGATTCGGGTCTATCCACCGCATCCCAACAATATGATCCGACTCCGATCATCAACGAACTGCGCCGCCATGTGGATACCTGGCGCAGGATCCAGAGTCCGAACGATTGGCTCGTAAGCCCGGAAACGGCGCGCTTGCTGCAACACTGGCGGCATCATCGATTTAACGGCGTCAAACCCTTTTTCTGTCAGATCGAGGCGGTCGAAACGGCGATCTGGCTCACGGAAGTCGCGCCCAGATTCGGCAAAAGCGGCGTGCGATTCCTGGATCACCTGTCCAATGCCAGCAACGATGCGAATCCGGGGCTCATGCGTCTCGCGCTCAAACTGGCCACCGGCGCGGGCAAAACCACGGTGATGGCGATGCTGATCGCCTGGCAGACCGTGAACGCGGTGCGCAGACCGTTAGCCAAAAATTTCACCCGCGGATTTCTGATCGTGGCACCTGGCCTGACGATCCGCGACCGCCTTCGCGTTCTGCAGCCGAACGACCCCGACAGCTATTACCGCAACCGGGAACTCGTGCCGGGCGATCTCGCCGGCGATATGGAGCGCGCCAAGATCGTGATCACCAACTACCACGCGTTTAGGCTCCGTGAACGCCTGGATCTGTCCAAGGGTGGCCGTTTGCTGTTGCAAGGCAGAGGCGGCCAGACGCTCAATACCCTCGAAAGCGAAGGGCTGATGCTCCAGCGTGTGATGCCCGAACTCATGGGGCTCAAGAATATTCTGGTGATCAATGACGAAGCGCATCATTGCTACCGCGAGAAGCCGAATCACGAGGATGAAACCTTAAGCGGCGAAGACAAACAGGAAGCCCGGAAAAACAACGAAGCCGCCCGGCTCTGGATTTCCGGCCTGGAAATCGTCAAGCGCAAGCTCGGGATCGCGCGAGTCATCGACCTCTCGGCGACTCCGTTTTTTCTGCGCGGTTCGGGTTATGCCGAAGGCACTCTGTTCCCGTGGACGATGAGCGAT
>JBOICY010000096.1:0-8201 GCA_050740335.1 Methylococcales bacterium | reverse complement strand
GTCGTGGGTGTACACCCTGGTCATGTTGATGAGCAATACCGGGATGGGCTTGTATCAGCGTACCCAGACCTGGGGAGAGGCTGGATTGTTGCTGCGAGTCCTGGTGAGCCTTTCATTGGGTACACTGGTCATGAGTTTGTTGTTTTATGTCTTTCCGGAAATTGAGATGGGCAGGGGAGTCTTCGTCAATGCTCTGTTTTCCTCGCTCATCGGGGTCACGATGCTGCGATTACTGTTTTATTCGGTAGTCGACCAGAAAGTCCTGAAAAGGCGGGTGGTGGTATTCGGGGCGGGACGGAATGCACAGAAGATTATCGAGCTGGAACGTGCCAATAGCACACAGAATGTCCGGGTCGTCGGATGTATCGCGTTGGCCGATCAACCTACCTGTGTTCCGGGAGAAAAGCTGCTCCATCTTAAGGTACCCTTGAACGAATTTGCGCTGCAGGAGGATATCGATGAGATTGTGATTGCGCCTGACGATCGTCGCAGGGGTCTTCCGGTGGACGAACTCCTGGATTGCCGGATGAACGGTTTCGAGGTGGTCGATTTGTTGACTTTCTTCGAGCGGGAAGCCGGTTTTATCCGTGTCGATGCCTTATACCCGAGCTGGATGGTTTTTTCCGACGGCTTCAGGGTCGGGTTCGTCAGATTAGCCGCGAAACGAATTTTTGATATCGTCGCGAGCCTGGTTTTGCTTTCCATAACCTGGCCGATCATGCTTTTGACCATGGTTGCGATCAAATTGGAGAGCCGCTTTAGTGGGCCGGTTCTTTACTGCCAGAAGCGGGTCGGGATGAGCTGGCGGCTTTTCGATGTGATCAAATTCCGCAGTATGTGCTTGGATGCCGAAGCCGGTGGTAAGCCTAGAATGGCGAGCCGGGACGATGAGCGGGTGACCTGGATAGGAAAATTCATCCGAAAATTCAGAATCGATGAATTACCGCAACTGTTTAATGTGTTGAAGGGAGAAATGAGTTTCGTCGGGCCACGGCCGGAACGCCCCGAATTTGTCGAGCAATTCGCCGAGTCCATCCCGTATTACTCGGAACGTCACAGAGTAAAACCGGGTATTACCGGCTGGGCCCAGTTGTGTTATCCCTATGGTGAAAATGAAAACGATGCGCTGCAAAAGCTCCAATATGATCTTTACTACGTGAAGAATTACAGTTTATTTTTTGATCTGATTATTATCCTGCAAACGATCGAGGTCGTGCTTTGGGGCAAAGGCGCGCGCTAAGATTGCACAGCGACGAGACCATGAGCAAGATCCGCTCCGCCGCAGTATGAATATCGGTTTTTTGAGCTATGCGCTGGCAGCGCTGGCCTTTTTATTGTTGTCCCTGTTGATGATCGTGAGTTGGCGGGGCCGTGAACTCGGCGCTTTGTTGTTTGTTGCGTCCGTGGTCACGACCTTATGGGCCGCGGTTCTGGCCTTTCAATCGTACACCCTTTCTCTCCCCTCCTATCTGGTCTTTACCGTTGAAATCGCCCGGATCGCTGTCTGGCTCGCGTTCATTCTAAGTCTCTTAGGGCTCGCGGTACGCTCGGAGCACGGCCAATCCGGATTGTTCAAGACGCTCAAAGTTCTCAGTTACGGGCTCATTTCATCCCTGTTGGTCATCGAATGGAGCGGGCCTCGCATCGAAACCACGCTCGCCGATTTCATCGACCCGAGTCTCAAGAATATCGGTTATGTCATTCTGGCCTTGATCGGAATGATTTTGATCGAGCAACTTTATCGCAATAGCCGCCCGGACCGGCGCTGGTCGATCAAATTCCTGTGTCTCGCGATCGGGGGCTTGTTCGCTTACGATTTTTATCTTTACTCCGATGCGCTGTTGTTCCGCCAGATCAATGCGGATCTGTGGATGGCGCGCGGCGCGGTGTTTGTCCTCGGCGTTCCGTTAATCACG
Organism: Methylococcales bacterium; assembly: GCA_050740335.1. GTDB lineage: Bacteria > Pseudomonadota > Gammaproteobacteria > Methylococcales > UBA1147 > UBA1147. The sequence goes on along the minus strand of JBOICY010000096.1, from coordinate 6,285 downwards.
ATTTCGGCGGCACGCAATCCGGATTGGTCGGTCGATCTGTTCATTTCCCGGGGAATTATTTTCCACACCGCGACGCTGCTGGGCGCGGGTCTTTACCTGCTGCTGATGTCCGTTGCCGGCTATTACATCAAGATGTACGGCGGTTCCTGGGGGGCGGTGGTGCAGATCGTGTTTCTGGTCGGCGCATTCCTGGTGCTGGCCCTGTTGTTGTTTTCGGGACAGATCCGGTCCTGGTTCAGAATTTTCCTGAGCAAGCACTTTTTCAGTTATGCTTATGATTATCGCCAGGAATGGCTCGGGATCATTGCCAGGCTTTCGGAAACCAATTCCGGATTGCCGTTGCGGCAGAGAGTCATCCTGGCGCTGTCAAGCCTGGTCGAAAGCTCGAGTGGCGTGCTCTGGGTAAAAGAGAATCAAGTTCAATTGAGCCGGCGTGCGGATTTCGGCAACCCCGAGATAGACCTCGACAAAATCAATGCGGAGGATTCCCTGGTCAGATTCATCGTCAAGCATCGAGCGGTTATCAACCTGAATGAATTGGATCGCGTCCCGGAAATGTATCGGGGACTGGAACGTCCGGCCTGGTTGGATCCGTATCGGAATGCCTGGGTGTTTGTTCCGTTGTTTCAGAGCAAGGAATTGTACGGCCTGGTCTTGTTGACCACTCCGAGGACCACGATCGATTGGAATTGGGAGGTCATCGACATTCTAAAGACAGCCGGAATTCAGGCGGCCAGCTATCTGGCACTCGAAGATGTGGTCTCGGCACTGTTTGAAGCGCGCCAGTTCGAGGGATTCAACCGGCTTTCAGCCTTTGTGATTCATGACCTGAAAAACGTGATCGCCCAATTGACCCTGGTGGTCCGAAATGCGGAACGGCACAAGGATAATCCGGAATTTATGATCGATGCGATCAAGACCATCGAACACTCGGTGGAGAAGATGAATCGATTGATGTCTCAACTCAGGAACGCAGGCCCGGTCGGAGCGTCCAACGAATTAAACATTAAAGATATTTTAATCAGCGTGGTACGCTCGCGGACGCGCCAGCAACCCAATCCGACGATCGAGATTCTGGATGATGCGAATCCGATCGTGCGCGCCGATCAGGATCGTCTCTATTCCGCTTTCGAACACATAATACAGAATGCGCAGGAAGCCGCCGGCAAATCCGGGAATGTTCGAGTGACGCTCCAAACCGATCAGAAAACGGCTATAGTTGAAGTCAAAGACAGCGGGCACGGAATGGATGAGCACTTTATCCAGTCGCGTTTATTCAAACCTTTTGATACCACCAAGGGACTGACCGGGATGGGTATCGGAGCGTATGAAAGCCGGGAATATATTCGATCGCTGGGCGGTGAATTGAATGTAATCAGCAAAGTGGGCGCCGGCACTGTATTTCGGTATCAAATTCCAGTTGGGTTCGCTGAAAGTCCGAATATTTCCTTTGCCAACGGAGAATCTGTTTGACCAGTCAAACGCTATTGCTCGTCGAAGACGACCCTGGACTGCAACGCCAGTTGCGCTGGGATTTCGACCAATATAAGGTGCAAGTCGCCGACGATCGTGAATCCGCCATTGCGTCGATTCGCAAATTTCTGCCCGCCGTGGTGACCTTGGACCTGGGGTTACCGCCGGATCCCGGTGGTGTTTCCGAGGGTTTCCGCACTCTGCAGGAAATCCTGGCCGAGGCGCCTTTCGCGAAGGTGATCGTGATCACGGGCAATAACGACACGCAGAACGCGGTGAAATCGATCGGTCTCGGCGCCTATGATTTTTACCAGAAACCGATCGAAGCGGAAATACTGTCCCTGGTGGTCAAACGTGCGTTTCGGGTTTTTGAACTGGAAGAAGAAAACCGCAACCTGGCGCGCCAGCATTTTGCTTATCCGTTACGCGGCATCATCGCGGCAAGCCCCGAAATGCATGAAGTCTGCCGCACCATCGAACGCTTGGCTCCCACCGATGTGACCACGCTGATCCTGGGCGAAAGCGGAACCGGCAAGGAGGTTCTGGCGCATGCGCTGCATGCCCTGAGCCGGCGAGCCAAAGGTCCCTTCGTGGCGGTGAATTCCGCCGCGATTCCGGAGAGCCTTCTGGAAAGCGAATTATTCGGTCATGAAAAGGGAGCCTTTACCGGAGCCGACAAACAAATCAAGGGAAAATTTGAACTGGCCGATGGGGGTACGTTTTTCCTCGATGAAATCGGCGACATCCCGCTCCCGCTGCAACCCAAGTTGTTACGATTTCTGCAAGAGCGAGTCATCGAAAGAATCGGCGGGCGCCAAGAGATCCCGGTCGATCTTCGAGTGGTCTGCGCGACTCATCAGGATATCCCCAAGCTAATCGAACAAGGCAAGTTCCGGGAAGATTTATACTACCGGATCAATGGAATGGTGGTCAGCATACCCCCGGTTCGAGGACGTACCGGCGATATCCAAGTGCTCGCGCGAGCCTTCCTGGCCCGTTACGTCGAGCAGATGAAGTCCAAATTGACCGGATTCTCGGATGCCGCGCTTGCGGCCATGGAATCTTATTCCTGGCCCGGCAATGTACGGGAACTCGAAAGCAGAGTGAAACGCGCGGTGATCATGTCCAACGGCCCGCTGATCGACGTTGAAGATCTTAATTTGTCTGAAGGCAAACAGACCGAGAAAGCTATGGGCCTTCGGGAAGTTCGGGATTTCGCTGAAAGACAAGCCATTTGCCAGGCATTGTGCGAATGTGACGGAAATGTTTCGAAAGCCGCGGAACTGCTGGAAGTCACCCGGCCGACACTGTATTCGCTGTTAAACAAGTTCAGACTGAAAATTTAGGACCGCCACGAGGTCCGCTTTGCTAAAGGAGCATCAGGAGCATTCGATATGAATAGAATTCTGGGGATACTGATTGGTTTGGCTTTTATTGTTCCATGCAATGCTCAGGAGGCCGCCTCGGAATATCTGCGTGATGCGCAGGGCTATATGGCGTCCGGGGAATACCGAGCCGCGGTCATTCAGTTGAAAAACCTGTTGAAGGAAGCGCCGCAGAACGGCGAGGCCCGCTACCTGCTCGGCGCGGCTTATGTCCAGCTTGGCGATGGAGAATCGGCCATCAAGGAGTTTGAGCACGCCAGGGAACTGGGCGTTTCCAGGGAACTTTGGATCGTCCCTCTGGCGCGCGCTTACCTGCTCGCGGGGAAAGCTCGCGAACTGCTGGAAGAAATTCATCCGGACTCCGGGGTATCCGCGGCCGTCCAGGCGGATATTTATGCCAATCTGGCCCTGGCCGAATTGGCCGTCAAGAATACCGAGGCTGCCGAGAAGAATCTCGCAAAGGCTTTTGAGATCAATAAAGAATCGGTCGAGGTCTTACTCGCGGCCGCGCGTATTTCCGGCACGAAACAAGAGTTTGCCGAGGCCGGGAAATTCGCCCGGCAGGCCCTCGCTATCCGGGAAAATAGCGCCGATGCCTGGTTGATTCTCGGCGAAGTGGCAAGGGCCGGGGGAGATCACGCAGATGCGATTGCCAATTTCGATAAAGCGCTTGCCGTCAATCCTGATTTTTTACCCGCGAAACTGGCAAGGGCCGCGTCCTATATCGGGCTGCGTAATTTCGACGCAGCCGAAAAAGATCTCGATCAGGTCAGCAAAGCCGCGGGTGATGTGCCGGTGGCCCTTTATCTGCAAGGCGCGATCGACTTCGAACGAAAAGCCTACGGCGACGCGGAAAGTGCTCTGAACAAGGTGGTCAGTGTGGTTCCGGATCATTGGCCAAGCCTGCTGTTGCTGGGAACGATCGCCTACCACAAGAATCAGCTCGAAAGCGCCTACTCCTATCTTTCCCGTTACGTAAACGGCGTACCGGGCTATCTGCCCGCGATTAAGTTACTCGCGGCAACCACATTAAGATTGCAGCAAACTCGCGAAACAATCGAACTCATCGAATCGGTCCGAGCGCAAGCTCCGGATGATCCGCAATTGCTGGCATTACTCGGCAGTGCCTATATCGAGCAGGGCAATTACGACAAGGCAACGGAACTGCTCTCGAAAGCCGCGGAAATCGCGCCCGATGCCGCGGCAATCCGCACGCAACTGGCCTTGAGTTATCTCGGGACTGGAAGTTTCGATCAAGCGGTTGGTGAACTGCAAACCGCGGTTGATCTCGGCAAGGATCTGAGCCAAGCGGATTTAATGCTCGTGCTCACCCTGATCCGGCAGAAGAAATTCGACGCGGCTGTCGACGAGGGGCTCAAGCTTTTCGCCAAACAACCCGAGAATCCAGTGTCGGCCAATCTGTTGGGAGCGGCTTATTACGGCAAAGGCGACGAAGACTCCGCGCGGAAATATTGGACCAGGGCCTTGGAGATTCAACCGGATTTTATTGCGGCCGCGACGAATCTGGCCAAGCTCGAAATCGCCAGGAAGAATTTCGATGCGGCCGCGGCTTGGTATCAGCGGATCCTGAAGCACCATTCCGGCAATATCAATGCCTTGTTGGGCCTGGCTGAACTGGCCAGAATGCAAAAGAAAACCGACGAGGTGCGTAAATGGATGGACCTCGCCAGCAAGGAAAACCCGGATGACCTGCAACATCGAATGATTCTCGCGGATTATCTGTTGTCGCAACGCGATGTGGCAGGCGCGAAAAGGATCGTGGATGAGCTGAAATCGAGTCATCCGGAAGATTTACCGGTATTGGCCAAATCCGGAGTGATCCAGTTCGTCGCGGGTGAATACGAATCGGCGGTTACGACATTCCAAGGCCTGGTCAATAAACATCCGGAAAACCCGGAGCTCCGTTATTTACTGGGTCAATCCTTGTTCAAAACCGGATCGAATCAGAAAGCGAAACAAGAATGGGAACAGGTGTTGAATTCGAATTCCGCCTATTTTCCGGCCGCGACTGCATTGGTGCAACTCGCATTGAATGAAAAACAAACTGACGAGGCGATCAAAATTTCCCGGCAGATCCAGGCAAAGTATCCCAAACGCGCAATTGGCTACCAACTCGAAGGCGAGGTGATGCGTGCCCGGGATGATCAGGCCAACGCGTTGGTTCTATATCGAAAAGGTTTTGCGATCGAAGCGCAAAGTGCGCTGGCCAGGCAGATTTTTCAGGCGGCTCGTGGGTCGGGAGATCGAGCGGGCGCCTATAGCTCGATGCTCGATTGGCTCGAAAAAAATCCCGATGACTTTGGCTCCCGCATTATGCTCGGCATGGCTTATATCGAAGATGGAGAATCGAGCCAGGCGATCCGGGTGTATGAGCAATTGATCGAAAATCAACCCGAAGATATTTTTGTATTGAACAATCTGGCCTGGCTTTATCAACAGAAGGCGGACCCGCGCGCGGTCGAACTCGCGGAGCGCACGATCGCGCTTGACCCCAAGGACCCGGAAGTGATCGATACCGTGGGCTGGATTCTTATGCTGAACGGTCAGATCGACCGCAGTCTCGGATTGTTACAGAAAGCCGCGAAACAGGCTCCTGCAGTCGATGCAATCCAACTGCACTATGCCCAAGCCCTGGTCAAAGCCGGACGAAATGCCGAAGCACGCGAACAACTCACGAAACTGCTTGGCGGCGATCGAGCTTTTCCGGAGCGGGCCGAGGCGGAAAAATTGTTGGAATCGATTTGATGCGCGGTGGTAGAGAGAAAGGCTGAATAAAATCCTGCTTTATTTTCGGCGCCGTGATCTGTCAGGCCAGCGGACTCTGGGCGCTTTTGTGTCTACGCTCACGAGTCAAGATTACGGTCGCCGGCCTCATTCGTGCCCGGGGCGAACGGGGGCTCGGATTGTTCCCGATCTCGCGGCACCTGCCGAAGTCCGCTATTCGCAGTGCCGCTTGGAGCTTCGGAGCTGTTAACCGCGCCGGTGGATTCCGGGGCTGGTTTTCCCTCTTCCCGGCCAGAAACATTTCCGCTTCGACCGCCCGGAATTTCATTTCCGGATAATTGATCGGAGGATTGCGGACCCGGAATATTCGGTTTTTTATCACCGGAATCTTTGTCGCTTCCTTTAGTCGGCTGCAAATCAGGGGGATTTAATTTACTTTCCGTGTTGGTCAGCAGTTTCGGCACCAACTGTTCGGAGAATCCCGCTAAAAAGCACCATACAATCATAAGCGCGACATCCGTGGCCCCCAGGGTATTGTCAAATAAGGAGTTCAGACTATCGTATATTTTCCTGCTCAGCGAATCGAGCGGTTCGCGGGAACCGGATTGAATCGCGATGGCCGCGATATTCCTGGCTTCGGTTTGCAGGACGGTGTCCGGGATTACGTTTCTCGTCGATAAGA
>JBOICY010000095.1:0-18385 GCA_050740335.1 Methylococcales bacterium | reverse complement strand
CCTAGAAACCGCGTCAGGAGACCGTCGATCCCTTCCATGACCGAGCCGCTGGCCAGAAACTGGGTCGCCACCTGTTTGTTGAGGCCCTCGATCCGGGCCGCGGTATTCGCACAGTCGCCGACGATGCTGTAGACGAAATGTCCGCCGCCACCGGCATGCCCGACATAAGCCATTCCGGATTCGACCCCGATCCTGAGAGACTGAGACAATAGAGCATGGCGTTGCTTGAACGCGGCAATCGCATCGACGGCTTCCAGCCCGGCCAGCAGGGCTTTGCGACGGATCGCCTCGCCGGGCTGCTCCGCGGTCCAGGCGCACATGATGCCGTCCGCGCGAAATTCGATCACGTCGACCCCGTGCCGTCTCAAAGGGTCGGACAGAGTTTCGAAATATTCGTTGAGAAACGCAGCCAGTTCTCTGGGCCGCAGTTTTTCCGCGATGCTCGTGAATCCGGCCATGTCCGACGCGAAGCATACGCTGTAGGTAACTCGGTTCAATGCGCTCGGATCCAAATTCTTTTCGGTAAAATCCCGAGCCAGGTTTTCCGGAAGATAAAGACTGATGGCTTGAGTCGCCCGATTTTTCTTTCTCCTTTCCAGGAGATATTGGGCGAAGAGGCCGCCGAACAGCGCTAGCGGGAGTTGCACCAACACAGGAATCGCGAGCGGGAGCCAGACCTCGGACTCGACGAAAGTCTGCAACGCGCCCGCGACGTAACCCGCCGGCAGAATCAACGCTAAAGGCACACCCGCGATGGCGGGAAGCAGATAGACCAGCGCGCCGATGAGTCCGCCGAAGGCCGCCAAAATCAGGGTTTGTTCGAGCATTCCGAGGGGACGCAGGCTTCGATCGGTCAGCAGATTGCCGAAGGCCGTCGCCGCGATTTCGACGCCGCTCAAATCCACTCCGTCATCGTTCGTAAATACCGTATAGAAACGATCGGGCTGGCCGGGGTCGTACAGATCGGAGAATCCAACGAATACGGCCTTGCCGTTCAGGTCGGCTAATTCCGTTCCGGAATCGGCTTCGAACCCGGCAACGAGATGGTACGGAATCGTGGTGATGCTGCCCGGCGGCCCGTAAAAATTCAGATAGCGATGATCAGAGCCCGCGTACAGTCCAAGCAGGGACTCCACGAGCGGGCGTTCCGCGGGAGGTATTCGAGTGCGGTCATCGGCCAGGATCCCGCGCAGCGGTTTCGCGAGTTCCGGGGCATTAGCGAATATCGAACGCAGTTCGGTCATCAATCCGACCACTTCCGGGGCACGCGCCGTAGCGGCCGGCGCAGGAGGTGCCGTAACCCCTGCTTGTTCCAGGATCTGTGTGAAGTGGCGGTACGCCGCCCCCGCATGGAGCTGAAGAGCGATCGCGGGCATCGTTGGCGCATGACCGACACTGGCTTTGAATGCCCAGAATTGATGTACCGCGACCTCGACCTTGGGCAGAGGGAACGGCCCGAGACCCTTGGCCGCCGCGGCCAGGACAGGAATCGGCAATAACAGTTGCTCCACCCAGACGGAACCCCTTCGGAGCCCCGACGCGTTGATCAGCGGTTGGCGTTTGCCGACCAGCTTTTCGGTCAGGACTACGCGCCCTGAGCCGGCCACCGCGCGGCCGAAAGCCGCATCGTCCTGCGTGTTCTTGGGATTTTGAAAATCGAAGTCGAAGACGATGGCCGAGGCGCCGCGGCGCGTCAGGTTTTCGACCAGGCGGCCGTGTACCGAGCGCGGCCACTCACGGGGCAGCTTCGAAAGGCCGAGATATCCGCCGGTTTCTTCGTCGACCGCCACCACGACCACATCCCGCGGAGCCGGAACGGGTCCTCGAAGCTTGAACAACCAGGACAGGCCCAGGTTTTCCTCGAAGTTCAGGCCGGCCGGCGTCAGGCCGATGAGCACTCCGAGCGCCGCGACGCCGGCACCGGCGATCAGTCCGTGTATCCAACGCCGCATCACATGGCCTTGCGAATGAGACGCCTTCGAATTCTCGGATTGGAGCGGCCGGCGGAAGTTTTGCGCCGCCTACTGACCGTGGCTTTGATCGCCCTCAAATGCGTCGCTCATAAACAGATTGGCAGTCAGCGAGCGCGTGATATTCCGCCTCGCGGATTGTTCATAACGCTCGCGGAAAAAGTCGGTGTAAAAAATCCGCGGCCGATCGAGCAGCATTTGCAAGAATTTCGCGTGGGCGGGGTAGTAGACGGCATCCGGAACATGGCTCTGCTCCTTGCGAACGAGCAGGGTGTCGCGCATAAAGTCGGGCCATTCCAGACCGAAACTCGAAAGATCGATATCCACCAGGTAGGACTCATCGCCTGGTTCGGGTGGTTGCCTGTGCGTCGTCATCAGAATGAGCTTGCAGACCTTGTCGACGAAGGCCGCGGCGAACCACGTTGTGCCCCATTTACCCAAGAGTTCGGCGCTGCGCCGTTCATTGTCCCGGGCGCCCGGCACGAACACCGCGTCATGGAACCAGAGCGCGAGTTCCACCGCATCCGGGCACTCGATCCGGCTCGCTGCCCGATCGAACTCCAGGAGGCAATGGCCCACATGGGACCCGGTATGGTAAAAGCGACCGGGTTCGGCGTAACGGTTGACCAGATCCCGGTAAACCTGGCTCGCGTCCATCGTCGCATTCGGGCGCAGACAGCGCTTCCACAGCGCTCCAAAACGAGCGCCCGTCGCGCTGGATCGGGATGCATCGACCTCTTTCTGTTTTGTATTCACGGAATTGTACCAGTGTATTCAGGCAGTTCGGGGTTTTCCTCGGCGGTCTTGCCAATTGGCGACCAAACTGCGATCCGCTTCGGAATCGACCGATGCCGGACTTGGGCGTGACGCCTGACTGGTTCGCCCGAACCTGCTGAGAGTTTTACGGTAACGGGCATGGAAAGCCCCGAATTAAAATTGCATTGTAGTCGATCAAGTGCCCCAAGGTAACCACTCCGGACCGGCTGGATATCAGACGCCGGCGTCAACCCTCTTCCTCCCTTCAACGAAAATCCCTGGACGTCCATTCGACCAGGCTCAACCACTCCGAACGGTCCCGAATTTTTCCGGCCACCAAATGCAACACGCCGTTTTCTTGCTGCACAATGCCGGAAACCACCATCAAGCTGGCCGACAGCAGGGCCGCTCGCTGGGCCTCGGCGATCTTCGGCCAGACGATCAGGTTGGCCAGGCCGGTTTCATCTTCCAGGGTCACGAAAATCACTCCGGATGCGGTACTCGGGCGCTGGCGGTTGATCACCAGGCCGGCGACTTTCGCGATCGAGCCGTTGCGCCGCTGCCAGAGCTGTTCGGCCGGACACACGCCGTGCCGCGCGAGGCGTTCGCGGATCAGGGCGAGCGGATGGCGCTTTAAGGTCAGGCCGGTGGTATGGTAATCCGCCGCGATATCTTCGGCCTCGGTGACCCGTCTCAACAGAGGCACGCCCTCATTGAAGCGCGGCTGGCCGAAGACCGGCAGGGCCTTTTCGATACCGGCCACGTCCCAATGCGCGCGGTGGCGATTCCCGCTCAGTCCCGCGAGCGCACCCGCGGCCGCGAGCGATTCCAGGTCTTCACCGGCAAGATTGCACTGCTCCGCCAATTCTTCGAGCGCTGCGATAGTCCCGCGTGAGCGAACTTGAACAATTTTTTCCGCAACGCTTTGTGGCAATCCTCGGACCCGGTGCAGACCCAAGCGGATCGCCGGTTGGCCGGGCCGCCCGTCGGTTTCCAGACTGCTTTCCCAGTCGCTGAAACGGACATCCACGGGCCGCACCTCGACACCATGCCGGCGCGCATCCTGAACCAGTTGCGCCGGCGCATAAAAACCCATCGGCTGGCTGTTCAGCAGGGCGCAGGTGAAAGCCGCGGGTTCGTGGCACTTGAGCCAGGAGGAAATGTAGGTCAGCAAGGCAAAGCTCGCCGCGTGCGATTCCGGAAAACCGTAACTGCCAAAGCCCTTGATCTGCTCGAAAATACGCCGGGCGAAGGCTTCATCATAGCCTTTCGCGAGCATGCCCTGTTTCAAGCGCTGCTCGAAGACCTCGAGCCCGCCCCGTTTTTTCCAGGCCGCCATGCTGCGCCGCAACTGATCGGCCTCGCCGGCCGTGAATCCTGCGGCCACCATCGCGATCTGCATGACCTGTTCCTGGAAAATCGGCACACCCAGGGTGCGTTCCAGGACCGCCTTAAGTTCCTCGCTCGGGTACTCCACACACTCGGGATGATCGCGGCGTTTCAGATAAGGATGCACCATATCCCCCGCGATCGGGCCCGGACGCACGATCGCGACCTCGATGACCAGGTCGTAATAATTTTTCGGCTTCAGGCGCGGCAGCATGGTCATTTGCGCGCGGGATTCGATCTGAAACACGCCGATCGTATCGGCCCGCTGGATCATCGCATAGGTTTCCGGGTCCTCGGCCGGCACCGTGGCAAGCTCCAGCTCCCGTCCGCTGCAGGACTTGATCAGCTCGAAACTTTTGCGGATCGCGCTGAGCATTCCGAGCGCCAGCACGTCGACCTTGATCAGACCCAGCGTTTCGAGATCGTCCTTGTCCCACTGAATCACGGTCCGTTCGGGCATCCTCGCGTTCTCGACCGGCACCAGCCTGGCCAGTTCATCGCGCGCGATCACGAAACCGCCGGTATGCTGGGATAAATGCCTCGGAAAACCCTGCAACCAAGCCGCCAATTGAATCAGTTGCCGGATGGTCGGGTTTTCGGGATCGAAGCCGGCTTCGAGTAAACGCCGGTCGATATCCACATAACGGTCCCAGAAAACAATCCTGGTGCCGATCCGCTCGATCTGGTCCAGGGTCAATCCGAGCGCCTTGCCGGCATCCCGCACCGCGCTGCGCCAGCGGTAGGTGCTCACCGACGCGGCCAGCGCCGCGCGGTGGCGGCCGTAGCGCCGGTAAATATACTGAATCACCTCCTCGCGCCGGCCGTGTTCGAAATCGACATCGATATCCGGCGGCTCATTGCGCTCGCGCGAGATGAAGCGCTCCATCAGCAGATTCATCCGTGAGGGGTCTACGGCGGTAATGCCGAGACAGTAGCACACCGCGGAATTCGCGGCCGATCCCCTGCCCTGGCACAGAATATTGCGGCCGCGCGCGAAATCAACGACGTCATAAACCGTCAGAAAATAGGCCTCGTATTGCAATTCTCCGATCAATGCGAGTTCCTGTTCCAGCAATCGAGCGACCTTGTCCGGAATCCCGGCCGGCCAGTATCCGCGCGCACCCCGGTAGGTCAGTTCCCGAAGCCAGGTCTCCGGAGTGTATCCCGCCGGCACGATTTCATCCGGATACTCGTAACGCAGTTCATCCAGGGAGAAATCAACCCGCTCGGCGATATTCAGGGTCTCGTCCAGTAGCGCCCTGGGATACAGCTTCGCGAGCACCAAACGCGGGCGCAGATGGCGTTCCGCGTTCGGAAACAGCGCATAACCGAGTTCCCGGAGTGGCTTGCCAAGCCGGATCGAAGTCAGGGTGTCCTGCAGCATCCGGCGGCTGCGGCAGTGCATATGTACATCCCCGCTCGCCACCAGAGGAATTCCGCTGCGTTTTGAAAGACAACCAAGCCGCTCCATGCGCGCCCTATCGTGCGCGAGCCGGTGCAACTCGAGCGTGATCCAGACCCGGTCGCCGAACAGCGAACGCAGCCATGCGGCATCCTCACAACCGGCCTGAGGCCCGGGCAGCCACAACGCGATGCAGCCTTGTGGCGGATGCGCTTCGAGATCACCCCGGCTCAAGGCATAAGCGCCCTTTTCGGCGGCGCTCCGGGCATGGGTGATCAATCCGGACAGGCGGCCGTAACTGCCGCGATCGGTCGCAAGCAGCACCAGCCTGAAACCGTCGCTCAAACAGAATTCACTGCCCGCGATCAATTTAAAGTGACTCTCGCGGGCGGCCACATGGGCGCGCACGAGACCCGCGAATGAGCATTCATCGGTGATCGCGAGAGCCTTGTAGCCGAGTTCTATCGCGCGCGTGACCAGTTCCCCGGGGTGCGAGGCTCCGCGCAGAAAAGTGAAATTACTCAGGCAGTGAAGCTCGGCATAATCCGGCGATTGGTCCATGGTGAAACTCCCGGCTGGCCATTCGCGGGTTCAGGCGAATACACCGTGCAGAAACCAACTTCTGCAGCGGCGGTCCCGATAAATCCACAACCGGCTGCCCTCGGAATTTTCCGCGATCCAATAATCCCGGCTGATGTCGAAACCATCCCACCAACCCTGTTCGATCCGCTCGCACCGGGTCAGTCGATCCAGCGGGCCGCGCCAGCAGGGCTTTCCGTGCCGCAGGTCGAGTGGCTCCGGTTTTTCGAGCAGCCACAGGGGCCTTCCGGAATTCTTTTGCGTCTCTTGCCGAAGTCCTGAATCGGTGAGCGAAGAGGCGCGCTCCGGCCGGTGATCCTCACAGACCGAGAGCCGCTTCAGGGCGTCCCGGCCGAGACGGGCTTCAAGCTGCTCGATGAACCCGGACCAGGCCCGGTTCTCCGCTGTGGCCGTCTGAAACAGATCCACCTGCCGGGCGATCAAAGGTTCGAGATCGGAACAGGCGATCACAATTGAAGTCGCCTCGGCATCGATCCGCAGACCGTGTAAATGTTCATCGAGCAGCGACATCATGTGAGCGGCCCGGTACGCCGGGCGGCGGCATCCGACCGCAATCCGTGCAACCGGATTCGAATCCCGTCTCAGTTCGCAATGGAACAAGCGGGTGGCCATCCCTCTTTCCGCGAGATATCCTTCAAACTCATCCAGCAAAACCTTCGCCGCCGGCCTGATCAGATTCAGGTCACAGGTGGGCAGATAAAACACCCGTTCTCCCGAAAAAGAGAGGGGCGTGGTGTAAGGATGCACCGTCTCGGGTCTTTTCGCGAGCGCCAAATCGAGAATTTCCAGTGTCTCCGCGCCGAAGCGCCGTGCTACACCGGCCCTGGGCAGGCGCATCAGATCGCCCAAGGTTCGGATGCCGCTGTGTTGCATGCGCGCAAGATGCCGGGCATTCCGGGCTACTTTGGAGACCGGCAAAGCGCGCAGCGCCGACACCAATTCGCGGGGACTCCCGGCAATTTGTCCGCTGCCGCTCTGTGCCAGCCAGAGCGCGGCCCGCGGCGAGGGCGCAACGGCCACCGCGGATTCGCAATCGAGACCAGCAAGCCCGCCGGCGACTCTCTGAAGCAAGGCCTGTAAACCGCCGAACAGACGCAGACTGCCCAAGATGCCGAGCACGACGCTGTGCTCGCTATAAAGCGCGACCCGATCCGAAAAAGCCAGCGACCAATCCGCAATCCGGGCGAGTCTTTGCCGTTCCGCCTCGCGATCGCGCCGGTAAACATTCAGATCCCGCTTAAGCGACAAAGCAGCCGCCAGCGGCATGGCCGGACAAACGCCATCCAGTCGCGCGGCCCGGTTACAGTCCAAAACCTCTACCCGCCCCGCCTTCTGTTCCACGACCACGGCCGGTTTTGTCCGATCGGAAACCAGGGCGTCCACCGCGAGACGGGGCAGATCGATACATAACCAGAGTTCCGCCGGTTCGGCTTGCGCGGCCTGGAACCCGACGAAACCGGGGACTTCACGAAGGAACGCTTTCTTCGCACGACGGGATGGACGGAGAATGACGGACAGATCGGGCATCAGTTGCGGTTTTCCAGGTTTAAGCGGACACGAGTGAGCCGAGAGCTTCCCCGCGCCTTGAGCACATCGATGACCAGGGCGCCATCCCGGCTTCCCAACCCGAGACGCAGCGCCGCCCAGGGATTCTGCCGCTCCGTCCGGTCACGTCCGGCGATGCGGTATACGACTAGAATCGCGTGACTGGCCTGTGCCGCCACCTGCAGGCGCCTGATCACCGTATCCTTCAGAAGCCCATGATTCTTGCGGTGGACGGTGCCGGACCACAGCAGTACCATGCCGCAAAAGGGGTTCAACAGCGCCTTTTCAGCCGCCCACCAGGCATCCTCGGGACTCTCGGGCGCCACCAGGTACAAGGCATCGAGATCCAATCCCGAACCGCTCAGGGCCGGCGCATAAGGCCTGTACGGAGTATCGATCATCACGATGAAGCGCCGGCCCGCGATCAGCGTCCGGATCGCGGGAAGCATCAATCGAAGTTCACCGATCCCGACGGCCTCGAGCGCCAGTTCGATCACCGCGCCCCGAGGCCAGCCCTTTCCGGGCAGGACCCGGTCCAGCTCGGGGTAACCGCTCGGAATCCCGCTGAATGCGGCCCCGGCGGTACAATCGCCCCGCCACAAGTACGGCGTCGAATGGATCAGATTCTCCAATTCATCGGACATCTATTGTCCTCTACGGAATTTTCCGCGGTGGGAACGATCAGTGCGGTGCCGCTTCCTGCCGGATCAATCCGGCCATGACCCCCTCGATCACCAGGTCCCGCTTGCGCAGATCCACGCGGATCGGCTCGAAATCGGGGTTTTCGGGGAATAATGTGACTATATTCTGGCGCCTGCGGAAACGTTTCACGGTCACTTCATTGTCGAGCCGCGCGACCACGATCTGGCTGTTTTCCGCGACCGGTGTTTTATGGACCGCGAGCAGATCGCCCTCCAGAATGCCGGCATCGCGCATACTCATGCCCCGGACTTTCAGTAAAAAATCGGCTTTCGGGTGGAACAGGCCGGGATCCAGCGCGAGGTATTGCTCGATATTTTCCTCGGCCAGGATCGGCGTCCCGGCCGCGACCCGGCCCAGCACCGGGAGCCCCGAAGGAGCCAACAGACCGATCCCGCGCGAATGCCCTTTGAGTTGGATAAAGCCCTTGCGCTCCAAGGCGCTCAAATGCTGGTAGGCGGCATTGTCCGAGCGATAAGCCATGTATTGTGCGATCTCATGCACGGTGGGCGGCATCCGCCGTTCCGCGACGGATTGTTTGATAAACTCCAGAATCTTTTTCTGAATCGAAGTCAGTTCTCTCATTGAACAATACCCTGAAATGATATACATGTATTTTTATACATATTCTAATCAAATACAAGTTTTTTTATCCTATCCATCCGCGCAGCTTTGCGCTTTAAGCAAGGAACCGTCTGTATGCCGGACGGAAGCGAGCAGGACCCGCCTGCCGCCGGTTGAATACGGTCGTTCTGAAAACAATTTGATCCCGTTTCCAAAAATGATATCCTGCGCGGCAGATCACCGAAAAATAACCGGCATTCAACAGGCTATCCTCAAGATATACCGGGAAAACAGACTGACTGGAAACCATTTGGAGGACTGCAATGAACCGACGGCTCGACGATCCGGAACACGTGCATCACAACAGAATATTCGTCAAAGACCGATTCTTTGTCACAACCGAGGGTTGGTACTACGAAAGCCGCATGGTAGAGCCCTACGGGCCTTTTATTTCACGGCAACAGGCCGAGGAAAACTGCCGGCTCAGGTTTTCCGGAGGACTCGGACCGGACTGGAGTTCCGATTAACCGGGAGTATCCAGAAAAAGGCGTAAGGCGGAACGCGCCAGCGGTTCCGCCAGTTGATGGCGGATCGCCTGACAGCATCCGCCCTGCACAAATTGAAGCGAAGCGAACAAACGTCAATTCGACGGACATCCGATGGGGAATCACCGACTCCTTTCGGAACCATCCCCGATCCGGTCAACTTTCCTGGTCCACCAGCATAATCCCTTCCTGCTCCCGCGCGTATTTCTCGATGCCTCCCTCGCCGCCGAGTTTGATCATCAGGCGGACTTCATTCATCGAATCGGCCGAGTTCAGCGCATCCTCGTAAGTAATTTTACCCTCGGTGTACAGATCATAAAGCGCCTGGTCGAAAGTCTGCATCCCTTGCTCACGGGATTTTTTCATCAGTTCTTTCAGCTTGGACACCTCTCCTTTGCGGATAAGATCGGAAGCCAGAGGCGTATTCAACAGGACCTCCACGGCCGGATACCGGCCTTTCCCGTCGGCGCGCCGGATCAACTGCTGGGCGATAATTCCCTTCAGATTGAGTGACAAATCCATGAACAACTGGTCGTGCATATCTTCGGGGAAAAAGTGCAGAATCCTGTCCAGCGCCTGGTTTGCGTTATTCGCATGCAGGGTGGTCAGGCAAAGATGCCCGGTTTCAGCAAAGGTGATCGCATGCTGCATGGTTTCCCGGGTGCGCACTTCACCGATCAGGATCACATCGGGCGCCTGGCGCAGGGTATTTTTCAGTGCAACCGCATAGGATTCGGTATCGATCCCGACTTCACGCTGGGTAATAATCGATTTGGAGTGGTTGTGCAGGTATTCGAGCGGATCTTCGATAGTAATGATATGACCGCTGCTGTTTTCGCTTCGATACTTGATCATCGCGGCCAGGGAAGTCGATTTACCGGTGCCGGTCGCACCGACAAAGACGATCAGCCCCCGTTTCGTCATCGCCAAATCATTGATTACGGGTGGCAGAAACAGTTCTTTGGCGGTGGGGATATTCCCTTCTATGCGGCGCAAGACCATACCCGGCATATCCCGCTGAACGAACGCACTGACCCGGAAACGGGACAATCCGCTGGCACTGATCGCAAAATTACATTCCTTGGTGTTTTCAAATTCGTCGCGCTGCTGCTGGGTCATCACGCCGAGAACGATCTGTTTGACTTGATCGGCACTCAGAGGCGTTTTCGAAACCTCCTGCAGCCGGCCATGGACCTTGATGGTAGCTGGTCTGCAGACCGTGATAAACAGGTCCGAAGCTTTTTTCTGTACCATCATTTCTAACAGAGATCTAAAATCCATCACGTATTACCTATGGGTTGTGAGTCAAAATTACGCCCAGGCATTTTCTGAACCGGCTTAGAAAAGCCGTCCGCTATCCATTTAGAACGCGGCCTTGTTGACCGCGCGGGTACGCGCCATCTGACGCGATACGACCCCGCGCTCCACGAGTTCGAGAAGATTCTGGTCCAGGGTCTGCATGCCGTCTTTCCGTCCGGTCTGGATTGCGGAATACATCTGTGCAACCTTGTCCTCGCGAATCAGGTTCCGAATCGCGGGAGTCCCAACCATGATTTCGTGCGCGGCCATGCGACCGCCGCCGACCTTTTTCAACAGGGTCTGCGAGATCACCGTTTGCAGCGATTCCGAAAGCATCGAGCGGATCATCGATTTTTCCTCGGCCGGAAACACATCGATGATCCGGTCAATGGTTTTGGCGGCCGAACTGGTGTGCAGAGTTCCGAATACCAGATGCCCGGTTTCCGCCGCGGTTAATGCGAGTCGAATCGTTTCCAGGTCCCTCATTTCACCGACCAGGATCACGTCCGGGTCTTCGCGCAGCGCCGAGCGCAAAGCCTCATTGAAGCCGTGCGTGTCGCGATGGACCTCGCGCTGGTTGATCAGGCATTTCTTGCTCTGGTGGACGAATTCGATCGGATCTTCGACGGTCAAGATGTGCGCGTAGTCGTTGCTGTTGACATAGTCGATCAGCGCGGCCAGCGTGGTCGACTTGCCGGAACCGGTCGGGCCAGTCACCAGAATCAGGCCGCGGGGTTTGCGCGTAATTTCCTGAAAGAAGCGCGGGCAACCGAGTTCTTCCAGGGTCAGGACCTTGGACGGAATGGTCCGGAATACCGCCGCGGCGCCCCGGTCCTGATTGAAGGCATTCACGCGAAAACGTGCGACGCCCGGCAATTCGAATGAAAAATCGGTTTCGAAAAACTCTTCGTAGTCCTTGCGTTGCTTATCGTTCATAATGTCGTAAACGAGCGCATGAACCTCCTTGTGCTCAAGCAGCGGTACGTTGATCCGGCGAATGTCGCCGTCGACCCGGATCATGGGCGGTAAGCCGGCCGACAGATGCAGATCGGAAGCATTATTCTTGACGGAAAAAGCAAGTAACTCAGCGATATCCATAGTCGTCTCTATATTTCACAGTTGACCCATTCCGGCCCGTGGTTTTACGGACCACCGTTTCATCCATTATAGTCAAATGAAATGAAAACTATGACAATTGGTCAGCGACTCGCGCAAGTGCGTTCACGCATAGAGCGCGCGGAACAAAGGGCAGGCCGGTCTCCGAATTCGGTCTGTCTTGTCGCGGTGAGCAAAACCCAGGGGCCGGAAGCCCTGATCGCAGCCTATCAGAACAAGCAGCGGCACTTCGGTGAAAATTATCTTCAGGAAGCGATCAGCAAGCAGCAGAGCCTCGCCAACTACCGGATTACGTGGCATTTCATCGGTCCCGTGCAATCCAATAAAACCCGGATCATCGCGAATCAATTTTCCTGGGTTCACAGCGTGGACCGGATAAGAATCGCGAGCCGGCTGGAGCAGCAGCGCCGGCCTGAGTTGGGCCCGCTGAATATCTGCCTGCAGATTAACATCGATTCGGAAACCAGCAAATCCGGCATATCGCTCGAGCAATTACCTGAACTGGCCGCGGAAGTAGCTGGCTTCCGAAACCTCCGCCTGCGGGGATTGATGGCCATCCCGGCGGCCGGCGAATCGCCCGAGCCGGCCGAAGTGGCGTTCCGGAAAATGCGCGAGGCATTTGCAAGCCTTCGTGGCAACGGCTACCGTATTGATACGCTGTCCATGGGTATGTCCGATGATCTGGAAAGCGCGATTGAGGAAGGATCAACCCTGGTACGAATCGGGACTTCGATCTTCGGCCCTCGACAGTGACCCGCATTGCCGAATGAAACCATCTCGTGCGAACCACTCACGGGTGCAGGGGCGAATTTATTCGCCCCTGCAATAACCGGTCAGTTGGCGCCAGGGGCTGGATTTGCCAATTGATCGGATCATTAATTTTCGGCTAGCGCCGCCTGAACCCATTTCCAAGAATGGAACCGGCGGCGGCGCCCAAGCCCGTCGCCAAGGGATCGCCCCGGCTGATTTCATATCCGACCGCTCCCCCGATGACTCCACCCGCCAAGCCGTTTATGGACGCACGCCCGTTGTAATAACCCGAATGATAAGGCACCGGATGTACCGGTACCGGAGGATAACCGTAAACTGGCGGGCCGTAATAATTGACCGGAGGTGGGCCATAATAGTAGCGGACGCGCGGGCCTGAATAGTAGTGATGGTGGTGACCCCCGCCATACCCGCCACGATAATCCCGGCTGTGGCCTCGGTGATCACCCCAGCCATGGCTCCCGTGATGACTCCAGCCATAGCCTCCATGATGACCCCGGTCGTGGCCGCCGTGATGTCCTCTTCCGTACCCCCCCGCCGCAGCGATCGACGGAAGGAGTATCGCAAAAATGATCAATGAAACAAATAACAATGGTTTTTTCATAAAATCGATCCCTACCGGTGTTGAATGAACCTTGGCAAGAAACTACCAACCAAGTTTGGAGTATTGATGCGATCATACCTGATCAAACTGAATGCAAGCTTAATGGTGGGCTATTGTGTACCGGTTTTTTCCCCGGCGGAAGCGCCTATGCCATAGTGGCAAGGTGGCCACCGACGCGCAATCGGCCCACGATCGTAAGCGCGGAACTGTATGTCGGATAGCGAATCCCTTCGGTTTACCCCGGCTGCCGTGTCGAAGATCAAGCAACTCGCCCGGAATCCCGATATCACTTTAGAGGGCTCGACCGAGAGCCGAATCAGGGCGATGAGGTATCTGACACGGTTTTGCGCCGTATCCGCATGTTGATGAGTTCGACAAAGAATGAAAATGCCATCGCGAAATACAGATAGCCTTTGGGTATTTCGGCATCGAATCCTTCACCGATCAAAGCCATCCCGATCAGTAACATGTAACTCAAGCCGAGGATTTTTACGGTGGGATGCTGATTGATGAAATCGGCGACTTTATCGACTGCGAGCACCATGATCACCATCGAGACCACGATCGCGATAATCATAACCGGAAGCTGATCGGCGACTCCAATCGCGGTCATGACACTATCAAAAGAAAAGATGATGTCCATGGCTACAATTTGCAGTACTACCAGCAGCAACGATCGGGCCGCTTCGAGGGATTCAAATTCTTGAACGGCGCCCTCGACTTTTTCGTGGATTTCGAGCGTTCCTTTGGCCAGCAGAAAGATGCCCCCGCAGATCAACAGAATGTCGCGCCAGGAAATGAATGTACCCCGCACGGAAAAAATCGGCGCTTCGAGCTGGGCGACCATGAACGCCAGGGAAAGCAGGGCGATTCGCGTGATCAGCGCAAATCCCAGTCCGATGCGCCGTGCGCGCGACTGATCCGGACCCGGCAACCGATCGGTGAGGATTGAGATAACGATTAAATTATCGATTCCCAGTATGATCTCAAGTAAGGTCAATGTGACCAATGCCGCCCAGATACCGGGATTCCACAGCAGATCAAGCATGTAAACGTTCCGTCCGCGATAGATGCGGCTAGTTATTCAATAAAAATATTTGTTGGAAAAGGCCGCAGGCCGACGCAACCTGTGCGGTGCGAAATCGCCCCGGACTACAGGTCCCCGAAACAATGAGCCGTTTAATATTCTACGCGGAGCGGCGACCAATCGCCAAGTTGCCGGATTCGAGGTCGCCAGGGCCCGAGGCCGCTACTATCTTCATGCTTCGGGTGATCGTCACTTCGTGATTCGAGCCGCGAATAGGACCCGACCAGCCAGATAGTGCGCAACTGGCTTGAGCAAGATAAGGAGTATGCGGTCCATCTTGGACGCAAGCGGATATCGATCGGGCACGATTCGGGTTACGAGAAAATTGAAGTGCTTATCGAGCATGCGGGCTTGTAGTGGTTCTGTTACCTGCTGCAGGTCGATCTCCGTAAGTTTTTTTTCGTCTTCTGTGATGTAGGGCTTGTCACTTCCATAGATTGCTCGCTTCATCCTCGGATAGAGGAGCTTCTCAACAAGACTGGATCGTCGAATATGCTCGGTTATTGAGTGTGAGTAGATTTCGTTCACTACGAAAACTGCATTCGATTTTGCCACACGGACGATCTCGGCGATGGCGCGCGGGATGTCAACGTGGTGCAGGATGTCGCGAGCAACGATATAGTCAAACTGTGCATCGACATACCGAAGGGATTCCGCCGGCATCGCGTCGAAGTTGATGCTCAAGCCTTCTCGTTTTGCAAGTGCCCGAGCGATGGCCAATGCATCTGTACTCAAGTCGAAAGCGCTGACCTTTGCGCCCAGTTTGGCGATTCGCAGGGCGTCATCACCAAAGCCGCAGCCTACGATCAGTACGTGTTTATCCTTTAGTTCGCAGTTCTTGAGAAAGGCATACATCTGCCAGTAAGCGTTCCACCAGCGGCGCGAGGGGTTCTGAAGAACGTCCCACGAGAATGGTGTGGTCAGCAGGGTTTGATTCTTCTTGGCGTGCTCCTCATGGTATTCAACCTCCCGGCGCTGACAATCTGTAAGTTCGGTGGATTCGATTTTGGGCATTAGAAAGATCTCCAAAATAACGCACAAGGGCGAAGCCGCCCGCTGGAGCGCGATGTTATGCCACACCTATAGTCGATGAATACCAAGGCCTGAACAACGACGGTGATGGCGGATGACAAGTATACGGATCGTCTCTGCATCAATAATGGCGAAACACGACAGAGTATGGGAAATGGGGTCTACGAAACAGCGGCGAATATCGTTCTCAACAATGGCATAGATGTTGCGCTTGCCACCCACACCGGGATCACCAACCAATCTCTCCCCTGCTACTGCTGCGAGTTGTTCCCGCGCAAGAGCAGGGAGAGCCAGTATTTGTTTTTGAAGTTCAATGATTGTGTTCATGATACGAAGTATATCGCATCAGAGTCGTGGGGCATAACGCTGAAATTAAACCGTGCCCGCCCCGGAAAATGAAAGAAACGTAGAAACTATGAAGGACCGCTATCGGATATCCTGATGCTTTCAACCAATGGAAGCGGTTAATCTCGAAACAACAGACTTGGAGCCCCGCTTGCCGGACTTGTTTCGGTAACGCACCTCAAAGTCCGAGAGACTGCAAGAAGATATATCTGCCGGCAGGACAACAACCGGCCTACAAGGTGCGGACCGATTCCGTGATCCGAAGCGGCTGGAGCCGGGGTTCTTCTGGGTCCCCATGCTTGTCCTCATTTCGGGCCAGGAATTGGTAGCCTTGCGCAACATCTCGAGCAGATCGAAGAAGCGCCCGGGACCTACCGACCGGAACCTTGCCCGCATTGCGGCAAGGCCGGGATTCGGTGTCACGGGGTCGATACGCGCAAGCCGGATCGAGAGCATCGCGGAGAAGACCGTTTGAATCCGGTGCCGACTCCGCGTTTTTATTGCCGGCATTGCCGTCGCACCCGTTCGGCATTGCCGGTATGCGTTCCGCTGCGGCGTTGGTTGCGGTGGTCGATCCAACCAGCGGCGCCCTCCAGCCCCGGCCGTCCCGGAGTCGAAGCACATTGGCACAGAGGGCACAGCGATTCAGATCACCAGCTTGCGTTTTTCGGATCTCGAGTGCATTGGTATCGAGATCGATACCGGTCAACTCGTACTGAACCCCGTCTATTTTGAGCGGCCACTGCCGTCCGCAACCTGCTTCGAGGATCTTTAGAGTCCGGTTTCCATCCGCTTGCCGTATTATGTAGTTCTTTAATATTTCAAACTCTTGTTGCTTGTTATCGAGGATTTTCATGAGTAGAACTCGCGCTTTTCGGGTTCCGATTTGCACTTACGGTGTGCGAATATAGCATAACCGCACGGAAATGTTGGAAAGTGAAAAATAAACGGCTTTTTTATTTAACGGAAAAGTATTCACAAACCGATGGACTGTCGATACGGATGGTGATTCGTGAAAATTTCAAGATCAGGTCTTTAAGGTACCACACTTGCCTGCATTAAACTGGATCTAAATCCTGCAAGCCGCAATTACACGCGTAAAATTGCGCCCGTGTTAGCGTGCCAGGGCCGATATTTTGATACCCCTAACAGGGTGAAGCACTCTATTTGGTCCTGATCGCGGTGATATAAGCCGCCATCGGTGGCAACCTTTCGCGCTGAGGCGCAACGAGCGATTCCATTTGATCCAAGTGGCTGTCCGGGGCCTTCGGTGTATTCCAGGTCAAGTCAGTTTTCGACCGGTGAGGCGCTCGAGGACCCGCAGCGGCGACTTCGACGGGTCCATCATCGCAGCAACCGGTAAGTAAAAGGTCTGCTCCAACAAGTACTGCCCGGTCATGGACGCATGGGACACTTGATCGGTGAATGCGATCCAGGTGCTGCCGGCCGGAAAATCATAAGTAATCTGATCCGCGCTCGCCTGGTAATCCAAGTCTGCTTTCATGCGGTCGTGCAATTGCAACATCAAATGGTCATATGCACTGCGACGGCTTTTCGTAATCCGGAACAAGCGGAGCAACTGGCTGCTGCCCCATGCCGGGACAAGCAAAAAAGGCAGGAATCGGCTCGCGACTTTTTCGAACGATTCACCGAGTCTCCAAGTCCGCTGCCACCCCTCGGGATTGACATTACAGAAGACGCGCAGAATTCTTTTGTCCCGGACCGGCACGGACGGAAAACTATCGATATGGAGTCGCGTGTCGTCCTTGCGCCACGAAGTTGATCGCCCGACGATCTCCACGGGCCGGAAACTCGTGCGGCCCTGGCTGAGTTCCGCCTGGAAGTACGGGAAGAGGTTCAACATCAAATCATTGCTGCAGGCTTCGAAGCGCTGCATCATGGCTCTTAACGGTCGTGCCGCCACTTGACCGAGGCTGCAACCGCACAGCGTTCCGGTCGCAACGTCCAAGCTGATATTCTTACTCTTCGTTCCGGTGGCCGGGGAGAGAAACCGGGCTTCCAATTCGCTTAGTGAAAAACCGAGTTGAGGAAGGAATAAAACGTTGCCTTCTTCGAGAGCGCCCAGCGCTTCCTGCTGCATCGCGTCCGGGCACCGTCGATTCCAGTCCTTTATCAAAAACCTGATTACATTGGTCATACCAGTTAATCCAGATCCACAGTCGGCGCCGCCGGCTACTACCCATCAACCCGACGAGAAGTTGCGGGTTAGCGATCGGATTGGGCATGGTGTTAAGGATTTGGTTAAATATACCTTCCCGAAATAGCCGTTCACGGTCGTCAAGCCGTTCGTGCTGAGCCTGTCGAAGCATGATCGGCTTGGCGCGGAGGGCCGCAATTTTTCCGATCACCCTGCGACAAGGCCCTCCGGAGCTTAGCCGAAGGGCTCAGGGCGAACGGAAAATTTTTACCCTTTTCATGTCGGGAAGTTATTGTCGACTGTATCCTAAGAATCCAAAATCCGCGACTGGATTTTTTAGACAAGAAAAAATCTCACTGAATTAAGTAAAATAGCGTTATTCAAGGCGCTTTTTTCATCACCCAGGAAGTTTTCAGGGATGTTGTCACAAACGGTTCTGCCGTTCCAGTTGGATTCGACGCAGGATACGATCACGGCGCAAGCCGGGCTGGTGTTGTTCGGGGAAT
>JBOICY010000094.1:0-4574 GCA_050740335.1 Methylococcales bacterium | reverse complement strand
TGAAACCTGATCCGGAGGATCATGTCATTGTATTGTACCCTCATGATTCGGGGTTGCATGATCCCTCGTATTGAGGACGTGAGGGTACATTTTAAATTCAATCGGCTGGAATGGCTTCTCTCCGCGTAGCGGCTTCGTCCAACTCCCAGGATTACCCACGGCCAAAAGCCGTCAGGTGAATCCTGTAGTTAGCCGCTCAGCACCTTTGCAGTGGCCTCATAGCGAAGAGCTCGGCTCGGGGTTGATCACGTGCTTGTGAGGCCCACGTTTCAGGCGCATCAGCAGGGATTTCAGATGGTCTGGCTTCGTTGACCCGACTCGGCAGTACAGGAGATAGCCGTTGTTAATCTTGAGCCCCCAAAAGTGGTAGCTGACAGAAGAAAACTCCTTCGCCGCAGCCAGCGCTGGGTCGTAAGACTCTGGGCGATAGAAGAACAGCACCTCATAGCCGACAGAAACCCTGGACACGTGGCCGATGCAGCGCCTCCGATCGTTGTTGTCGAGATGTGGCAGGATCGCAGTTTCAGGGACCTCAAGCCGAGGGCGGTTCTTGGATTCGAGCTCCGTGGGCACGATCGTCAACTCCCGCCAGTCTTTCGGAATCACGGTGAAAAACGCCGCGAACTGTGTCCTCGACGGCGCACAGACAAGGCAATCCAGCAGTACTCGAGCCGTCCGGACAAGTTCGCGAGCTCCTCAGCCCCTGAGGGTACGCGACACCACACTGCGTTTCGAAAGACAAGCCACCCACGGTCAAAATAGGCGCGCGCATCCTCAACGCTACATGGAAATGTCTGCACCGTAACAACCACGCCGTTAACAGGCCCGACAGCGGAGCCGTGGTTCTCACGGTCAGCCCAAGATTCCTCCATTGCTATGCTCGCACAATTTTTGCCTGCGAGCGACTTCAACTGAATGAGCAAAATCAGTCGATGATTTTTTGTAGATTGCGTGCACGATCCTATGACCGATTGCGATGTCGTAGTTCGAATACGGATCGGGTCGAGGCAACGGGATTGCGTAAGCAGCGCTACAAAGATCGACCTGACCCCGTGGCCCCACAAATGATTTGTTCGGCGCTTTGCAAAGCTTTCTTGGCCAGAGCCTTGTTTTCGCGATTCAGTCTGACCAAAAAAAGAGAGCCCGGCAGCAGGTGCAGGGTATCGATGATCTTGCGGCTTAACTTCGCATCGGATACGAAAACCCCGCTTTTATAAATCAGAACGAAGGCCGGGTCATCCTGAAAAAACCGGAGGGTTTTTCGGCAAAGCCAGGCCGATTGAAGCTTCGGAATGGTTTGTAACTGTCTGCGGATGGTTTGAATCGCTTCCGGTCCGAGGCCATGGTTTTCGAAAGCATCGCGCTTGCAGACCGCTGCGCGTTCGTCTTCCGCCTGTCGAAACAAATCCATTTGCTTCTCCGCCTTGAGCCGGAATTCTTCTGCTGCAGCTGTATTTCCCCATTCACGATGGGAATTGAAAGCGAGTTGGCAGGCCGGGATCACTGCCCGCTGTTCGCGCATCGCTTTGATCAGGTGAACTAACCCGTCCGCATTGCCGTGTTTCAGCATCAATCGGCCGACCGCGTAATTGGCGGAGGGATCTTCCTGATTATCGTACCAGTAGGACAGGTACAACGGCAGCGGGTCCTCATCCCGACGAAATTCCTCCGTCCAGGCGGCCAGTTTCCATCTTTCCTCGTTATTCAGTTCGGTCTGTTGTTGCTTTTTTTCAAGTTTTGAAAGTTCTAGTTTGCTTTCGGTGAGGTATTCATGCCGCTCCGCCCAGCTGCGGGCATTATCTCGTGCCCACTGCGAATCGAAAATTTTCAGGATCTGATCGAGTTGCTCCCCGAACATCGTTTCTGCAGCAGAAACTTCAGGCCGATGCGGCACCGGTATCTCGTTTGTCAAGGCATCGATCCGATCCTTGAGCGAAGGATGCGTATCTGAATGACCAGTCGTTTCGTTTAGCAGTTTTTTGATGGCATCATGCCGTTCTTCGCGGCTGAAGGGATCGCGTTCGAGATAGCGCCGAAGCTCGCTAAACATCGAATCATGGACACGCCGGGAGGCTTCGATTTGTACATCGAGTTTTCCCCAATATTCAGTCTCCAGAAGCGCGGAGAGCAAATTCGTCTGCACCAGGGCTTCGGTGACAACAGAATTCGACGTGACCTGGGCGGAAACCGCATCGGCCTGATACTCATTGGCCCTTGCAAGCGCGAAGGAATAGGCATTGAAATAGGGCGCGTACCAATCGAAAAACCTGCCGAAGACGACGGCTGCCACGCCGCCGGCCTGCTTGAAAGCCTCCATGATTCGCCACCATGCTGTGCGCACGCGATAGATCCATCCATTGAACCGGCTGTGGTTGCCCGACAAGTGGCCGAATTCATGGGCGATCACGGCGATCAATTGCGGTTTCGATAATCCGAGCATCAGAAGCAAACCAAGAATAAGCGTGTTCTTCTGCCAACCGAATACACCAAGCCTTGGCGTTTGTTGGATTCCTGCGTTGATTTGCGGAGTCAGAACAATCTCATGGATTTTTGGCGCCCGCAAACGTTTGCCCAATTCGTCGACTTCGCGGAAGAGAATAGGGAATTGCCTCCTCTCCAGTCTGTAACCAGACGGCGGGTCGAGTTTCACCCATAACGCTTTGCACAGGACGTAGACGACTACCAATAGAAATAGCCCGAGCTTTTTTTTAATCAGCAACAGCGTGAAGACCGTACTTTTGCTCGCAGCCAGGATACAGAATCCGATCAGGCCGAAGGTAATCATCAGTATTCCGAACAGATAGCCGTAGCCCAGCAGCGCCAGAAGCGCGAGCTTGCGTTTATAGGCATCGGGGCGTTGTGCAATTTCGATTTCGGCCCTGTCGATCAATTCTTCAAAGCGGACTCTAGAGTAGGTGGTCGTTGCTGTCATGGCTGTGAAAGCCCTCGGCTGCGATTTCCAATGAAATTCGAACCCGACAAGTATAGAAGATGCGGATCCTGATTTTTGTGAGCCTGATCAAGCAAAGTAATCCTCGACTATTTGCTGGGATTCCTCATGTGACCCTGCTGATCTCAGTCTATGTCACGATAGCCGCACCAGGCCGACGACACTCGCGAAAGAATGGCACGACGCAAAGGTGACGCATCCATGTCCGGGCGTCCGTACGAGGTCTACCTCTAAATATCCGCGGGTCGGTGGATGTCTTGTACGTGTTCATGACGCACCGTCAAGGCGCTACTCTCACGGCCTGGCTTGCGCGGACTCGAAAGCTTCGTGGCGAATATCCCGGAAAGTCAGTATCCACAAGGCGTCATACATTATATTCGACAACCATGTTCTGATTGTTTACTTTGGAGCACATCTCAACAGATATCAGATGTACAGACGCCGAGACCTTTACGGATCGAATTTGCTGGAGCGCTGTATCATGTGACGGCACGTGGCAACGCTCGGGAAGTGATCTATGAGGATGATGTTGATAGTCGGCAGTTTTTGAGTTTCTTACTGAACACGATCGATCGTTATAGCGGGTCGCGTCGGGCATCTGTTTCAAGGCCGGTTCCAAGCGATCCTGGTGCAGAAAGATTCTTACCTGCTG
This sequence comes from Methylococcales bacterium, assembly GCA_050740335.1. Lineage (GTDB taxonomy): Bacteria > Pseudomonadota > Gammaproteobacteria > Methylococcales > UBA1147 > UBA1147. Next base: position 972 of record JBOICY010000094.1, on the reverse strand, counting down.
GAATTGGCGCGTTGTATAGTCTTGAACCCGGTGCGGGCAAAGATGTAATCGTAAGTGTGTAAGGCCTGACTCTTATCGTACGTGAGAAATGCGGGCTAGCGGAGTCCGCTGGAGCGTTGGGTTAGGCTGGCCGAACGTTTGGCTATCTCAATTAAATAACGCAACGCCTCGTTTACAGCCTCGGCATTCGGAAATACGGCTATCACATCAGGCTCTAAACGAACCATATCGTCAAACCCTTTACGTCCAAACCCAAATTTTCTTACCGGCAAACTTTGCAGATCATATTCTGGCCGGAGTTCATCTTCTAGTTCATCTTCTAGTTCAGTGTTGTTCATATGCTTTCCGCTCTGACAGTGTTGCTTCTCTTGCACTAATCGACCGAATGTCATCGTTACGCTCCATATATGAAAAGACTAACAATCTACCTTGTACTAATTTACCTATGAGTATATAACGATGTTCATCATAGGCATGATCGGGATCGTAAAAATCCACATACAGTGGGTCAATGAAAACGGTTTTGGCTTCGTCAAATGAGACTCCATGCTTGGACAGATTTGCCGATGCCTTGTTATTATCCCACTCATATTCCATGGAACGATTTTTCTGTCGTTACAATCGGAAAATATAGATGTTAGGAATTATCACATCCTGCGAATCGGGGGTAAGACAGAACCGCAAACCGGGGGACAGGTATAGATAAATAGCACTACGCTACGATTCTAGGCCTGTCCCTGGTCGTGCGCACTCCCAGAAATTGTCCGCGGAATCAATACAGGACCAGGCGTACGAATAGGCTTTCGTTCACGGCTGAATCATGATGCGCAGTGCTGTGTATCTCCTGATGGGGAGCCTGCGCTCGTGCAAATGGCAGCGCCGCGGATCTGTCGCTGAATGTCGTTGTCAATATATGGCCCTTGAATCGACTGGAACCGGAACCGCTATTCTGCTGCTGTGTTCGCACAATTT
>JBOICY010000093.1:0-5903 GCA_050740335.1 Methylococcales bacterium | reverse complement strand
CACCCATCATCTGCACCTCGTCTTCGCTCAAAATATAATCCCTGATCAATTAATACGAAAAGATCTTCCGGGTGGTCGGGTGAATGCGGATCTTTTGGTACATGATCGGCTGGGTGACCGCGGGTTCGTCGGCTTCGTTATGTCTGTGGCGCCGGTAACAGACCAGATCGATGACCACGTCCTTCTGGAATTCCATCCGATAGTCCAGAGCCAGTTGGGTCACGAACAGGACCGCCTCGGGATCGTCGCCGTTCACATGCAATACCGGGGCCTGAACCATATTGGCCACGTCTGTGCAATAAAGAGTCGACCGGGCATCGAATGAGTTACTGGTTGTGAAGCCGATCTGATTGTTGATCACGATATGAACCGTACCGCCGGTCGAATAAGCCGGGGTTTCCGCGAGATTCAGGGTTTCCATGACAACCCCCTGCCCGGCGAAGGCCGCATCCCCGTGAATCAATATCGGCAGCACTTCCAATGCGCCGTTTTTGCCGCGACGGTCCTGTCTGGCTCGTACCGAGCCTTCGACTACGGGATTGATAATCTCGAGGTGCGAGGGATTGAAGGCCAGGGCCAGATGAACCGGTCCTCCAGGGGTGTCGACATCCGATGAAAAACCCATGTGGTACTTGACGTCACCGGCACTCGCCTGCTGCAGGGTCGAGTAACTGCCTTCGAATTCGTCGAACAGAATACCCGGACTCTTACCGAGCACGTTGACCAGAACATTCAGGCGTCCCCGGTGCGCCATACCGATCACGACTTCCTTCGAACCATAGCTGCCGGCGTTCTGAATCAATTCGTCGAGCAGTGGAATCAGAGATTCGGCGCCTTCGAGCGAAAAACGCTTCTGGCCGACATATTTTCGATGCAGATATTTTTCGATGCCTTCCGCGGCCGTAAGAAGTTTAAAAACCTCTTTCTTTTTGTCAGGAGACAGGTCAATTTTTCCGCGGCTCGATTCGAGCCGGTAGGCGATCCAGGAATTGATTCCGATGTCGACGATATGGGCATATTCGGCGCCGATATTTCCGCAGTAGGTCTCCTTCAACCGGGACAGGATTCGGTGCAGCGGTAGTTTCTCGTCGCCGTAAAGGGTGCCGGTATCGAAGACCGTATTCATATCCAGGTCGCTCAGCCCGTAATAAATGGGATCCAGATCCGGTACGGAGGGCCGTGGATTCAGGCCGAGCGGATCACAATTGGATTTTAGATGCCCACTGAGCCGGTACTGGTGAATCAGGCGGGTGACCGACGACTGTTTCAGCAGAGGAATTTCAGTCTCGGCAGCCCTGATGCGGCCGCTTGCGGCGGGCGGAATCTCGGCCAGTCTGGCGAAGCGGTTGCGAATCGGTGAATGCGGGATGTCGATTTGAATGCCATACTGGTTCTGCAGGCTCCTGAAACGTACCCGCCAGGTTTCGCCGACGGAATCCGGTTCCTTGAGAAACTGTTCATAGAGGTCTTCAATAAAGCTCGCATTTGCGCCATAGTAAGCCGAAGATTCGCGGAAGTGCTGCAGTAGATCATTCATTGCGATAGCCTTGGGTGGTTCCGGCCGGGAGGGGTCTGGAATTGGCTAATTTTAATCGCTTTGCCGTTTGAATGGTGAAAAACTTTCGGAAATTTAATGCAATATAGCCTGTAATTGACTAATATTCTTTATGGTATTAAAGACCTATTTGATTGGTCCCGGTCGGGTTCGGAAAACCGGTTGAGGACAGGATTCAATCGGCGTGGTGAATGGAGATGGCTGACTTTTTTCTGATTTTTCAGATTGTGGTAGAAAATGTCCAGCGTGGCATTCAAAATCCCCCGGTCATCACCGGAGTAAACCCGTCTTTTAATAAACTGCTGGGTTATACGACGGATGAAATAACCGGAAACCCTGTCACGACCCTGTTTTTTAGCGCCGAGGACACGCGTAGATTTCATCGAGCCATCGTCGAAAAAGTGCTGACTGATCGGGTCATCGGCGGGCTGGACGTCAATCTGAAAACCCGGGAGGGCGAGAAGTTTCCGGTGCACCTTTCGATTTCGCCGATTTATCACAGCAAATCGGTCAATCAAAACATTATTTGCATCGCGCGGGATGCGGGACGAACCGAAACTTTCGAACGAGCCCTGATGGAAAGCGATGAACGCTCCCGTCAAATGGCCGATATGACCGGAGAATGGCTGTGGGAACAGGACCCCTCCGGACGTTATATTTACAGCAGTGCCGCAGTCACCAATATTCTCGGATATTCGCCCGAAGAAGTGATCGGCAAGAAATACTCCGAATTATTTACCGAGCCCTCCCTCCTCAAATTCAGCGCGGAAATCGAACATAAGAAAATCGGGCGGTTTTTCAACCTGCTCAACCAATATCACCACCGCGATGGCCATGTGATCAGTACCGAATCGACCGGCGTGCCGATTCTGGACCGGAATGGAGTACTGCTCAAATGGCGCGGTGTCGACCGCGATATTACCGAGAAGCGGCGCGTCGAGGAAGAAATCCGCAGGGCCCACGTTAAACTTGCGGTCGCCCAGCATGAGATGAAAATCGCCCGGAGAATCCAGGAATCGCTGCTGCCCTCGGGGCCTTTGATCGTTCCGGGGCTGCGGGTCGAGGGCTACTGCCTTCCCGCGGATCAGGTCGGCGGGGATTATTTCGATTATTTCTGCCGCGACAGCGCCACGGTCGACGTGGTGATCGCCGACGTATCGGGCCACGCGGTCGGCCCCGCCTTGTTCATGGTCGAAACGCGCAGCGCATTGCGCACGCGCGCGCAGACGATCGCCGAACCCGGCGAAACGCTGTTTTTGATGAACGGCTTTCTCTACCATGACCTGAGTCAGTCGGACCATTTCATCACCATGTTCTACCTCCAATATCACTGTGCGACGCGTAAAATCAGCTATGCCAACGCGGGCCACAATCCGCCGTTGTTGATGCGCCGCGGCGCCAACAGTTGCCAAACGATGGATGCCGAGGGACTGGTGCTTGGAGTCAAGGATGTCGTTTGTTTCGACCAAAAAGAACAGACACTCGAACCCGGCGACCTGGTTTTTCTCTATACCGACGGTCTCACCGAAGCCCAGGCGCCGGACGGCGAATTTTTCGGCGCCGGGAGGTTATGCCGGATCATCAGCGACAACGCGCATTTGCCGGCCGATCAATTAATGGAGGTCTGCGTCGCGGAATTGAAATCCTTCCGGAAAACCGACACCTTCACCGACGACCTCACGATGGTGGTGCTCAATGTTACCGATGAGGCCTTGGATTGAACAGGACTTGGTTCCGAATCTTTGGCATTCCCGGCAGGACATTCCTATACCCGGACAACGGGGGTGGATTTACTGAATAATTTACTCAATGAAAACCGGCTGACTGCGCGAGGGGAAAGGCCTTTCCTTTCATGGTTACCTCGATGGCAAATAGAAAGACCTTAACCTCGTGGCTTACTTTCTTAATACCTTAAATCGAAAAAGCGCTATTTCCAACCGGTTATTTCCAGGATAACCCCGTGACCGGTCACATTATGCTGCACGCTGACAAAAAAGCGCGTGCCGGTAGAATCGAAGAAACCACCTGTCCATTCCGCGTTCAAGTCGTTCAATGTAGCGATTCGAATGCAACCGTCGGACAGGGTATCCACATCACGGCCGTCTTCCAGACAGACCCACAGGTCGTTGTTGTGCGGGTTCACCGCAAAGCCCGGTGCGTCACCATCTTCATGGATGATCCAGTTGCCGCGGCCCGCTTGGTAGGCGATGTTGTCCATCATGGCGAATTCACTGGTGCCCGGTGCGAACAACTGGACTTCCGGCGTGGCCGCGTTGGCTGTGGCTTCGATCAAGCTGCCATCGGTCGCGCAGATGGTTTCGCCCCAGTTTTTATCGTTCCCTTCATTACCGGTGTTGTTGGCACAGAAGCGTACATCGCCTTTGGCCAGGGAGTCGCCGTCGATATCGAAGTCTTCCGGCCGATAGTAACCAGTCAGTTTGAGATTGTCGGCCGCGGCGCGCAAATCGGCGTTGAAAGAATTAAGCACTTGAATCCAGGTTCCCAGACCGGTGTTGGTTCCCTGACCGTAGTCGGTTCCCCCCGACCGTAACCCCAAACGCAGTCCGTAGACTGTTCCGGCAAGCAAAGGAGAGTCGTTGAGGTCATTAATTGGCGGCCCCGCGACCCACGGAGTGCTCGGGATAAACTTGAAGTAAGCACCGCCGGCCGTCCCGCTGGAGGGGCGCTTTTCATCTCCGTAGTAAATGACACCGTTCGGATAGATCGCGATCCCTTCAAAAGCCAGATGACCGAGCGCAGGCCGGACCGCCACATTGCCGGCATCGGCACCGCTGAGCGTGCCGGTACCGCGGTCATAAACGACTCCCGTAGTGTTCAGAGGATCGATGATTTCAAGTACGCTCCCGGTATTGCCGACCTCTTCGCCGACAATCACGGTGCCCCACGGCGTGGCCCGTACCGGATCGCAAGACGATGTCCCGGTCAGGATTGTTTCCACGAAACCGTCCGAAAGGCGTATCCGTTGCACACCCGGTTGACCGGTTCCTTCTTCATTACAGGCGATCAAGTGAGTGGGTTTGGTTTGCGGCCACAGGATCATCATATCGATGTTAGGGCCCAGAGTCGTTTTCGCGGAAACCACTTTCCCGCGCAGACTTTTAGCAAGTGTGACCAAGGACCGCGGATCGCTTTCGGCGTTGAAGCTATCCACACTGTCGGTGGAGGATACGTTTAACGCACCGTTAATTCCGAAAAGCTGCCTGGAATACGACTGCAACAGAAAATCGCGGTATTCACCGAAGTCCCTGCTGGCAATGACCGGCGAAGTAACCGTAGCGGTCAATGCAAGAGCCCCGATTATCAATCTATTACTTTCCATCTTTCTCTCCCATGGAAACATAATCAACGAAGAACACTGCACAGCGTGGCACGTCGAGATATTATAGGAGACTTGTTTCAGCGACATTTCAGATTGGTAACAAAAAAAGACACTTCTTCCCGATAACGGGGAAGGGACCGATAAGGTCGTGTTCTGTCCCCTGATTTCTCGTTGTCGAAAAGTTTTACAGTCGAATTGATCTTTTTTTTGACTATGTTCAATAATTTTTTGATGATATGATCCCTGTTCGGTTAATATAGAATAGGCATGTTTTACCTAAGTATCGTGACCCTCTTTCTAATGATGACCTTGATTCAAGGTATTGTACGGGTCCCTGCGCTTGCGATAGATCAAAGCATCAGGGGGGTGAAATAGTTTAGGAGGACTGTTTTATGACTGTAATAAACGTTTTTGGAAGAAATCTGCTCGCCGCATGTGTGATTTCGGTGGCAGCGGTGCAGACAGCGAACGCATATTCTTCGGCGCAGGCAACAATCGATTGGGACAGTTTCACGGTACAGTACACTGACTTGTCAGGCGGGACGAATAGCCCGTTATTGACCTGGACATCCGAATTCGGAATTGCCGGTTCCACGGCTTTCAACCAGGCTTCAATATTTGACTCTCAATCCTATAGTCAATCTGCGTTTGATTTTAGCTCTGTGTTGTCAACCAACACCTCAACTGCCGGGGTGCAAAGCAACAGCTTGAGAGATGCGCACGTTCTGCAAGCTGCTGCGGCCGCTCAGTCTAGTTCAAACCCTTTTTTTTCCTACGCTTCAGCAGGTGTAATCAATGCCGGTTATTTTTCATTAACCGACAATGGCGTCGCGCTGATTACAGTAGATTCGCAGATATCAGTTGACGGCGTACCGAATGACTCAATGCTGTTGAATTAAGAAGACACTAATTTTTCGGCGCGGTCGCGCTGCCATTTGTTGATCGGTTTTTTACAGACACGAGGACAGGACGGCCGTGGCGTTTTCGGAGCGTAGTAGCGAACGCGGG
>JBOICY010000092.1:0-1906 GCA_050740335.1 Methylococcales bacterium | reverse complement strand
CCTGCGGCCAGGACATCGCCGGGGATGGAGCTTTCAGCCTTGCGATGCTGGCCGACTACACGGACAGCCTGATCGCGTACGGCGCGGGCTTCTACCGAAGGCTCTTCTGGGAAGCCGGTCTCGTCGGGCAGGTCCTGTATCTCGAGGCCGAAGCGGCGGGTATTCGGTCGACAGGGATCGGCTGCTACTTCGACGATCCAGTCCACGAGGTGTTCGGCATTTCTTCGCGCGATTGGCAGAGCTTCTACCATTTCACGGTGGGAGGCCCCGTCGAGGATACGCGGCTCACGACCTTGCCTGCGTATGCATGGGAGGAAGAACAATGTTGTCCGGAAGGGCCGACTTCCCACTGGGATGGGCCGTATGCTTACGGGGCGTGACGAGTTTGATCTTGTCGACGAGACTCAAGGGACTCTGCGGCGGATAGAGTTTTCGGAAGGAACTGGGCTCCATCACGTATACCAACTGGCCGCATGAAAGGCCGGATCAAGATTTTGCACCCTACACGGGTGATTGCCCTGTTTTCCAGACGAGCTCTGCCCGTGGGCCTACGCCGCGGGTGAGCCACGCGCCGCAGTGGCCTGAAAACAGCGCTTACCGAGCATCGACGCCGAGCCGGGCTTCAAGGTGCTGCCCCGCCGATGGGTCGTTGAGTGCACCTTCAGCTGCCTCACCCGCTGGTGCACCCTCGTCCGCGGCTACGAAGCCCGCCGCGACGTCTCCGAGGTCATGATCCACGTCACCATGCGAATCCTGCCCGGTGCCGCTGCGAATTAAATCGATGAACGTCTTCCAGGCACCCACAACGGCCGTGCGATGACCTCAGCATACGCGGGGAACATGATGTTGAATCCGATACTGAGGCGTGTGCGATCGCTGCGGTTGGGATCCACCGAGTGCTGCAGCCAAGCGGGAAACATCAACAGCATACCGTCCTTGACGCTGACGACCACCTGCTCGGTGTTCTCGGCGGTCAGTTCCGTCACCGGAGGGCGGATGATCGCGGTCTGTGGTCTCGGATCGAGGAAATTGATGGTGTTGGCGGCTTGGTGCGTTCGCACGTAGTACACGCCGCTCAAGTAATTGTTCGGATGGTTATGCACGCGGTGCGCGGCGCCCGGAGCGCTCACGTTGGCCCAGCACCCGGTAATCTTGAACCCCTCGTGGCCAACCCTAAGGTGTTCGAGGACGCTCTCGGCTGCCTCGTTGATACAGTCCACGACCTCTCGGAACCGGTCCAGCTCATGCAGCCCATGGCCCGACTGCCAGCTCTCGCCGGACATGAGGTCGGCGAGCGGTGCCCCAATCTCGCCGAGCGTGCGCAGGATCGAGTCGTTGATCGGCTCGTAGACCTCGGGGCTGAGTTCCGCCTTCCACACGAAGGTGGGGAACATCCGCAGGATGTCGGAGTTCTGAAATCTTTGCCGTGGTTGCTTGGTCATGGTGCTCGTGCAAGCGTCTGGCCTAAGAGGCCAGTCTGGCCGGAGGACGATTTCAACCTCGGATCTTCAGGCTATCAGATAGTATTGACTCGGACTTCGCAAATCTCCCTGCCCCGCCGCTGCTCCTTCCACGTCAGGAGTGCGCCACGAAGTCGGTTAGCGGCGGGGTGATGTCAGGAAGCGAGTTGGGCCAGCCATCCATGGCCACGCCGTTCACGATCGGTCGGCAAGCGGAGGAACAGGGGCCCCGCACGCGAGGTCGGAATCCCGGAAGGCCGATTGCCAGTTCCGTGTGGTCACGAGCTGCGCGCAATTTAGGAACTGGGCACCGATGAGATTGGCGCCGGAGAGGTCGGCCCCGTCGAGGACGGCCTTGAAGAAGTTGGCGTTCGCAAGATCTGCACCGACCAGTATTGCACCGCTGAGAATCGTGCCACGCAAATCCGTCTTGCGAAGGTCTGCCC
>JBOICY010000091.1:0-2950 GCA_050740335.1 Methylococcales bacterium | reverse complement strand
GGAGAAAATGGGCCGGGCGCAGTAGCCAAGCAAGTTCCAACCCGGCACGGTCCCGAGCGGCTACCGGGCAACAGCGGCGATCAGCGACAAAACGGCCACGATAGCCGATTTGCACGGCTGAAAGCCGCCCGAAGGGTGATGCACCGGGATGTGCATCATGATGAGCCGCCTTCATAACCCTGCCCGCACGCATCGCGTCCGCGGTTTCCGGCAAAAGCAACCCGCGCCGCTTGAACAGACGAAGTACCCGTTCGCGGACCTCGGCCTGCACCTTCTCAGTTGAGTTATTGAATGATTACGGTGTATATGAATTTGTCGGCAGACGCTGGTGTCGAATTCCGCCCCCGAGGACGAGCCTATGGACGACGACCCTTTTGATTTATCTTTAGGTGATTATCGAGATGGATCAGTTTTCGCGAGCGTCGGGGTTTTGCCCGCGGGTTTTCTCCGACAGGGAGCGACCGGTGAATGCAATCGTCTGTCTTTAATGACACCCTTCACATAATTGCTATTGAACTTCGGAGTCAGGCGGGGCCAGTTGCACCGATCCGGAGGGCTCCACGGCTTTGACGCCCATGATCATCTGGAGGCGCGCACAGGCTTCCGGTCGAATCGTTCCGGCAATCACACCGATTCCGGTCATGGATTGGAGCACCTTAAGGCCTTGCGCTTCGAGTTGATCGACGATCGTTTGCATTTGGTTCAGATACGCATCGTCGATGGTTACGACGACTTCGAGATCGGCAGCGGACGGACTGGACATTTTTCGAACTTCAGAATGGATATATAAAGCGACCGCGGCTTTGCTGGTTGAGATCATGCATGCGGACGATAGGATCGAAACAGCCGAAAAGGAACTGATCCCGGGGCTCCTGTGCGATGGCTTCGAGTTATCCAGGGACCAGGTCGCGGAACTGGTTTCGCTCGCGGAACAGGAAATGAGCCAGGCGGCCGATTGTTATCAGTTCACCTCGTTGATCAATAAAAATTTCGAAATGGCCCAGAAAGTCACGATTATTGAATATTTCTGGAAAATCGCGTTTGCTGACGGGCGCCCGGATAAGTACGAAGAGCATTTCATCCGGAAGGTCAGCGAATTACTCTATGTTCCGCACCGGGAATTTATCGCGGCGAAACACCGTGTCGATACCCGCAAAGGGTAACGGAACCTGCAAGCCGTTTTCATCCGACTCACCCGATCCGAATACCAGGGCCCCGGTCGCCGTAGTCCGTGGGCTCAAAAAATCGTACCGCGGTAAAACTGTTGTCGACCGGATCTCATTCGAAATCCGCCGGGGCGATTTCTGCGGGATTCTGGGACCGAACGGCGCGGGTAAGACAACCACGCTGCGCATGCTGATCGGCAATGCCAAACCCTCTTCAGGCAAATTGGAAGTGCTGGGTTTTCCGGTTCCACGAAAAGCCCGGCAGATGCGCTCCAGGGTCGGGATCGTGCCGCAGACCGATAATCTCGATCCGGATTTGAGCGTAATCGAAAATCTGTTCGTGTACGGGCGCTATTTCGGTTTGGCTAAAGCCCTTCTCGAAAGCCGGATTCCCGAACTTCTGAATTTTGCCTCGCTCTCGGATCGTGCCGGGTGCCGGATCAAAGAGCTTTCCGGCGGGATGATGCGCCGGCTGACCATTGCCAGGGCCCTGATCAACAGACCGGAATTGTTGATCCTGGATGAACCGACCACGGGTCTCGATCCGCAGGCGCGCCATACCATCTGGCAGCAACTGCGCCAATTGCAACGCGAGGGCCTGACCTTGATCCTGACCACGCGTTATATGGAGGAAGCCGAACGTCTGTGCGATCGGATTATCCTGATGGACCATGGTCGAGTGCTGGCCGATCAGGCTCCCGAACGCCTGATTTCCGATTCGATCGAGACCCATGTCCTCGAAGTGCATGGCGTTCGGGTGCCGGATTGGTTAAAGAGCTTCAAGATGCCGGCCGGGGTGCGCGCCGAACGGTTCGGTGAAACGGTGTTCATTTACGGCGAGAATTTGCGTGAAATTGTCGACTCGCTCGACCGCGAGGAATGTCTGCGCTACTCCTATCGCCCCGCCAATCTCGAGGATGTTTTCTTGAAACTCACCGGACGGGACCTGCGCGATGTATAACGAAACAGGCGGGTCGACGATTCGCATTTTCGCGGTCTGGAGCCGTAACGCGATGGTCTGGCGGAAGTCCGCGTTTCGCTCGCTTCTGGGCAGTTTTTCGGACCCGCTGCTTTATCTGTTGGCGCTGGGCTATGGCCTCGGGAAGTTTGTCGGCGATGTCGACGGCATGGCCTATGCCGGTTTCCTGAGTTCCGGGATTATTGCGGCCAGTGCCATGAATACCGCGACCTTCGAGGGACTTTATATGGCTTACACGCGCATGGAAACCCAACGTACCTGGGAAGGTATTCTGGCGGCCCCGATTGGATCGGAAGAGATCGTGTTCGGCGAAATACTCTGGATGGGGACCAAAAGCGTGATCAGTGTTTCGGCGATCTTCTCGGTGACCCTGCTGCTCGGGCTGGTTCATCACTGGCTCGCGGTGCTGGTGATTCCGGTCGGCTTCATTTGCGGGCTCTGCTTCGGCTCGATGGCGATGGTCGTAACCTCCTATGCGAACAGCTACGAATTTTTTCTCTATTACGTGAGCCTGGTGATCACCCCGATGATCTTATTGAGCGGGGTATTTTTCCCGTTGTCGTCGCTGCCGGAGGAAGTGCGTGTGGTGAGTGGCGCGTTTCCCCTTCAACATGTGGTCATTCTGGTGCGTGCGCTGATGGCCGGACAGTTGACCATGCCGGACGGCCTGCACCTTCTGGTACCGGTCATTTTTCTCCGGGTTGCGGGAACCTTTGCGCGGATGCGTTTCAAAATCCGATTGCGGAACTGAATCCGGGCTTTGTCCCGGAATCGATCGGGAGCACTCGCCCGTCGATTTTCCAGG
>JBOICY010000090.1:0-3920 GCA_050740335.1 Methylococcales bacterium | reverse complement strand
TCATTCCGGCAGGGATTGCCGGAATCCAGTTGCCAAGGACGGCAACTGTAGCGATCACATCCTTGTGTTCTGGACCCCGGCAATCCCTGCCGGGGTGACGGGGCATTGCAATTTAACATGACTGACTACTAGCTACGTCGCCATGACGAAACACATTGTTCCGTTTCTTGTAAAGTGTTTCGACCCCTTAGTATGCGGTCAACGCTGGAAAACGTTGGAGACCGTGCTGGATGAATTGGCTAAGGTCGATGATTTTTTCTTTATTCAGATCGGTTCGAACGACGGAATTGTTCACGACCCTCTCTATCGCCATGTTTTGCAGAATCACTGGAAAGGCATTCTGATCGAACCGGTCAAGTACTATTTCGAGTTGTTGAAAAGGAATTATGCGGGCAGCAGTCAATTGATTTTCGAGAATATCGCCATTTCCAAGCGGGACGGATATCGGGATTTTTTTCGGATACGGGAAGGCCTCGATTTCCTGCCACAATGGACGAAAGGCTTGGGCTCGTTCAACCGGGATGTTCTGATGAAACACCGTTGGGTAATCCCGAACATTCGGCAATACATGGTTCAGGAGCAGGTCGAATGTTTGTCCCTTGCATCGCTGCTGCAGCGTCATGCTGTTGGGAAGGTTGATCTGATCATGGTTGACACGGAAGGTTACGATTTCGAAATTATCAAACAATTCGATTTCACTGATACGCGGCCGGCGGTGATCGTTTACGAGCATAAGCATATCGGTCGGCGCGATCGCTTGAATTGCGAAGGGCTCTTAAAAGAACAGCATTACCGGCTGTGCAAGCATTTCGGGAATACTCTCGCGTATAACCATACCGTATGGAAGTCTTGAAACGGGAATCCTTTTCAGATCATGTGTGTTCCGGGAATACCGCACGGCCTGTCGGACCCGGTTAGACCCGGGTAAAAACGCCCGCCCGCCCGCGGTGTTTTCTGGATTCGGCTCGCTCAACGTATCGAGCTTGCCTTTATTTGAACGATTGAATGTGCTACAGTTAACAGTCCAGTTTACCAATTGGTGTGGGCGCGCGTTGGGTTCCAGAGGGCGCGGGCAGGGCTTCTTGAAGCTAGCTGATCGGATGACCACAACTATAACGATGAGGTGAATTTATGCAACCTAAGTATTTTAAACATTGGTTACTTGTATTATCCATGTTGATCGCGTGGTCGATGTTTGCGAACAAGGCCTGGGCACACGGCGGGGTCGCGATCGAAATCGATACCTGCCGAATTCCGGTAGCCGGGCATTGGGTCCATTTTACGGCCTATACACCCACGTTCACCGCCGATACGGAATATTGCGGAGAGATTCCGGATGTCGGGATGACCAATGTTGTGTTCGATTATGAAAGCAAGGCTCTCAGGAAAATGACGGTCGAGTTCGAGATCACGAAAGAGCCGGAAGGCACCGTTGTTTTCCACCAGGATGCGACGACCATGAAAACCGGTACATTTAACATTCCAATCGATTTCACCCAGCATGGAGCCGGTGATTACTTGGCGCATGTCACATTGATCAACGAAGGGACCAAGGTGGACGCGCACTCGGCTTTCAAGGTGGGATCGGGTGGCGGTGCCGTTGGTAGTATAAATACGTCCACCTATTTGATGATCGGTGTAGCTGCGTTGATCGCGATCTATTTGTTCTGGCCGGGGCTGAGGCAGAGGGTCGAGAGGAAGAAGACCGGCGGTTCAACAGCCTGATTGTCCGGTTCTACACCCGTTTAACAGAATATCAATCATTGGACATGGCTTTTCCCGCGCGGGAAGAGCTATGTTTTTCTCGTTTAAGGTCCGAAGGGTTAGGCCTGATAATTATGATTAGAAAGTTGGTATTGTTTTCCATTGCCGTGCTCGTCTTTGCAGGGCAGGCGAAATCTGTGACGGATCCGGAAATCGTCGATCATGACTCCATGCTGATGGATCACGGTGGCGGGCACATGATGGATTTCGACGGTGGCATGGTCATGGGGCAGAATGTGGATACCTTACCGATGAGCTGCAAAAGCATAGAAGATGAAGTCGAGATCACCGTTCGGGCCGGACGGAAATACGCCGAAAAATTTCCAGGGACCATGTTCGGCTACGATAACCACGAATGGCGAGTGGAACCGTGTTCAAAAATCACTTTTCATTTTATTAATGAGGATAATATTCGCCACCAGTTTATGATGCACGGCCTTCCTAAGTATATCTATAAAAGCGGGATGTTTCATCTCGAGGTCACCGGTCCAGGGAAAATTTCCGGGACCCTCATCGTTCCCGCGAACGACGAAACCTATCTTGTGCACTGTGACATTTCTCAGCATATGGAAAAAGGCATGAAAGGGCAGCTGGTCGTCGGCAGCGGTGGCGTGCCTCTTCCAAGCATACCCGGCGTTACTGCTTATGCATTTCCGGATTCTTATGATCTCGGGCAAACCACGACGGCCAAAACCGCATCGGACGCCTACGCGGCGGGCACCGCGGGCAAGCCTTCGGCCCTTGCATCCGGTCGAGACGCCGGCGTCGCCGGCAGCGCGAAAAACTCGGCGTCGACTTCCTTGATTTCCGGAATGCTCGTTATTGGACTGGCTTTCGGCCTGTTGGGGGCTCCGCTGGTTGCACGGAAGTTCGAAGGAATGACGGCAGAAGAAATTTACCGTTATCTGGCGGATCATCTGGCCACTTTTGTTAATTTCGCGGTGCGGCAGTTGAATAGCCTGGTTCAGTTTCTGTCCGCACAGATCCGCAAGGTATCCGAGAAAAGCTGATAGTTGCGCTTGGAGACGATTTATTAGCCTCCGGGGGTAACCGAATCCACGCGGAGCTTCGGATCGAATGAAATACCGTGATCTATGTTTGGAAACGGAAATCTGGAACTTTGGGGCTTATTTGCCAGCGCTTTCATATCCTCCACGGTTGCTCCGGGCGGTTCTGAAGGAGTATTGGCCTGGTTGGTGTCGCACTCGTCAATCCCAGCCTCGCTGCTATTAGTCACCGCGACTGTAGGAAATACCCTGGGGGCTTTGACTACCCTGGGCTTGGGGGTATTCGCGGAGAAGGGTTATTCTCGGATACGGGTTGTCGAGACGCAAAGAATTGCCGTGGTCAGCCGATTGCGCAAGTGGGGAACCCCGGTTTTGCTGTTTTCATGGTTACCGGTCGTCGGAGACACGCTTTGTTTTGCAGCGGGTTGGTTGCATCTGCCGGTTCTGCAATCGGCCGTAGCCATCTCGATCGGAAAATTATTGCGATATGCTGTAATCGTGTATTTATTTGCGTAGAGAAGCAGGCCTTTTCATCTTTTTGACAAGTTCCTAAAATCTTGTATGCCGCCGGGAAATTCAGAAACGATCAGGATTCGGGAACGCATTCCGCGAGATTATCTTGTGGCCGGGCTTGCATTTTTCTTCGTGCCGGTTTGTTTTTATCTGGATGAGGGATCGGACCAGGTTTTTCAGAACACGTTGGGTGTGGGGGCTTGGTTATGTCTTTTTGTGCTTCTGTCCGGAGAGGCTAAGCAGGTCAAGGTTCAGCTAGCTGTCGCGATTGCATTTGCAACGCTCGGCGAGCATTTCGCTTCCTTATATATGGAGGGTTACATCTATCGTTTCCGGAACGTGCCGGCATTCGTAGCGCCCGGACATGGGCTGGTGTACCTTACGGCATTCGTTCTCGCGCGGTCGAATTTGTTTACACGATATCAAAGGTCGATTACCCGGTTCGTACTGCTAAGCGCTTGCGCTTGGTCGACGTGGGGTGTAGTTTTGGCGCCCCGTAACGACGTTGTCGGATTGATTTTATTTTTGGTGTTTGCCGGGTGCCTTGTCAGCGGCCCGTCGCCCCGGGTGTATTTAGGGGCTTTTTTCATCACCAGTTGGCTCGAATTGCTCGGGACTTATTTGGGGACATGGAGT
>JBOICY010000089.1:0-4537 GCA_050740335.1 Methylococcales bacterium | reverse complement strand
GGCGTCGATCACCGCCAGGGCGCCCATCGGGCCCAGGATCGGAAGGGCGATCGCTCCGGCCACAAGCGTCGGGGGGACGGTGCGATCCGCCAGGGTTTGAGCCCGTAATTGAACAGTGGCTTTGTATTCGATCGTATGGTTCAGCATCTGTCCGATCCGGGCCACCGTCGTTTCATCACCGGCCTTCTCGACCTCGATGTAAATCCGGCCCGACAAAGCCAGGGTGGCGGCATAGACTCGATCGCCCGGCTCCTTCTCCACGGGTGTCGATTCACCGGTCAGTATATGCTGATCGATCGTTACCATTCCTTCGATGATCCTGCCATCGACCGGAATGGTCTCTCCCGCGTTGACGACGACGATCTGACCGGCTTTCAGCTCCTCGAAGGGGGTTTGAACCTCGACCCCGTCGAGCGATAGCCATACCAGCTTGGGGAACTGCCTGAACACATCGATGAGTTTGTTTCGACAATCCTCGGTAACCTTGGAGGTCAACTTGAAAGCCAGTGAAAATAAAAGCACGGCCAGGCTGCTGATCCAGAAATACCCGAACACTATACCTCCAATCGCCGCGATGGTGAACAGCGTGGGGACACCGACCCTGCCTTCTTTGAGCAACTGGTAAGCGCTTTGGTACATCGGCATGGGAAGCAAGATTAAGGCCGGCAGAGTGAGCAGGTTCAGCGGCCAGAAGAATTTCCCCGCGCTGGCAAGCCCCAGGGTAACCGCGGCAATCACGATGCTTTGATTGATTTTCCTCTGTTGCTCCTGTCTTCTCTGTTTTTCGTGGTCCGAGAGGACCATGTCGAGGTGTTTGCTATGGCTATCCGAAAAAGAGAGCCTCTCTCGGATCACCGCCTTCACTCGACCGCTCAGATCCGATCCGGGCGGATCGGCTGCAAGAACGCGAGAATCAAGGAAGGTCGCTATCCTTTTCCGCCTGCTGCGCCTTTGCCACTCTTTAAGCGCGTATAAGGAGCCGCCTGCCAGTACAATTTGTGCGATCATTTATGCCGATCTCCGATTAATCCGCTTGTCCACATCGGACACGATGTGCTCCACGGTCGCTAAGACGGTGGCTATTTCCCGGGCGTTCTTCCGCCACTTTTCCGGGGACGGGGCCGACAGGGTCCTCGGGGATAGCGGGAGGGCTTCCGACACGGCCTCTTCGACATGCCTATCCCAACGCAGGCCGGCGAAGTGGTTGATATCACGGATCACGCTTTCGGGCGCTCGCACCAGGCTGGAATAGCGTACCGAATAGCAGCAGCAAGCGGGCAAGGCTTCCAGATCATGGAGAATACAGGCGTTCGCGACCTTCCATTGATAGGCCGCGATGTCCACCAGCGCGCGGTCGCGCAGGGTGGACCATCCGGGCACGAGCAGAAAGCTCCACTCTCGAAAAGGCCAGCCGGGAAGGTGCCGGTAGGCGATAAAGCGGCGTGAGCGCCATCCCTCCAGCAGGCTGCTGATATTTTCCGCGGGATCACGATAGAGATAGATGAACAGGGCGTCTGGGAACACCGCTCTGAGGAAGGGTATCCGCAAGGCATTTTTAGGCGTTTTCTCGAGAAAGCGTATCTGCTTTGGACGCCGCGCTGCGGGTAGATCGAGGTAGGCTTGTCCGGCGCGGTCCTCCAATTGCCGGACGATCCGCTCACGCAGGGTGGCCGCGATGTGCGGTGGTGCATCGGCTTCGGTCAAACGGTTCGAGCAATACTGTCGAGAGGCCGGGTGCAGTTCCGGAATCCCTTCGATCGTTTCGTGGCTTTCCTGTCCAATCGTCCAAATGTCAGGGAGACGGGCTAGGGTCTCGAACAAGAGCGTGCTGCCCGCCCGAGGCGCCGAGACGATAAAAAGGGGCCTGTCGAACACCGGACACTGGAAATCTTCAGGCGCCGGCCTGGCGCTGCGTTTTCTCCTCGCCAATAAGCGCCGGTCGAGTCGTGCGGGGGCCGGAGGAGCCCTCCACAACATGGATCGAATGACCTCGATGGCCTTCAGGCGCTGTGTCGCGAGGCCTGGCCATTTCCTGGCGCGCGTGGCGATCTGCTCTTGAAAATCGGTGATCAGGTCCTGGTATGCGAGCTCTCCGGTGCACCGGTGCCCATAGCGGGCGAAGGTACCGGCCCATCGTTGCCGAAAGGTCTGGATCGACCGCGCCAGTTCTACAAAGGCCTGCCGAGGCATCCGGGCAGCCTCCGCCGCGGCCAGGATCTCGGTGCTCAGGTCGCCGATCTCCGCGGGGCTCAGCACCTCGAAAGAGTAATGCTCCAGAGGCACCTGAAACGGCTGATCGGGCACGTAGGGAACGCAGCGAATCGGGGCCTCATCCGGATGGCCTGCGGTCGCGGCTTCGAAGCACGCCGGTTGGCCAGGCGGCGCCTTCCTGAGTTCGATGATCAAATAGATACAATCCCGCTTTGCCTGATTGCTCATCCAGTGTGGCCCGGCAGGATCGACTCGCCAGGCCTCGCCCGCCGCCATCGGGATACCCTCCCCCTGACAGAAGAACGTGACCGGCCTACCGGTCACGATCGGCACGTATACCAGTACGTGCCGGAACCAGTGATAGTTGCATTCGGCGCGCACCGGTGTCGTCGTCTGGCCCGGGAGCCTGAGCAAGCGGCTGCGCGAGACGGCGCTACCGAATGCCTGCAAGACCTGTTGCAGGTAAGGATTGCCCGCTAAAAAGCGGGTTGGCGCCACGGGTCCCGACATGGCGAAATCGGCGTTGCTTGTCCCTCCCACCGAAACCAGGAAAATAGCGGCCTGCCCGGCCGCCTCTCCCTCATGTGGGGTCCAATCTCCGGCCTGGAACTGCGCTATCTCCTGTTCGAGGCGTCTGACATCGAACAGGAGAGGCAATCTATAGAACGCATGATCGGCTTGCATGACTCGCCTTTCTAGGCAATGGCTAAACCTTAGCACCGATGAAAGACGCTCGTCGTTAAACATTGGCGTTAGACATTGGCGGCGCCGGCTCGAACGGAAAGCCTTGCGGCGGCGGACGATCCTCGCCGCCCCAGTAAAACGCCTCGCGCACCCGATGCCAAGGACGGTCCCCCCAGCGGAAGGAACGCAAGGGGTCGCGGATGCGATCCATTTCGGCCAGCAGCGCTTCGTGGAGTGATGCGCGCATGCTGTCGTATTCGGAGTGATCGATCAGGTTGTCGGTCTCGTAGGGATCCTTCACCAGGTCATACAGTTCGTCACTGTCCAGCAGGTTGATGGCCAGTTTGCAGCGGCCATCGGTGATGCAGCGGATCGGGTAATATTCGCCGTACTGGTCGTAATTGATGGCGAAACGGTGGAAACCGATCGTGACCGTATCGCGCACCCGCTTGCTCGGACCGCGCAACACGGGCACCTGGCTGACTCCGTGCAATTTGGGTGGCACGTCGATGCCCGCGAGATCCAGCATGGTGGGGATGATGTCGAGATGGCTGATCAAGGCTTGGCTGATCGCAGCGGACGGGCCATCGGGCATGCGCACGATAAAGGGAATGTTGCAGATCTCCTGGTACATCATGGGACCCTTGCTGCGCAGGCCATGAGCGCCGAGCATGTCGCCGTGGTCGCTGGTGTAGAGGATGGCAGTATCCGCGCCATGGATATTCTCTACCGCATCGATCACGCGTCCGATCTCGCGGTCGATGTAGCTGTTGCAGCCGAAGTGCAGGGTGTGTTGAGCGGCGTATTCTTCCCAGGGCACATCGCCGTTTTGCCGACGCTGCACCTGTTGAAGCCATGGTTTGTTGTCGACCGGCGCATTGTAGTTGGGCGGTTTCGGGATGTCGGCGGGTGTGAACTTTTCCCAGTAATCGGGTGGAGCAACAAAGGGTGCATGGGGTTCGTCGAACGACACGGCCAACAAGAACGGCGCGTCGTCGACCCGCTCCAGAAAGTCGATGGCCCGGCTCGCCACCCGGTGTCCCCAGAGCTTTTCCTCACCAAAACCCGCTGCCCTGAGCTCATCGGCCGTGCGGCAGGTGATGTACTTACCGAGCATCTCCGGCCCGATCTCTTCGGCGTAACGCTTGCCGTCGTACCACCAGTCCGGCTCGAAGCCACCGTCGGGCAGGCCGGTGCCCCAGTAACTCGAGCCATCCAGATGCCACTTGCCAGTATAGGCGGCGCGGTAACCGAAATGGCGGAAGATGGTGCCCATGAGCGCGACGCTTGCCTGGGGAGCGATGTTATTGCACCAGGCGCCGTTGACCTGTGGATGCAGGCCGCTGAAGATGGCGCCACGCGCCGGGGTGCAAAGCGGGCAGGCGGTGTAGGCGCGTTCGAAGCGAATGCCCGTAGCCGCCAGGCGGTCCAGGTTGGGCGTGTCGACTGCGGGAATGCCATAGGCGCCGACCATGGATTTGTTCTGGGTGTCGGTCATGATCAACACGAAGTTCATGACGCTTCCCGGTTTAGCCTTTCGGTCATTGCCGCACCATCAGCCGCCGAGAAGCCCCAATATTGTTGAATTAAGACAACGCCGTCATTCCGGCAGGGATTGCCGGAATCCAGGAGCCATGGAAGG
>JBOICY010000088.1:0-3170 GCA_050740335.1 Methylococcales bacterium | reverse complement strand
CTTTATCCCCCTTCACATTATGCGCCGTCAATCACAACGGCAAGATACAACACGCCCGGCTGTATTCGGCTTGGGTGCTGAAGTTGATTGGTGATTTCAGAAATGGGCAAATCTGGCAAAGCATTAAAAAACGAGCTGTAGAACTAAGCCAGGCTTTGGCGCTATGTATCTCAAAGCTCATAGCAACGGTTAGGCCAAAGACAGCCACGCGACGATGGATGCCTGATATTCCAATTCATATTGATGATGCCGAAGTAATTGTTCGTGCTATCTTTGAACCATACCATGAAAAAAAGGAAAACTAAAACCTGCTGCGTTCCGGTCACCGCCGGGCAAAGATGAAGTTTCTGTTATACGTCACACCTATATGGGGACCCAGTTCTGCAAGCACAAAGCAAAAGAAATTCAAGCCACAATCCGTAAGCAAGACCCCAAAAAAAAGTATCGTGGACTCGCCGTTGTGAGGGCATCACAAATCCGCATGGTTAAATCCGACGTTGTTGATTCGAGAAATCAATTTTTAGGACATGCGGATATTAAGCATGGCGTCATATTAGAGCGTGATGAACCGCCAATGTCCGAGGCAAAAATGAAACTGGACGAACGTTTAGTGGCGTTGGTTAGCTTGACGAATTACTTTCGAGATCAAAACCCGGACGAAGAGCAATGGAGCGGAGACGAATTAACACCGAAAAATGGATAATAATGTTAGCTCAACTAAAATTGCCCCTCATCCGATTTGGCCGTTGTGTATTTATTGAGCGCATTCCCTAGCCTTCCGGGGTAGTGACAAGTAGATAATGCCAAGTGCCATGCCGTTACAATCTCCCTTGGAATGCTTGCCCGATCATCACGTCAAAAGTGGCCTCGGCCTTCTGCGTGGCAGATATTTGCTGATTTTGGACAGAACGAACTTGCTCGATCTGCTGGCAACAACGGTCTTGTAATTCCTTCGGCGGTATTGGTAGAACCAATGCGCTTAACTCAGACGCGTTGAACTTCCGGTTGATTTGTTGGCGAGAAGCCCCGAGAAAAAAATCGCGTGCTCGCATAAGATTGAGCATTGCCCAGATAAAATACGAATTGAGGCGCTTCATATTCGGACGCAGCCGCAAGAGGAAAGACACATGCAACACGTGGTCGTCACTTTCCCATATGGCCGTCTTTCCAATATGGGTATCGCTTCCATTTCTCCAGTTAAACAACAGGTCTCCGCGCTGCACAGAACATTTCCTAACTTGGGCTTCCGTTGCTTTGCAGAACCGAAACACGGTTTGGTCAATAGCCCCTTCGAGAAGTACGTTCGATATCGTCAGAATTCGGGTCCCTTTTTCTGCCGTAATGGACGTGTCGAGCTTATCTGCAATCCCATAGCTAATTTCCGAAACTTCATCAAGCCGTAACTTCTCCCACCTCTTCTGATTCGTCGCCGGGTCGCCGAACATGTCGAGGAACAGGGCTGGGATGATTTCGGCGGCTTTTTTCCGGGCCTCGCGCCGGAGCCGGACGATTCCCTCGGCGCGGGAGAGTATATCAACAATGTGGCGTTGGTCGGCGAGGGATGGAACTGGAATTTGAGCCGCCTCAACAAAACTCGTCGGAACCCTTTGTTGGCCGGCCGTCCCTGTAAAATTCCGCTTGGCATCGGCCCGGAAACGTTGTCTCCGAACAAAGTAAAACACCCACTCTGGCAGCACGTCCCCGCGCGACCGGAAACCGTGAAACTCGGTGGAGCCGAAACCGATCCCCCCGGCTAAATCACGAGCGATGGCAGCTTTACCGTTTTCCATGCATGGCGTAATCTTGGCAAACAGCACATCGCTGTCTTTGAAATGTGTGTAACCTTTCCTCACATCGGCGAATCGACGGGCCTGTCTGTCGGCAATTAGGCCGGATACCTCATCAACAGAAGCCATCGGAACGAAAGACACTTCCCTTTCATCGCTAATGTCGTGATTCCGCGGCAATCGAGGGTTGATTTCACACACTTCGCCAAGTGGTTTCATCGGCCATTTGATCATGCAGAGTGCTCCGCCAATGCAACGCGCAACGCCTCCACTTCCTCCACAATCTCCGCCTCGATAGCCGCCAGCTCGGCCAGCAGTTCGCGCGGGTCGCGGTGTTCAATCGCGGCTTGGTTCATCGGGCGGTAGCGGCCCGCCGAGAGGTTGAAGTCATTCGCGCGGAGCGTTGCGGCATCGGCAAACCACCATTTTTGTGTCCATTCCTTCGCCACGTCGCGGGCCAGCCAGTCGAGCCAGCGCTCATCCTTGGCGCGATAAGCTTCGACCAGTCCCGGCAGGTCGTCCTGCTCTATGGGCGTGTCATGATTGGCGTCCAGCTTGTAGCCGTCGTGATCGGCATGAAGGTACAGCACCCGTTCGGTTGCGCCGCCTTTCCTGAACAGCAGGACGGAGGTTTTCACGCCGGAATAGGGCTGGAATACGCCGCCCGGCAGCGAGAGGATCGCTTCAACCCGGTTGTTTTCGATGAGCTGGCGGCGCTGTTCCTTATGCGCCGTGGTGGAGCCGAACAGGACGCCTTCGGGCACGATGACGCCGCAGCGCCCACCGGGGCGTAACGAATCCATCATATATTTGAGGAACAAGAGTTCGGTTGCCGTCGAGGTGCCGACCTTCACATCCTCAACGATGCGGTCCTTGTCCACCCGCCCGGAAAAGGGCGGATTGGCAAGGACGACGTGATAGCCGTCAGCCGGGAGTGAATATTCGGCCCGCTTTTCGGCATCAAGGGTTGTCGTCAGCACGTTGCGCAGCAGGATACGGACATTCGGCAGTCCGCGCAGGGTCAGGTTCATGGTGGCGAGCCGGATCATTTTCGGATCGACATCATTGCCGAAAAAAGTCGCCGTTTGCAGCGCCGAGACTTGCGCGGCGGAAAGCTTGTCGCCGAGGCCACGCCGTTGCGTCTTGCCGTCGATTTCGACTTCCTGAATGGCATTGGGCGAGGAATTCGTCAGGCGGATATGGTTATAGGCCGCGACCAGAAAACCCGCCGTGCCCGCCGCCGGGTCATAGATGGTTTCGCCGATTTTCGGGTCGATAATTTCGACTATCGTGCGGATGATATGGCGCGGGGTGCGGAACTGGCCCAACTCACCGGCCTGTTTGATCTGTTTCAGCACATGCTCGAACAAATCGCCCTTGCTG
>JBOICY010000087.1:0-1998 GCA_050740335.1 Methylococcales bacterium | reverse complement strand
GCGTTCCGATCACGCCAAAACTCCAGGAAGTGCTCTCAGAATTGCGCGCGGAGCAGAAGCAAGCGAAGGTGGTAAACTTGTCCGGCCGGGTTTTCACCAAGACGAACGGCCAGCCGATAGCCAGCATCCGCAAACCGTTTGAAGCCGCATGCCGGCTGGCGAACATCGAAGATTTGCGGCTGCATGATTTCCGGCATACCTGCATCACGCGCTGGGCCACCGAAGGAAAGCCCGTCGGCGTTATCATGGCCGCTTCCGGTCACCACTCGCTTGAAATGCACACCCGATATGTCAACGTGGGCGAGCACCACCTGAGGAAAGCATTTTCCGTGTTAACGACGTGTTTACAAGAGAAATCGGTTGACGCGGCTCAATCTACAAGTTATTGAAATCATTGCGGAGAGGTGGCCGAGCCCGGTTGAAGGCGCTTGACTCGAAATCAAGTGTACGGGGAACCGTACCGGGGGTTCGAATCCCTCCCTCTCCGCCAAATACTTCTTCTCATTCGCCCGCGGTTAACTCCCGAGCTTTGGCAAATTCCCGCGAGGCGTGGCTGTCCAAACTTTGAATTACTGCGCTAGCTTTTGACTGCTGCTACGATGAATGAACGATACGCCTCGCCTAATCGAGGCGTAGGGCGGCTGCCGGACCGATGTCGGGTTTGAGAGGCTCGGAGCTTGTTTCGAGGTGGCGGAACTATCCTAACTGATCTTGCGCTAAAGTCGTTTGTGTACGTACCAAGCCCAGGCGCCGTTGTCGTCGAAAATGGCCTCTTTAAAAAGCGTCTCGTAAAAGACTTCGACCATTTCGCCATTGCCGCTATACTTGGCCAGTTTAAGCGAAGACCAGATATCTTCCCATGGGATGAGCGTCAACGCGTCGCGATCGGCAATTACCTCCGGCCTATGCTCGCTGACCGTGTTCTCGTCAATGTTGCCACTGGGAATGTTCTTTTGATCGTTGGCGTCATGGCGCATAATCTGCCTCAAGCTGAGAGTTGTAAATTTTCCTGACAATAACTAACTCATTGCGAATTTCATTTGCGTCGTTGACAAATGAGAGCAAACGAAGTGCCAGAATTGGCAAACTAAGCGGAAACAATCACTTACAACATTATTGCGGTAGAGTGGCAGCGGCAAAAACGTAAAGCGATTTTACAGTTTATCGAATCGGAAAATTTCTCGAGGGATCGTGCGCTAGAATAATTTTAAATAAAAGGGACTTAGCGATTGCTTGTGAAGTAAAAATTATTCTTAAAAAAGCGTAAACGGGATTTACAGCGCGCGGTGAAGCAGGTTGATTCGGCACCGTGGCAAAATTTAGATATTTGCTTCGATGAATGCGGTTTTGTAGAAAATCGATGGACACTATGTTAGTTTCACCATGGTCGTCGGCGAATCGCGACTCCGTAGTTCGATGGGAGAGGTGACCGAGCGGTTGAAGGTGCACGACTGGAAATCGTGTGTACGGTTAACCCCGTACCGAGGGTTCGAATCCCTCCCTCTCCGCCAGGATATTTTGGCGGTCCCCAGTCTCATAACGAGGTTGGGTTCGATATAACAAATCGCCGGCGTTAAGACCGGGATGTCGATTGCTGATAGTTAGGTCCTGTGCAAGGCGGCCCCGTGAATCCCGTCAGGTCCGGAAGGAAGCAGCGGTAACGGCACACCCCTGTGCCACAGGGAAACCTGGCTGTCAGCAATGGGCATCCTGACCTCGCTGAGCGAGGTAACTCAGATTTCAGATCGCAAATTTGTCATCTGAGACTTGTCATTGGCGATTGCCGAAGGGAAATATGTCCTACTTAGTTCTGGCGCGAAAATGGCGCCCGCAAAGCTTTGAGGATGTTTCGGGGCAAGAGCATATTACCCGCACGTTACGGAACGCGATCCGGGCGCAACGAATCGCTCATGCTTATTTGTTTACCGGTGTCCGAGGTGTCGGCAAAACAACCGCGGCACGGATTCTTGCCAAGGCGCTCAACTGCGAGAAGGGTCC
>JBOICY010000086.1:0-2325 GCA_050740335.1 Methylococcales bacterium | reverse complement strand
GATTAATAGGCTTGGGGATGAAATCCGCTGCACCGCATTGAAATGCCAATTCAACCGATTCGTCATTTTCGAGTCCCGTAATGATCAGGATCTCCGTCCGCCGTCCGTTCGGTAATTGCTTGATCTCTTTACTCGCTTCGAAACCGTCCTTTATGGGCATAATTGCATCCATGATAATCAAATCGGGAGAGAATTGAATGAACTTTTCAATTGCCTGTTGGCCATTGCTTGCTTGCTCGGTCAAAAGCCCGGCCGCTTCCAGGGTATGGGTGATTGTCAAACGGGTACCGCGATCGTCATCTACAACCAGAACCAGTTTATGCTCGCCGGGATCCTTTACTTTCCGGGAGCATCCAAGCGATTCCAACTTTTGCATTAAATTTCTCGTGACGGCTCCATACTCTCTCCTTAAATCTCCAAGCAGCGACTCGACCCGCACCTCCGGAACTTCCTTTTCATTGACCAGTTCTTCGATTTCCCGGCAAATCGATCCCAATATATTCGCACCCAGGTTATTTGAACTCCCTTTGAGACTGTGCGTAACGCTTTTCAGTCGGGCCCAATCCCGACTTCTTAAGGCAATACCGAGTTGGTCCAGATAATTGGGTGTATCTCCAAAAAACGCATCAATAATTTCACTGACCTTGTGACCGATTGCCTTGACTAGGTTATCGAAACTGTCATCATCAATACTAAAAGCTTTGGCGGACGTCATTCGCTCCAACAAATCCTGCTCTTGATCGAACAACTTTGCAATTTTTTTGCGCAGGTCCGCGAGTCGGATCGGCTTGATCAGAATATCGTTCATCCCGACATCGAGACATCTGCGAAAGTCATTCGGGTTATCTACCGCGGTCATCGCGAAGATCGGGACCCGGCCCGGTTTTCCGTGCAAGGAGCGAATTTTAAGGGTTGCGTCATAGCCGTCCATGACTGGCATGTTGCAGTCCATCAGAACCAGGTCATAGTCCTGGCCAGTAACCATGCTGACCGCTTCCTGGCCGTCGGCCGCGATGTCGGTCTGATAACCGGATTCGCCGAGCATCGCCTTGGCGACCAGTTGATTGGTTCGATTATCGTCCACGATCAATATCCGGCCTTGCCTGGATGCCCGGAGCGATTGAATGTTATGACCGAGATCCCCTGGAATGGATTTTGGACCCATGCCTTGAATGATCTGTCTAATCACCCGTTTGAGCGCGGACAACCGAACCGGCTTATCGAGGGTCGCTTCAATATTCTTGGGATCACGCACATAAAAATACGGTCTGGTCAAAATAACGATTTTTATCCGCTCCTCGGTTTCACCGATCTCCCTGATATTCCGGATGAAACCAGAATATTCCGAATCGCACATTGCCGGGTCGAGGAGGCAGATCACCAACCGACGGTCTTCGACGAATTCCGCCGAAGCGGACAAGACTTCCTGTTCGGTCCGCCCGTTACGGCATTCGCAACCGAAGGATTCAAGGGTGTTCTTAAGATAGCCAGCGGTGCTCGGATTTTTAACCGCGATGATCAGCCGCTGCCCGATGAAACAACGGTCTGGATTAGCCGCTTCTTTGACACCCAGTTGCGCCGAAAAAGAAAAGGTACTGCCTTCACCGGGACTGCTTTCGACCAGCAATCTGCCGCCGAGCAATTCCACCAATCGCTTGGAGATCGCCAAGCCGAGGCCTGCCCCGCCGAATTTACGCGTGATACCCGTGTCCGCCTGGCGAAATAATTCAAAAATCCGCTCCTTCGCTTCACCAGGAATTCCGATACCGGTATCCCGAACCGCAAAATCGGCCCGGATTCCAAATCCTTCCAGTTCCTGGAAGCGCACGGACAGAATCACTTCGCCGTAATCGGTAAATTTGATCGCGTTACTCAAGAGATTGTTCAGGATCTGCCGCAAGCGTGTCACGTCGCCCGCGACCATGCGCGGTAAGTCTGGAGGGATGTCGAGGGATAATTCGATGTCCTTGGATTGGGCTTTTTCGGAAAATAACGCGGCAACCTCCTCGAGCACATCGCGCAGGTTAAAATCGGTCACGTCTACTTCGAGTTTTCCGGCGTCGATCTTACTGAAATCGAGAATATCATTGATCAGCGCCATCAGGGTGTCGCCTGAGCTGATCGCCACATTCAGATACTCCTTCTGACGCTCCGGATCGACACCCTCGTTCAGCAGGTTCAGCATGCCCAATACGCCATTCAACGGGGTACGAATCTCGTGACTCACGACCGCGGCGAATTCAGCTTTGACTTTTGCAATTTCCAACGCGGCATCGCGGGCCTCCTTGAGTTCCGTTTCGCGTTGTTCGAGTACCGACAACATCG
>JBOICY010000085.1:0-3012 GCA_050740335.1 Methylococcales bacterium | reverse complement strand
GCAAAATCACATTTATATGATTTTGCAAGACCTGATGCTTGTTGACATTATGGCGTTATAACGCTACGATGTTTAGCCTAACCAATTCGAAGGTGGCGTTATGAGCGAGTTATCCAAAAGGTCTACGGTTTATTTCGATCCGTCGATTCATCAGGCGTTGAGATTAAAGGCTGCATCAACTCACGTATCGTTCTCCTCATTGGTTAATGAGGCGGTCCGTTTGCTTATGCATGAGGACCAAGAAGACATTGAGGTTTTCGCGGAAAGAGCACATGAACCGGAAATAAGCTATGAAGCCTTGCTGAACGACCTGAAGAAGCATGGCAAGATATAAAGTCGCTTTCAAAAAATCGGTTGCAAAGGATCTTCGGGCTATACCCAATCAAGACGTAAAGCGAATTCTATCGCGCATCGATACATTAACTGACAACCCGAGGGGTGAAGGTTGCATAAAGCTTTCCAGTCAAGAGAGGTATAAAGTCAGGCAGGGGCTATATCGCATTATTTATGAAATACAAGATGACCGCCTTGTCGTTCAAGTTGCGAAGGTCGGACATCGTTCAAGCATTTATGAGGGTAACTAACAATGCGCTGCACCGGGCAAGCCGGTGCGCGCGGCGTTGAGTTTTCCGTTAATTTTGATCAGATTATTTGATGGATAGATAAAAACCCCCTCAAATAACTTGAACGTTATCGAAAGGCGCGGTCTCCTCGCGATTGTCGAGATAACCGGGAGAGCTCTCCAATGTGCCTTGTCTTCTATCCGATCCTGCCAGCGCTACGCAAATTTAAATGCGCCCGCCCCCGGTAACACGAGGTTTGGTTGAAGAATCCGCATAGGGAGTCGTTGCCGAAAACGAACCGAGAATGACCGTTTGAGCCGAATATCTCGTCCCGAGTCGGGCTGATCGCACCGCAACCTGTTGTTACATAGAATTTTAGAGGAGAAATTGCGAGCGGTGGTTAAAAGGGAATTCTCCGTGCACCAATCAGGCTCACGCCAAACTCAGCATATTGTCCAACGCTTTTCTAGCCTCGAGGCCTTCTTTTTCAGGAACCCGGATCTGATTCACGATGGTTCCGTCGGAAATATTTTCCAAAGCCCAGGCCAAATGTTGCGGATCGGTTCGAAACATCGTTGAACACATGCAAACCGTCGGAGACATGAAATGGACATTCTTCCCTTGATGTTTACATTCTTCGTGAAGACGATTGACCAGATTCAGCTCGGTGCCGACCAGCCAACGGGTGCCCGGGGCGGCTTCACGCACCGTTTTCAGGATAAATTCCGTCGATCCAACGAATTCTGCTTTCTGGCAGACTTCAAAACTGGCTTCGGGATGCGCGATGACTTTGGTTTCGGGATGGCGTTTCAGAAAATCGTCAATATGCTGCGGCTTGAACATCTGATGTACGGAGCAAAAGCCTTTCCATAGGATCAGCTTGGCCCGTTCCAAATCTGCTTTGTCGAGCCCGCCCATCGGCCGATTAAAATCCCAGACTACCATTTCGTCGAGTGGAATCCCCATTCTATAGCCGGTATTCCGGCCAAGGTGCTGATCGGGGAAAAACAGGACTTTCTCCCGGCGTTCAAAACTCCAGTCCAAAATCGCCCGGGCATTGGTCGAGGTGCACACGATGCCCCCGTGCCTTCCGCAAAAAGCTTTGAGGTCCGCGGCGGAATTGATATAGGTCACCGGCGTGACCTCGTGCTCGACATCGAGCACTTCGGACAACTCCCGCCAGCAGCGCTCTACATTCGCGAGGTTGGCCATATCCGCTAGGGAGCACCCCGCTGCGAGATCGGGCAATACGACCTTCTGCTCGGGGCGTGAAAGAATATCGGCGACCTCGGCCATGAAATGCACGCCGCAAAACACAATGGTTTCCGCTTCCGACCCGGCTGCGTATCTGGATAACTTCAGCGAATCTCCGGATACGTCGGCATGCCGAAAAACTTCGTCGCGCTGATAATGATGTCCTAAAATAATGCAGCGGTCGCCGAGTTTCTGTTTCGCCTCGAGTATTCTGTTTTCACAATCGTCATCATCCAACAGGGCGTAGTTCTGAATCGCTAGTGCGGATACTGCCATGGTTCTAAGAAATTCGATCTAAACACCTTATAATAACATAGTAAATTACTATGTTTTAGCCGGCCTGCGACTGACCAGCAACTCTATATGTAAAAAATAATCTCCTCGTAGGTTGGGTTGAGCGGTAGCGAAACCCAACGTTTGCGTTCCAGTGCAGGCTGAGGTGTTGGGTTTCGTTCCTCAACCCAACCTACGACGGGCTACGACGGGCCGTAAACGAAGCATATACCGAGAATTGCTGGCAACTAACACTTCGCCGCCTGCTCAGGAATTCGTTTCCGAACTGCTTGCGGCGGGTTGGGTTCTCACACGAATACCCAATTCCCTGAGCTGTTCTTCGGAGACCCGGGCCGGCGCATCCATCATCGGACAGTGTGCGGTCTGCGTCTTTGGAAAGGCCATCACTTCGCGAATGGAACTCGCGCCGGTCATCAACATCACGAGCCGATCGAGGCCGAACGCGATCCCGCCATGCGGTGGGCATCCATATTTCAGGGCGTCCAGCAGAAAGCCGAATTTGGCGCGCGCTTCCTGTTCGCCGATTCCAAGCAGGTGAAACACGGTGGACTGCATCGCGGTATCATGGATACGGATCGATCCGCCACCGATCTCGGTACCGTTCAACACCATATCGTAGGCTCGCGACAACATATTTTCGGGATCTTGATGCAAGTCTTCCCGGGTGCCCTTGGGCGCGGTGAACGGATGGTGCAGCGCAGTCCAGCGATGCTCTTTGTAGTCCCAATCAAACATCGGGAAGTCCATGATCCAGACCGGTTTCCAACCCGGATGTACGATCCCGAGGTCGAAGCCGAGCTTGACTCGCAGCGCGCCCATCGATTCGTTCACAACCGTTTTCTTGTCGGCGCCGAAAAAGATCAGATCCCCGTTCTTCGCATTACAGCGATCGACAATAGCT
>JBOICY010000084.1:0-17919 GCA_050740335.1 Methylococcales bacterium | reverse complement strand
CCCAGCAATTCTCATTTTGAATCACTGACCAGGCACTGCCGGGCATCATGGCGCAGTGGATAGAGTAGCACCCGCTTTGGTGCTATCCCGTGACGCTGGTGGTCTCGATCCTGCCGGCCACGACCGGTGGTCAAACCAACATCGATCCAGTTGGCGGCGCGATAGCAGTGGCCAGTAAAGCGTGAGCTGTGCAGCAAAGTTTCAGCCAACCAAGGGCGGAGGCTGCCTAGTGCCGCTCCCAGTCTTCAGCGACAGTGCGCAGGGACAGCGCCAGCACATGGCTGGCCAAATGCGGGATGCGCACCCAGGGCAGGATCAGAAAACGACTGTTGTTGATGAGTCTGGGCAGGTGCTGTTTGCGGTTGATTTCGTCCCAGCCTATCCAGCTATTGCGAGCCTTCATGCGCCAAGCGGGTGAAGAAAACTGCAGACACCCCAGCGTTGGGCTGGGGACGTGAGGCTTCGATCAAGTACCGCAGCGAAGCACCATAGGCGGTCCGATAGCCCAGATAGTGGTAGCACCCCACCAGTTCCCGCCACAAACGCTGCTCAGCGGGTTGCTCAATTGGTTTGAGCCGGACCGGCTGCACCAAGCCGAGTGCGCAGTGTAGCGGTGCTTGGGCGGCGCCTTGCGGGGTGTCGGGGATCGCCGTAGCCGCGCGGCCGCCCTGCACGCAGGGCGGGCAGTTCCAGCAGGGCTGGCTCCTGCAGTTGCTGAAGCCGGTCTCGGCACTCACGCGTTTTCAAGCCGCCCTTGGCGCGCCGCCAGTCCAGCCACTCAACCAGCGTCGGATGCGACGACGCTTTGCAGACCAAGATGAAGTTCAATCCAGCCGCCAGCGCGTGTTCGCACCGGGGTTGGCGACGGTAGAGATCATCGCCGAGCAAGGTCACATCCAGTTCCCGATAGCGCTCGGCGTATTGGCTGATCCAGCGCTTGGCGGCGGCGTTCTCGCAGTCCTGTTTTTGGTGGTCATCCTGCGGCGTGATGAGTTCGGGCTCCAAGGGCAGCACGCGGGGCAATGACCGGGAGCGACAATCACCGGCGTGACCACCGAATGGGCGCAGTCGATTGGTCCGTTACGGTGCTTTGTGACGCCGCAGTGCTCGCAGCTAATGCGGTTCGATCTGTGGTACTGCGTGCCATCCAGGGCGACTAACCACTGCCCGTCGAGCGCGCGAAAGGCTTGCTGATGCCCGCGCTCGGACAACGCGACAACGACCCGTCCGAACATTGGCAACACCTGCTGCGGCGGCACAGCGTCCAGCACGTCGCGAATCTGGTTATCCGTGGGGATCGTCGACACGCCGAACAAGGCCCGGGCGTTGCTGTTGCCCAAGGTCTCCGTCATGGCGGTCTGATGCGCAAGAAACGACGGACTTTGGGGGCAAAGAACACCGAGGACGCCGACGACGCCACGTCTTCCAGGCTGTCCTGGATGTTGCGCCCCGTGCGCTTGTCCGGAAACCAACGCATCAGTTCCCGCAAGTCGCCGACCAGGCCGCCGAAAGTCAAGTGTGCTTTGCGCTCTCGAAACGGATATGCCAATGTCGCCGCTTGGTTGTTTGTGGATCTTCCATGCTGTTATACTGAAGCGGCGGGGTTTTGTTCAGCAGTTTATGCGGCAGAGCTTTCAAAATGAGAATTGCTGTCGCGCTCCTCAGCGGCAAACAGTCTTTCTTTGATCAGGGCAGGTCAGGAATGGCTGGAAAGTGCGGTTATTATCTAACGGAGGTGGGTTTTTCGAGGTGCCCCCTATTAAAATCGGCCACTACAGGATCGATCGGCACTTGGATCTTCAATACTTTCTATCGTTGCAGGGTCACAAACGATAATTTGCCGATACCGGAACGCTGAGCGATGGCCATGACCCTGGCGACGGATTCAAATATCGTGGTCCGGTCCGCCTGAAGCTGCAGATTGACATCCGGGTTCTGTTCGATGAGCGCTTTCAGATCCTCTTCCAAAGCCTCCAGCGCCACGGGTTTGTCGTCGATGGAAGGATGACCTTCGGAGTCGACGCTGAGAATCGTGATGTGCTGGTCCGGCGCGGGTTCGGTCTGTTCGGTCTCGGGCAGTTTGACTCTCACGGCCTGAGTCAGGAGCGGCGCGGTCACAATAAAGACCACCAGCAGAACCAGCATCACGTCCACCAGTGGGGTGACATTAATTTCGCTCATTTCTCCGGTTTCGTCGTCATTCGGTAATGGTACGGCCATGTTCGATCATCTCAGTCCGGGTTAATTGGTTTTCGATCGTGGAATGCAGAAAGTCGTTCGCGACATGCTCCAGGATCGCGACGATGCGGCGACTTTGTTTCAGGAAGCAGTTGTAAGCGATCACCGCGGGAATCGCGACACCAATGCCGACGGCCGTCGCGATCAGCGCTTCGCCGATCGGACCCGCCACTACTTCAAGGCTGGCCGAACCCTGGGCACTGATATCCTTGAGCGCGTGCAGGATGCCCCAGACAGTTCCGAACAGCCCGACGAAGGGTGCCGTACTGCCGATGCTGGCAAGCCATCCGAGACCGGAATCCAGGCGGGTTTTTTCCTTCTGGATCTGCTGGCGCATCGCGCGTTCGGTCAGTTCGTACCAGGCTTCGTGCCGGCTGGAATTCAAACCGGACAGTTCCCCGGCTTTCATGAGCTTTGCGTGGCCGGCCTGCCACACCCGCCCGGCCGGCGCTCGGATGTTCGCCGGGTCATTTAACGCCAATTCTTTACCGCTTTTTAAGTTCCTGACGAAAAAATGGTTGCGGACATCGCTGAGCACGACTTCGCCGATTTTCAGCAGAATCACGCTCCAGGTCAGCACGGAAAAGCCGCCCAACACGTAAAGTGTAGCCATGACGATATTGGTTTCTGACATTTCCAAAGCAATTTCCGCTATTTGTCGGGTGTGCGCGGCGCACCGGTTTTATGGTGCGCGCGGCGCACCCTAGTGTGCCCAGCATGGGCTAAAACTTGTCACCTGGAAGAGGAGACCGGAGAGAGTAACGACAACCGTAGCGAAACGCAAGGGGGAAACCGTGAGGTCAGCCTGAAAGAAGCGCGTAGCAAAAGCACGACCGCAGGAACACGAACAAGCAGTGAGGCAGGGTGTGGGCTAGAGTTAAGCTAGGAAACACGAAATCCAACCGTTACCGAAAGACACATCAAGTAGAGCTTGGCGGCGCGGGCAGAAAGTTTTAGAACCTTACCTGGGGAGACCTCCTGAATGAGAGTTTGGGAGGAGTCAGCAGAAGCCGTAGTAGTGAAGAAGTTCCTGTAATGGGGATGGAGCGAAGGGCTGAAGAATCAAGTTCATTAAACCAAAGAGGCTAATCGGAAGCGTACAGTATTTTGAAACAAGTGGGCGTTGCCGCGTGCGGTAAATTACCCCTTGGTGGGAAATCAACTAGCAAAGTGGTTTCTTTGTGAACCAAATCTCACGGGATGCGAGCCAAGATTAGAAGTAAAAGGCGAAAGAAAATGACAGAAGAATTACTGATGGATGCTATATTCAACTGGCTAAACCTGCAACAAGCCATTGACGCGGTCAAACGCAACCATGGCGCAGCCGGGATAGACGGGAAAAGCATTGACGAAACAGAGCAGCACTTGCAACAGTATTGGGCAGAAATCGAAGCCAAGTTAAGGGTGGGGACATACGTTCCGAGTCCGGTTAAAGGGGTGAAAATCCCAAAGCCGGATGGGGGTGAAAGGCTGTTGGGGATTCCAACGGTACAAGATCGGGTGATTCAGCAAGCCATACAGCAAGTCTTAACGACGAAGTTCGACGGGGAGTTTAGTTCATCTAGTTACGGATATAGACCGAACCGAAGCGCAGGGCAGGCTGTGGCGGAAGCTCAGGTATTTGTACAGCAAGGTAAGGATTGGGTGGTTGATATCGACATTAGTGCGTTCTTTGATGACGTGAATCACGACATCTTAATGCACCTCATCAGTCAGAAAGTCACAGACAAGCGAGTTCTGGGCTTAGTCAGGACCTACTTGACGACGGGCATCATGATAGATGGCAAGGTGGAGCGGCGTGATAAAGGTGTGCCGCAAGGCAGTCCCTTAAGCCCGCTATTGGCAAACATCTACCTAGACAAGCTTGATCAAGAACTGGAACAGCGCGAACTGAGTTTTTGCCGTTATGCAGACGATATCGTTATCTTCGTGAGTAGTGAGCGCAGTGCGAAGCGCATTTTGGGAAGTCTTATCCTATGGATAGAAAAGCACCTAAAGCTTAAGGTGAACCCAAACAAAAGTGGCACCGGACGACCTTGGGATAGTCAGTTTCTGGGATTCCGGATAAACGAAGACCAGGAGATCACGATCGCGCCCAAGAACATCGACCGGTACAAAGCGAAAGTACGCGAGCTATGGAATGCGCGGCAAAGTCTGACCAGCCAACAACTGGTCAAACAGTGGCGGCAATACAGCGTCGGCTGGTGGAATTACTTCAAACTGGCCACCCGGCGTCGGAATATTGAACGCTGGGTCGGGTGGACCCGTCGTCACATTCGGAAATGTTTCTGGCAACGATGGCACAACAAGAAGGGTAGGCTCAATGCGCTACGCCGACTGGGTGCTACGCCTCGACAACTCGAAGTCGCGAGCAGTTCACGTGGGGCTTGGCGCATCGCTAAAAGCCCCACGCTCCACAAGGTACTGAGTAACGCCATTCTAAGACGTTATGGTATGTATGTTCCATCGGAATTCTCTACCGTGTAACGGTAGGATTCAACCGCCGGATGCGGAAAACCGCATGTCCGGTGGTGTGGGAGAGGTGACGGGCGCAATCCCGTCACCCCGACCCGTTCGATTCATCTCAACTCGAATTCGATCGGCACCGTGACCCAACTGGCCTGCGCAAGTTCGCCGCGTTTGGCCGGCACGAAACGCCATTGACTGACCGCCTCCAATGCCGCTTCATCAAGCACCTCATGCCCGCTGCTCCGGTTTACCGAAACCTTGCCGCAATGCCCTTCCGCGGTCACGAATACCCGCAGCAGTACCAGCCCTTCCCAGTGCCTGCGGCGCGCGACAGCCGGATAAACCGGCCGCGGATTATGCAGATAATCGGCGTTGGAGCTGGCCGGAGTATAGGTTTCCGCGCGCGGGGAAGCGGCTTCGGCCCGTACCGGTGCCGGCGGAACGGAGGCGGCGGGCGGGGCGTCCTGAATTTCCTCGAGCAGTTCTTCCGGCTCGACAGCGGCTTTTTTCAGCTGTGGCTTTCGTTTCGCTTTGGTCTTTTTCACCGGCTTGGGTTCCGGGTTCTTTTTCGGCAACGGATTGGCGGCGTCGACCGGTTGTTGCGGTGCGGGCTGGCTCGGCGCCGAAAGCGCGAGTTCGATCATCGGCAAAGGCGCTGCTTCGGTCAGCGGCTTGGATACCGGCCGCTCGAGAAACCAGAACAGTAGCCCCCCATGCAGCAGGCCCGCCAAAGCCGCGGCCAAAGCCACTCCAAAAGGCCGTCTATAAATGGAAAAGTCCACGCCCAGGTCGGGCAGGCGGGCACGCTCGGGCGGCATCGAAGACGGCAGGAAGAGCAGATTCATCAACCGGCCCCACAGTCCACGTTCCGTTGCCTAGCGGAACGCTTCGGCCGTCTTCGATTGGTACACGGTTCAATACGCAATGCCGGCTCGTCTCCTCTATCCACCCCGTCCATCCCGGACGAGTCCGAAACCTGGCCCGTTTGCATCACCCGATACACCTCGGCAACCTCCGCCCGCAACACGCCCAAAGATTTTGCGGCATCTAAGAGCAGACTGTCCAGATATTCGAAATGCACCTGGAAATAACGCGGCGAAGGAAATTCGGCCTCGAAGGCGGATCGTTTCTCCGCACCGTTCACTCGATTCGATCCGCATTGATTATCCGCCATCGTTTGGTCATCCCTTGGTGCTGTGTGTTACGCCATGAAAAACTCGGTGTTTTGCATTCTTTTTCCGGCCTGCCTGATCATAAGGACGTTCGAGCGGGTGAAATCACACACTTTCGTATGGGATTTTTTTTATTTTCGTGCCGGGACACGGTTATCCTGTCAATTTCTGGCTCGGCTTCTCAAGCCATCTTCATTTACCTTTTATTATCATTGAAACGGGTTCCAGTCGGTTCGTGCTCTCGATGGATCACAGCCGTTTCGTGGCATTCTTTGTCCATCGGCATCTATCGGTAAATTCCAACGGATGATTTCCGCTCGTCTGCGATAGCCTTTTAGCCGATTCAAAAGCGATAATAATGCCAAAATTTTACCCTTGTTTTTCAATCGATTGATTGACCCTCTCGCGTCGGTCTGTGGCATATCACTCATTCTGTAGGTGAAATCACACACCTTGGGACATCCGGAGCTGTCGTGATTGTCGGATTCGGGACAGGCTCCCTTTTGAACCCGCTTCCGGCCCCCTCCTGCCCGCGCCGAGAACTAAACAGGCCGTAACGAATGCCCGGACTTTTTGAGAACTTACATTTCTCCGTTTGGGACGCCGGTTTAATCGGCAGCCAAATCGCGAGCTTCCGCAGCACTTACGGCGTCTGCAAAAATCGCCGCAACCTGGTCGATTTGGTTCGCGGTGATTACCAGCGGCGGTAAAAAGCGTACGACGCTCCCACAGCGTCCGCCGAGTTCTACGATCAACCCGCGAGACAAGGCTTCCCGCTGAATGGAACGAGCCATTTCCGGGTAACAAGGCGGACAGAATGCGTTGGTGGTCGCATCTTCGGGCTTGACGATTTCCGCGCCAACCATCAAACCCCGCCCCCGCACATCACCTATATACCGGGCCTTAGCCATTGTTTGACGTAGGGATGACAACAAGCGCTCACCCATCACGGCAGCATGTTCGTGAAGTCGAAATTCCTGGACAAGCCCTACGGTCGCCGAACCGGCCGCCAATGCCAGTTGATTGCCGCGGAAAGTCCCCGCATGCGCACCGGGCTGCCAGAGGTCGAGGTTCTTGTGATAGAGAATAACGCTAGCCGGCAAACCGCCGCCAATGGCCTTGGAAAGCACCAGGACATCCGGGACAATGCCCGCATGTTCAATTGCGTACATCCGGCCAGTTCGACCAAGACCCGTTTGCACTTCGTCGACGATGAGGAGAATTCCACGCTCCCTGGTAATCCTCCGCATTTCCCGCAACCACTCGGATGGCGCCGGGATAACGCCGCCTTCGCCTTGGACCGCCTCGAGAATCATGGCGGCAGGCGTGACGATGCCGCTATTCGAATCGTCGA
The DNA here is from genome assembly GCA_050740335.1 of Methylococcales bacterium. Lineage (GTDB taxonomy): Bacteria > Pseudomonadota > Gammaproteobacteria > Methylococcales > UBA1147 > UBA1147. The sequence goes on along the minus strand of JBOICY010000084.1, from coordinate 10,686 downwards.
GCAGGTTCTCTATGTAACGACTGCTCATTTGGTGACAGGCTTCCCCGCCCAAACCGAAGGGACAGCGATAGCTGTACGGATAAGGCAGGAATTGAACATCCGGCATGAGTCCTGGAATCGATTCTTTGGGATTCCGTTCTCCGGTGATGCTCAAAGCACCGTGAGTCATGCCATGGTAAGCCCCTCGAAAGCACAGAAGCCCTCTCCGCCCGGTCGCCGTCTTGACCAGCTTGATGGCGGCCTCGACGGCATCCGCCCCGGAAGGCCCGCAGAATTGAATCTTGGCGTTTTCGGAGAATGCGGCGGGCAGGCTTGCGAATAGATCCTGAACGAACCGGTCCTTGGTCGGTGTGGTGAGGTCCAACGTTTGCCAGGGCAGGTTCTCCGCCAATGCACGTTGAACGGCATCGACCACGGCCGGGTGATTATGCCCCAAGGCCAAAGCGCCAGCACCGGCAAGGCAGTCAATATAGGTGCGGCCGGCGGTATCGGTCACGTGAATCCCCCGGGCGGAGCGCAGAGCGATCCTAATTCGGCGTGGATAGGTCCGGGCATTAGACTCAAAGCGCTGCTGGCGTTCCAGGAGGTCAATCCCGCTGGCATCGTTCGTTCGGAGGTTTTCGTCACGAACTTCGCGTCCTTCGGAGTCTTCTACACTCACTTTATAGCTTGAATCCAGCACTTCCGACACGCTCTATTTCTCTCGAGATCTTGATGAAGCGAACTCAAAATCGATGACGAACGGCCCAAAAACGCACTCCAAAACCCGATACACGCATATCTGTGCAATGAAGAACCTGACTTATTTCGAGTATGCATTGCTTCGCCTTTGGATAGGATGTTTCACGGCGCGACCTCCGGCTCAAAGCGGAGCGTCCGCTCCCATCCACCGGACATGAAAGCGATCGGCAGACCGTTCAGCCAATAGGGATGCTGATCCCGATAATGAGCGGACAAGGGATGTCCGGATTGTCCACCCGGCATGTGCAGAATTCCGTCGGTTGTGTGGCCAGGTGAAATGACAAAACGCTCGGTGGCACCTCCGGAGTCCGATGCAAATCGCACACAAAAGTCGCACCCTGCCGTTTGGGAATCGGGCATATCCAATAGTCGGCCGATAACAGGCAGGAAATTGCTGAGGGGATGCGCAATCCGGGTCTGGTTCACGGCGCCCCAGTTAAGCGATGACAGGGACGCAACCCGATAACGCTCGCGCAGTCGGGCCGCACTCTGCTCCAGTTTGTCCAGAATCCATTCGTTCCAGTCGGAATTGGTCGATAAATCTGGCAACAACTCCGGGGGTTTTTCCGTCAAGAGACGCTGTAAGGGCACGTCGATTTGCCGCCAGAAAAAGCTAAATTCGGCATCCTCCCGCCGGCATGCACTCAAGAAGGGCGCAAACAGTGAATTTGCCAGAGTATTGCGGAATTCGACCAGCAGGGCAATTCCCAGGCTGTTCACCTCGGCCTTGCCGTCCCATGCCGTCAAGTAATCCTGGATCTCCCGGCGGCGTGGATCATCCCGAACCTTCCGACCACTCAAAACCGATAGAGCCAGCCGGCGATAGAATTCATAGAACTCGCTCAGGCTATCCAGTTGTAAGGCCAACATCTGCGGTTCATTGCTCTGTTGGGTCTTTTCCAACTGGTGGAATATTCGGAAAGCCCGATAGCCGTTATCGTAGGCATGGGCGACCAGATGAGGATATTCCTCGCCAAATGCACGTTGATTGGCTGAAACCAGAATCCCGTTTGAAGGATCCACCATGCGCGGAAGGTCATCCGGTTGGATGTAACTTTCCCAACCGATTCGTCCGTCCGCCCAAGAGCGGCTGGCCACCCCATCAAAACCACGCCGCACGGGAATATGGCCCATGACGGTCCAGGCGATGTGACCGCCATCGTCAACGAGAATTACGTTGGCCGACGGACCACCGGTCCGATTCACGATATGCAGAGCGGCCTGAAGCTCGTCGGCACGATCCAGAGCCAACAGGCCCAAATCGACGGCCGCAGGATTCAAAGCCGTCCAGTGGATGGCGACCGGGTCGCCAAGCAACGCTTTGCTTGCGATCGGCCCCCAAATCGTGTCTCGGATGTTTACTTGCACATTCTCCGCTCCCCTTACCTCGATGGTCTCCGATCTGATATCGAACCGGCTCCAGCCTTTAGCGGTACGATAAACGCCCTGATCGTCCGGATTTGTTTCGATAACCACCAGATCCAACTCATCGGCGCCAAGGCTCGTAATCCCCCAAGCGAGGTGATGATTGGTCCCCGCGACCAACAAAGGCGTACCCGGCAGGGTGAGCCCGGCGAGTGTCTGGTCTCCGAACTGAAGCTCGAATCGATACCAGATATTCGGAATCGATAAACCGAGGTGCATGTCGTTGGCGAGAATAGCCCGGCCGTCGGCGGTTTTGGAAGCGCTCACCGCCCAGGCGTTGGAACCGGTCCGGGCTGTGCCCATCGTTACCAAGTTGGCGCGCAGATCGTTATTCGATCCGTTTCGGAGGATCGCCTTCAATGCCTCCGCAGGGATGGCCGTTACCGGGTGGCTTTGACTCGGTCCGGACAACTTCTCGGTATAAGGATCGATCGCGGGCGTCAGAAACGCGATGACGTCGGCGGGCAGGCACTTTGCCATAACACTTGACATACGCTCCTCCGCATCGTTCGAGTCCATGGCTTCGAACATTCCCAAAACAATCAGGATACTGTCTTCGAGCGTCCATCGCTCCGGTTGGTAACCTAGAATAGCGAACTCGAACGCAAGCGGCTGGCCTCGGCTGATCAAGCTGTTGACACCGTCCACATAGGCCTGCAATACGGCTCTCTGATCGGACGGGAGATTCTGCGTAATCGCGGCGGCGACCCGGCTGAATCCCAAGACCCTGTGCGCTATGTCGCTATCCAGGGCTGCTTCGCCCAATATTTCGGCGAGCCTTCCAGCGCTCGTACGGCGCATCAGGTCCATCTGAAACATCCGATCGCGCGCGGTGAGAAAGCCGAGTACCCGATAAGCATCCAAACGCGATCCGGCCCTGATCGCCGGAATGCCAAATCGGTCCAAACCGACCGTCAAGGAAGAAGACAAGCCCGCTAATCGAATGATGCCTTCGTCGCCCGGTAGCGCCAAATACAGCGCTCTACAGATATAGAGTCCCGCGACGAGCAGCACTCCGGTTAAGAGTCCTACGGTAACTTTGAGCGCTTTACCGAGCACTGTTCGCCGCACGCTCTCGAATCGGGGTCGAACCACCGATCATGGTCTCGATGATTCTTAAACCCGGCCTCGAGTTTTCCGCTTCTCGAAACTTGCATTGCATCTGCTGTACTTGCGCACGGTAGCGCGGATCACCGGCTACTGTATCGATCAGATGATTCAGGGTTCGCACGTTCAACCGATGGATGTCTCCTGTCACACCCAATCCGTGGTAGCGTACCCGCGCCGCGTATCCGGGATGATCGAAGCCTAATGGAAAGAGCACCATCGGAACGCCAAAATAGATGCACTCCTTGACGGTCGCCGCGCCACCGTGTGAAATCATGATCGCAGCCCGGTTTAGAAGATCCAACTGCGGGGCGCGATTGATGATAGTGACCTTCGCGGGTATCGAATTGAAATCTGCCGGATCGAAGGCCTCACCCAAAGCGATGACCCACTGGAAATCCATTCTCAAAGCCGCCACGTCGATAACGGTTTGAAAAAAATTTCGGTATTTTTCCTTGCTGAGCCAGTCAACAGTTCCCAATGCGCAGTAGATCAAAGGACAACCCGCATCGAGTCTGTCCCACGAAAATGGGGCCTGTTGCCGCTTCAGGTCGATCGAGGCTTCAATATATTGGCGGTCCGATTGATCTGCATCGGGAAATTCGAATGGGCGCGGAAATAAAACCAGTTCCGGCAGTTTGAACTGTAACGGAAATTCGTCGGTCTGCTCGACAAGTTCCCAAGGACAATGATATCTACGAGCCAGAAGCCTCATCGCCCTATGCCAACTGACCGCCAGTCCCAGCCATGCCGCAACTAGGGCCTGGCAATTCCGCACTAAAAACAGTTTTTTCCAGGCCAGTCGGATCTTGATTTTCCCGAACCAGTCACGAGTGGGAATGATGCCGGTGGTAACGGGTGGAACGGCTGAATTCTCGCCGCGACCCAAGGTGTCGCACAGATAGACGGCTTTTATTCCGGCCGAATGGGCCAGCAAGGCAGGGATGATCATGGCATCGTCGCTGAGCACGAGTATCATTAGATTGGGCCACAGTTGAGCCACGATATCGTCAAGTTGCCGTTCCTTGCCTTCGACGAGCGCATCCAGAAATGCCTGATCTTGCCGGGTGAACCTTCTGATTTCCAGAAACCTTTGCCAGCCATTCAATGACTGCAAACGTTGCTCGCGTCGTTCGGTGAAGTCTTTCGGAAACCATGTTTCGAAAACGGGAATAAAGTCGAATCCATGTTCACGTACAGGTTCTTCACAGTCGACCAAACCGAGATAATGCACCCTATGCCCGCCGGAACGCAGATCTCTTGCCAACTTGAGACTGGAGTTGATTGAACTGATCAGGGGCCACACGACGAAAACAATTCCGGCCATCAGCCTGCTCCGGCGCCGGGTGATCGAGAAACGAATTGAGGCGCGTGGGTCTCGGCGCACATTGCGATGGATTGGTCGGACTCGGGAACAAGTCCGGATTGTGGATCATGAACAATTTGCCCGTAATCGAGTTTGACGCACCGATCCGCCACATGGAAATACCGATCGTCATGGGTGATCACCAGTACCGTTTTTCCCCTCGCCTGCAGATCCGGAAGCAGTTCGGTGTAAAAGATTTTCTTGAACACCGGATCCTGATCCGCCGCCCACTCGTCAAACACATAAACGGGCCGATCCTCGATATAGACGGTTAATAGCGCGAGTCGCTTTCTCTGTCCCTGAGACAGACGAAGGGTGGAAAACACGCCATCATGGACCTGTACGGCATGATTCAGCTTCAGTCGATCGAGATAGACACGAGCCTGCTCATCGAGCCCGTGTTCCGGTAGGCCCAGCAGTTTGTCGAACAAAAAGAAATCCGAAAATACCGCGGAAAAGTGCTGGCGGTAATGCTCGCGATTAGCGTCGGTCACCGGCTGACCGTCAAGCAATATCCGGCCGCTCTCCGGCACATAAAGCCCGAGCAGCAGCATAGCCAGGGTGGTTTTGCCGCTCCCGTTGCCTCCCGCCAGGAACACCAACTCTCCCGGAAGTAGAGTCAGACTCAGCGGACCCAGCCGGAAATTGTCGTCATCCCCTTCGCATCGATTTCGGTGGGTAACAGCGACGAGGTCGATGCGTACCTCCATCTTGTTACTCATAGTGGCTAAGCGAGACTCTAACGGAGCGCTTTCATCAATCAGAAGAGTATCCCCGAGCCTTTCCACCTTATCCAGTGCGACTCGCGCCTGGCTCAAAATCGGTAAACTGTCTAATAGACTCCGCAAGGGCATCATCAGGTAAAGAATCGTCAACGTGTAACCGCGGAACGTTTCAGCCGGAACGTCTTGCCATTGCGGCAGGATGAAAAGCACCGCACCGATCGCAAGATAGAACAATGCATTGCCCAAGTTATTGGCAAGAATATAAATCGATAGGCCACGACTGAAGTCGCGGCGACAGTTTGAGACGGTCGGTTTCAATACCTTGGATAAAAAGATGTCTCGTCTGGGACGGTGAAGTTTAAGCTCCTTAATACCCTCGGTCAGCGCACGATAATGGGTATACATGGCGTCGTCATGCTCGCGAGCCGAACGGAACGCTTCTACTGCTTTAAGCTGCGCCATGCGAAAACCGAGACTGCCGACGACGACCAGTCCCAGTACCATCGCCAAAAATGGCCGCGAAAGCCAGCCCAGATAAGCGAGGCAGCCCAGGATCATCATCCCGTCTATACAGATGGCCGGAATCGTGGCGAGGGATTCCGTGATGGTTTTGATGTCTTCGGTCAGGTTTGCCAGCAGGCGCGGCGAGCCGAGATCCTGCAATTGGCGCAGTGGCGCGCTCAGTATTTGGCGGCTCAGGCGCAAGCGCAATTGAAATACCGCCGATTGCCCGAGTTGCATCACCAGGTTGGCCGATGCCACGCCCGACATCAGCATCACGAAAATCAAAGCGGAGAATGACCCAACGAGGATGGTCGTTGACGAGGTGTCCGAGTCCAGGGCCGAATTGATGACCGCGATCAGCCCCGCGCTACTGAGCCCGCTTAATCCCCCGGTTAAAACCGCCAGCAAGACCGTCCAGCGCGATGAATGAATGAGCAGGCGCAACAGATTCATGGAGTCTTCAACCTCGCGCTATCCCGGCAGGCGGAAAATCCTTGTCCGAGAGAATTATGGCCGGCTTCCCGATCTCAGGTGTAGGGGCATCCGGCAAATCCGGTTGGGTCTCGCGTAAACGCTCGCCGATCTGCCGATGCAAGAGTGAGTCCTGCAAAATGCTTGAATGATCACCGGCAATGGTCGAGTGCCATGACGGAGGTCGACTGTACCGTTCCCAGTTCATAGCCTGCACACCCTCTTCCTCAACCGTTTCGCTCGCAGACCAGATGGACAGCGGCGCGTCGATGACAACAGGCACGTATCCGTCACAGAGACGTGCTCTGCGCGCCGCAACGGCAATTTCCAGTTTCAGCACTTCCTCCGATTGTTCGCCGTGTACAAGACCGTGTCTCCGGGCCCATTCAACGGCGTATTCCAGCTGTTTCTCCGGATCCAGTCCGGACAAGGCTGCCCGCAGTCGTTCCCGCGCATCTTGTTCCATCGCCCTGAATTGATCCCGAAAGACCGGATCCAGGTGTTGAGCCAGTTGTTCTAAAGGATCTGACGATACATGACTCTCCCACGCGAAAGCCGCATCCAGAAGCCCGACGAACGCGACGCGGCGTCCCATACTCTCCAAGGCTTCTGCAACCGCCATCGCAAACACGGCTCCAAAAGACCAGCCGAGCAGCTTGTATGGCCCGTTGACCTGTTTCGCTGCAATCAAGTCGGCGTAAACCTTCGCCGCCGCCTTCAAGGTGGGTAACGGACAATTCGGATTCAGCAATAAATCCCGAGTGGCGATGCAATAGACCGGCGATTCGATCAGGGCCGAAACGGCTAGTGGCCGATACGCCAACAGATGAAAGCCGGTCGGGTCGAAACAGAATAAAGGTTCGCCACTCCCCACGGCACGCAACGGCACAACCGGAGTGACCGCGTCCGGGACGTGCTCCTGAGACTGCGCCACAAATTCGGCCACCGTGGGGGCCTGAAACAGTGACACCAGCGGATAATCGACGCCCAAGGTCTGTCTGAGCCGCTGTATAAGTTTCACGGCCAGCAGCGAATGTCCCCCGAGGGCGAAGAAGTTATCCGTGACCCCGGCCCGTTCCAGACCCAGGACCTCCGACCAGATACCGGCCAGCACTTCTTCCATCGCCGTGCGCGGCGCAACGTATTCTTCCCTGCAATGGTCCACCCCATCCGGCTGCGGCAAGGCCCGCCGATCGACCTTGCCATTGGGCGCGAGCGGCAGCGCCGGCAGAAAGACATAGGCCGAGGGCAGCATGTAAGCGGGCAGCGCCTCCCGGAGGTGATTCTCCAGCACAGCAGGTGCAACGCCGTCCCCGGCGACCAGGTAGGCCACCAGCATGGGCTCGCCGGGCCGGTCCTCGCGCAGCATCACCACCGCTTCGCGAACCGCCGCATGATCCAACAACCGCGCCTCGATCTCGCCCGGTTCAATGCGGAAACCGCGCAGTTTCACCTGCTGGTCAATCCGGCCGAGATATTCGATGACGCCATCGTCACGATAACGCGCCAGATCCCCGCTGCGGTAAAGGCGTCCGCCCGGCGCTCCGAACGGGTCCGGCACAAACGCCGATGCCGTCAGATCGGGCCGGTTCAGATAACCGCGGGCCAGTCCCGCCCCGCCCAGGAACAACTGCCCCACAATGCCGGCCGGCAACAGCTCAAGGTGCTGATCCAGAATATAGGCCCGGATATTCGGCAAGGGCCGGCCAATCGGCACCTCATCCTGTTCCGCCAACCACCCGGACCCGCGATGATAGGCATACCAGGTCGCCGTAATCGTCATTTCGGTCGGGCCATAGGTGTTGAACCAAATTACCTCTGAATCCGCCGCCAGCCGCCGCCAGGCCGCAAAACGTTCCGCGGGAACCTTTTCACTGTTGACGTTGATCAAACGCAGACAGTCAGGCAACCTTCCAGGCACCCGCGACCATTCCTGGACCCATTGGCTCCAGTAGGCGGTCGGCAGGTGCAATACCGAGATGCGCCTCTTCTCGATGAACCGGATCAGGTCTTCTCCGGGCGCTGGCGGCGCCGCGGGCATCAGCACCAGGGTGGCTCCCGCCAGCAGGCTCGGGAAAATTTCCTCCACCGATTGATCGAAGTTGAATGAGGCGAATTGCAACACGCTATCCGAGGGCTTGAGCGCGAAGCCCTCCACCACCGCCAGCGCGTGATTGACCATCCCGCCGTGGCGAACCGCCACACCTTTGGGCCGGCCCGTCGAGCCGGAGGTGTAAATGACGTAAGCCAACTGTTCCGAACCAGGAGTAAGATTCAGATTGCTAGCCGGCTGCCCAGCCATCCGTTGTTCCCAGTCCCGGTCCAGGCACACCGTCTCCCATGACCCTGACCGCCAGCGGGCCTGCTGGGAAAGCTGCGTGAGCAGCACACGCGGCGCGGCATCCCGCAAACTATAATCCAACCGCTCCCGGGGATAATTCGGATCGAGGGGCAGATAGGCTCCGCCGGCCTTGAGAATCCCCAGCATGCCGACCACCATCATCACAGAGCGTTCCACACACAGCCCCACGAAGCCCTCCGGACCAATCCCAAGGGTCCGCAAATAATGCGCGAGTCGATTGGACCGTGCATTCAGCTCCCGGTAACTCAGCGCCTGATCCTCATCCACCAGCGCAACCGCCTCCGGCGTCCGTTCCACCTGCGCCTCGAAGCACTCTACGACGGTCCAGTTCAAAGGATAGACCCGTTCCGTCCCGCTCCAGTCCAACAGCAACTGACGAAGTTCGCCTGTAGTCACGAACGGCAATTCAGACAACCGGCTCCGCGGAGTGGAGACGATTCCCTCCAGCAGCGTCGCATAATACCGCGCCATACGCCGCATTGTCCGCTCGTCAAACAGGTCGGTATTGTACTCCCACTCGGTCAGCAGACCTTCCGCAGTATTAGTCACGTTCAACGTAAGATCGAACTTTGCGCTCCGGGTCCCCACTTCCAACGGGCTGATCTGAATACCCGGTAACTCCAGATCCTCCCGCGGCGTGTCCTGCCAATCGAACATCACCTGAAACAGCGGGGAATAACTGGTATCCCGTTCCGGCTGCAAGGCCTCGACCAACTGCTCGAAGGGCAGATCCTGATGGGCCTGCGCGCCCAATGTCACGTCTCGCACCTGTTTCAACAGCTCCGTGAAGACAGGATTGCCCGAGAGGTCTGTCCTCAACACCAGAGTATTGACGAAAAATCCGATCAAGCCTTCCAGTTCCAAGCGGTTGCGGTTGGCAACAGGCGTCCCGACGCACACATCGGTCTGCCCACTGTAGCGGGACAATAACACCTGGAACGCCCCCAGAAGGAGCATGAACGGTGTCACATCGTGCGCCCGGCTCAGCTTTGACAGGCCGCGCCGCAGTTTGTCCGGCAAACAATGCGCGTAAGTGCTCCCCTTGTAAGTCTGTAATGCCGGCCGCGGCCGATCCGCCGGCAATTCCAATACACTACGACAGCCTTGCAGACGTTCCGTCCAGTAACCCAGTTGACGCTCCCCTACGTCGCCCCGCAGCCAGAGCCGCTGCCAAACGGCAAAATCTGCGTATTGCAGCTGCAAGTCCCGTAACGGCGACGGCCTGCCCGCAGCAAAGGCTTCATAAAGCGTCGTGAGTTCGTGCACCAGAATGTCCATCGACCAGCCATCCGCGATACTGTGATGAAGGACCGCCAAAAAAAGATATTTTCCTTCGGCATGAGGCTGATCATCTCGATACTCCAAACACAATAATCTGACCCTGAACAAAGGTCCTGTCGTCAGATCGAATGGCCTAGTCGCTTCCTGTTCCGCCAATCGCAACGCTTCGATTTCGCGCTGGTCTGCCGGCAATTCGTACAGGCTTTCCTGGACCAGGATGACCCGCGCGTCCGACATGATCGCCTGAACCGGTTCTCCCGGTCCAGACTCGAACCGGGTTCTGAGCGCCTCATGCCGCCGTACCACTTCGTTCAGACTTCTTTCCAACGCCGCCACATCGACGCGTCCGTTGAGCCACAGTCCCAGCGGCATGTTGTAAAAGCCGTTCCCCGGTTCGAGCTGATCCAGAAACCATAGCCTTGACTGTGCGTGGGAAAGCGGCAACGGAACATCGCGCGGAACTGGCTGAAGCGCCGTTTCCATTGGCATCGGTCCGTGACCATCCCGCATAATCCCGCTCAGACCCTCCACCGTCGGCTGTTCAAACAAGGACCGCAGCGACAATTCCGTACCGAAAGCCCTGCGTACCCGGGATACGATCTGAGTCGCCAGCAGCGAATGTCCCCCGAGGGCGAAGAAGTTATCCGTGACCCCGGCCCGTTCCAGACCCAGGACCTCCGACCAGATACCGGCCAGCACTTCTT
>JBOICY010000083.1:0-2162 GCA_050740335.1 Methylococcales bacterium | reverse complement strand
CGGCCGCCGATGCCGAACCGTGTCTGCGCTGGTACTGCCTGCGCTGGCGCATCGAAGACTGGCAGCGCGTGCTCAAGTCCGGCTGCCGCATCGAGGACCTCGCCCACCACAGCGCCGACCGTTTGCGCCGCGCGATCGCCATCAATCGGCAGGGATTGCCTGGCGCATCCTGCGGCAATGACCCTGCTGGGCCGGGAAACCCCGGAGCTGCCCGCCGAAGTACTGTTCTCGGATATCGAACTGCGGACCCTGCACGCCTACGCAAAAAAAAGACCTGAAACTGCCCACCCGATTGGGTGAGGCGGTGCGGTTGGTCGCCAAGATCGGCGGTTACCTCGGCCGAAACAACGACCCGCCACCGGGGCACCAGCTGCTCTGGCAGGGGTACACCGAGTTTCAGTACATGTGTTTGGGGTTCGCACTATTGACGGAGAAGCAATATAGTCCAGAGATTGATTGTGGGTAAAGGGCAGGGCTAGGGCTGCCCTTTACCCATAAATATTTCAGACATTAACAATCAATGATTTACAGGGCCAAGTAGTTAACGGAATGCCGGTCTCATATTGAATATAAACAATCACTTACAAGTTCGGTTCTTTTGGAGTTCCTAATTGTGGGTAAAGGGCAGGCCTAGGGTCGTTGGGCCGATTGTTATTCCCGGCCCAACGCTCGCAGAGATCCAATACGTCAACCAGACGAAGCGAACGGGCCATTCCGAACAGCCCGTCCTCGTCACCGACCAGCTTGAGGTTTTCGAGACTTCGGGCGCCGTCGTCACCCGCTCCGCCGAGCGCGCGGCGGTAGGCGGCCTTAAGGCTCCGGTCGGGGCTCGCGGATACCGCGTGCTCGATCCGTTTGCGAAACGATTCCGGCGCCATCGCGAAGGCCTGGACGAACAGACAGCCATCGTCGTCCTAGTGCCGCGCGTAGCGTTCGAGGCCTCCGGTCACCAGCGCGTGCAGCGCTTCGAGCGCGGGACTGCCGGGCTGGCGTTCCTGTTCGGTGATCAGTTTTTCCAATTCGCCGTACTGCGCACGCACCCAAGCGCCGTAGATCGCGTCGTTGGCCGCTTCGTCGTTCCCTGGCGGTCCGCGCGAAGACCGCGACCGCGCGCAGAACTTCGGGTGCTACACCGGGGTTTGCCGCACCCAGTATATCGCGTGTCATTTTGGCATCGGCCGCATGGGACGCAGGCCAGCCCACCCGCGCGAGAACCGCCGCGACCGGCGCCGTGGGCGAACGCGGCACTCCATCCACAGAGCCAGCACCTTGTCCGCATCGCGCTCGGCCGAGAGTTTCAGCAGCAAACTGGAAATACGGCCGGCATTCGGGTGCGCGCCCTTGCCTAGGGCCTCGGCCAGCGCGACGACTCCCGTTGGGTCCGGCGATCCGGCGAGCGCTTTGATCGCGGCACCGCGCCGGAACCGCCCGATCAATAAGGCCTTGTCGTAGAGCCGTTTTTCCGCGTCATCGATTCGCATCCACGTCCTCCCGTTATTTATTAACCCGCTGCGTAGCGCATTATATGGCAATAGATAGCAATGTCAAGCTGTTTATAGCATTATATGGCACTCCGCGAAAAACCTTAACCGGCGGAACAAAGCGGATGGGGCATCGTCCGGTCCTGGTCTTCCAGCATCTTGTGCCTTGGCGTATCATTCACAATAACCATCGTTTTTACTCAAGCAGGAGTGGTCCGTATGCGAATCGCCATAGTTTCCGCCCAAGGTCATGTTCCTATCCCCGCGGATATCCGTCAAAAACTGGGTATCATCCCGGGTTCCCGGCTGGCTTTTACTGTCGAGGGGAGCACGATTCGGATCGAGCGCACAGCCATCAAACCTTCCCGGCCGGAAGATGGCTATGGAATGCTGAGATGCGTCAAACCGGGGGAGAGACATTTGTCCGACTTCGATATTGCGCAAGCGATACGGGAAGATGATCGGGCTTGACACCAATATTCTCGCCCGGTTCTATGTCGATGATCCCCAAGACCCGGAAGCCGCGAAGCAAGGTCCGATTGCACGAAGAATTATCACCGAATCGCTGGCATTATTCGTAGCGCTCACGGTAATTTTGGAACTGGAATGGGTACTTCGCGCTTTCTACGGATTCGGATCGGGGGAATTCGTTCGAGTGATCGAACATCTGCTGGGATTGCC
>JBOICY010000082.1:0-2460 GCA_050740335.1 Methylococcales bacterium | reverse complement strand
GAATTACGTTGATCACCGATTCCTGTAGGTCTCTTTCAAGGCACCGAGGCCGCGCGGTTTCGATCGGTGCCGCCGGGCGGGTTGATGGCTTTGTTCGGCGCCAAGCCGATGGGTTGATCACCCTCGCTGACCGAGATCGGACGCTCGGGCTTGGGGGTTGGTGCGGCGGGTGCCCAGAACTTTCTCACCGTCCGTGGCCTAACACTGCGCTCCAGCGGAGCTTCGCCCGCTGCGCTTGGTCGTTCAAGAACTATCAGAGGACTATTATCATGGCCGAAAAAACCCCCGGTCCGACGGCTTTGCTCCCAGTGGACCTTGAGTTGCAGCGACGGACCGCCCTGAGAAACGCAATCCTGATCGTCGAATCGCAGGCAGCCTCCAAGATGGATTTCGAGAAGCGACTCCTGAAACAAATCACGCAGATGAATGAGGCTACCGGCCTGTTCCGCATGTGGACTCATCCCGACGACTGGGGAGAGTTGGGCGTCAGGCTCGGTTTCAAGCGCCGTTGCCGGCTTGGCGACATGCTCTACGGTGTTTACGCTGGCAATGGCAGCAACTGTGAGGCTTCGGTTTCGACGGCGCTCCGCTGGACTTGGCCGACCTGAACGCGTGGCAACACGATATGGACTACGGGAATTGCGAATTCTCTGACCGGATCTCCGAAGTCGAGTCAGGCTTCACGACGAACAACAACGAGTGCGGTTGCCGCACGAGGTGGGCGGATGCGCGATTATGTGAGTGTCAGCGAAACATCCGACCTTTCGCGGAGGATTCCACCCTCAAGTTCCTCGACCTCATGGGTCGTATCTTCAATTGCCACTCGAAGTTCAGTGCCTTTCAGAAGGTGCCTCTGCACGAGCTCAAGGTCCGATTCGTTAGACTTGGTTTCGAGGTGGGAGAGGCGTTCTGTCTCTCCGATGAGACGTTCTATAACGTGACCACGGACGCGGAAAGGGCCGGAACGGTACGTGGCGTTTCACCCCGCGTCTTGTGGCAGCGGGTCTTCAAGAGAATGTTCCTCAATGGAAGGTACGGGGACGATATCACAACGTTCCCCGAGAGGATGAACTCAGGCAGTATCGTCTACTACTCGACCCGTCCAGCATGGACGAATATCAGCCCTAAGGATTACCTCATGCCGATGATTCAGAAGGCCCAAAAGCGCCACTTGGCGGAATTGACGGCATTGATCCCTCTCAAGTATCCTGGCGTCGCATTGAAGATTCACAATGAGTGGCGCGACAAGTACTTCTCCGGGAATATTACGTTTGGCAGATATATTCTGTCCCCGAAGTAACTTCTTCGGAGCCGGACGGGGTATTCACCCCGTCCGCAACGTTTGGAACCCGCGTAAGGCGTAACCGTACTCGGGTTCCGCTCACCGCCAGCGCGGTGGTGGCGAGCGTCGGCGATGCCAAGGTATTCGAAAGTGGCCGGCAGTTTGCGGCCTGGTTGGGAATGGTACCGAGACAGCTGTTGAGCCTAAAAATCGAATCAGGCGTTTCCTGACGTTATCCAGATCCTTAAGCTGGCACTGCCAAACAACCAAAGCGTCCCATCCAAGCTGTTTGAGTTGGTGATTATTACTTTCGTCTCGTTCTAGATTCTTTGCTATTTTTGGTTCCCAATAGTCGCTCTTGCTTTTTGGCAAGCTTCCATATCTACACTCATGTCCGTGCCAAAACCAGCCGTGTACAAAAACCACTTTTTTTCTTTTCTGAAATACCACATCAGGCGATCCGGGTAGTCTTCGTTTGTGCAATCTGTATCTGTAACCCAGGCTATGAAGCAATTTTCTCCATTTTCTCACTATTAATTCTGACCCGGTATCTTTACTTCCCACGCTAGACATTATATAACTGCGTGTCTCTTCAGATACCCTATCGATCATTCGTTGCTCACGCTGAGATTACTATGAAGGTCGATTATCGTGTTTGTGACGCCTAACGCTGATATATGGACTCCCCCGTTTTGCAAGAGCTTTTTCGCATCTGAAAACAAGAATAGACTGCAACAAACTATCCGGCCTGTTGGTGCGCATTCGGCGCTGGCCCCGAGGCAGCATTCGCTCGCCAAGGTTCCCATTCGCTCAACGGCTTGTTACAGCCTTTGTCGTTATCGGATTCTCCCGGCGACGGTCTGACCTGTTTCCATCCGCGGGTTCACTCACGCAATCCTGGGTAGGAATATCCTCCGTTTCATCGATCTACTGACTACTCATTCAAACCAAACGCGCGAAGCGCTCCTTTCAACTCTACTCTCTACTCACTACTCAACCATCCGAGGTTGCGCTGCTCAGGCCGCCCGGTACGCTTCGCCTTTAGCCAGCATCGCCCAGACGATCCGGGCCTGATTGGCGGCCAGGGCGACCGCCGCGACATTCGCGCCACGGCGCTCCTGAATACTTTTGGCCCAGCGGCTCTTGGCGTCCTCGCGTCGCCCTCGGGTGGCGAGCAC
>JBOICY010000081.1:0-6152 GCA_050740335.1 Methylococcales bacterium | reverse complement strand
CAAGGCCGATACGCGGAGGCGGAGCCGCTCTATCGGCGCTCGCTCGCGATAAAGGAGAAACCCTTGGGGCCAGAGCACCCGGATGTCACCAAGAGCCTCTTCAATCTGGCGATACTCTATGGTGTTCAAGGCCGTTACGGCGAAGCGCTGCCATTGATTCGTCAGGCGACGGCGCTGATGCGCACACGAGTCATCCGGGCGTCTGGAGAACGAACGAGCGGTGCACTGAGCGAGCAACGTACCTGGCGTTCCGGTTTTGTTACACACGTCCAATTACTTCGCACGGTCGGCGGCGACCAGCCGGATGCCGGTATTATCAGTGAAGCCTTCGAGGTCGCCCAGCTCGCAAGAGCAAGCGAAACCGCCCAAGCCGTAGCGGCGATGGCGGCGCGCTTTTCGTCCGGAGATAACGAGTTCGCACAACTGGTTAAAAATAGGCAGGACGCACTACAACGCTGGAAGCTTTTGGACAGCCAGTTGGTTCAGGCATTCAGCAAGCCGGCGGGCGAGCGCACCTCGGCTCGGGAAAGCCAACTCCGTGAAGAACTCTCCTCGACCGATCAACAAATCACGGATTTGGATAAGTCCATCCAACAGCGTTTCCCCGAGTACCAGAACCTGACCAATCCCGCCCCCTTGCAACTGCCGGAGGCCCAAAAACACCTCGCGCCACACGAAGCCATGCTGTCTTATCTCGTCGGCGACAAGGAAAGCTATGTTTGGCTCGTACGCCAAGACCACTCAGAATTCCGCAAGATCGAGATCGGCAAGGATGCCCTGAACAAGACCATCACCGCGCTGCGCCAGCAATTGGATGCGACCAGCGGATTGCAAACCTTTGCGGTCGCGGATTCCCATGCGCTGTACAAGCAGGTCGTCGCGCCGGTCGAGCCTTTGCTGAACGATGTCACGCATCTGATCGTGGTGCCCGACGGTGCTCTTCAAAGCTTTCCGTTCGGCGTGCTCGTGAGCGAAGACCCCAAGGCCGCGGCCGGCGACCCGCCTCGTTACCGCGAGGTTGCCTGGCTGGTCAAGAAAGTCGCGTTGAGCGTACTGCCCTCGGAGGCTTCTCTGCGCGCGTTGCGCCAATTTGCCAAAGGCAATCTAGGGAACCAGCCTTTCACCGGTTTTGGCGATCCGGTGCTGCAAGGGAGCGGTCAGGCCCGGGGGGCGAATCTAGCCGCGCTATACTCGCGAGGCCCGATTGCCGATGTCAACCAAGTCCGACAGTTGCAAAGTCTCCCGGAAACCGCGGATGAACTCTACGGCATCGCGCGTACCTTGGGCGCGGACCGGGATACAGTCCATCTGCGCGAGGCCGCGACCGAAACCAGCGTGAAAGGCATGGATTTCACGCCCTACCGCAACCTGGCCTTTTCCACGCACGGCCTCGTGGCCGGCGACTTCAAGGGTCTGGCCGAACCCGCGCTCGTGCTCACGCCGCCAGAAAAAGGAACGGAACTCGACGACGGCTTGCTGACCGCGAGCGAGGCCGCGCAACTGAAACTCAACGCCGATTGGGTCATCCTCTCCGCATGCAACACCGCGGCGCCGGATGGCACGCCGGGCGCCGAGGGCCTGTCGGGTCTGGCGCGGGCATTTTTTTACGCCGGAAGCCGCGCGCTGCTCGTTTCCCACTGGCTGGTGGATTCCAATGCGACCGTCGCGCTAACGACAGGAATGTTCAAGGAAGCCGCGGCCAATCCGGGTATCGGTAAAGCAGAAGCTTTACGCCGCTCGATGCTGGCACTCCTGAATGATCAGGACCACCCTGATTTCGCCCATCCTTACTACTGGGCGCCGTTTGTGGTAGTGGGGGAAGGCGGAGTCCAGTCTTCGCCACAAGGTCTGAAAAAGTGGCTCAAAACGATGGATCAATTCTGGCGCAATTTAATTCGCCATTAACGGCTCGACCCGATCTGTTTCGTGCCCAGCCAACCAGCAATCATAGTAATCCTCGGCACACAACAATTCCATAAGTCGAATTGCTTCAAGCTACGCAGATCGATGTTTTCGAATTCTTCCCTGGACAAACGATGATACAAAGCCTCCAACTCCGGTGTTTTGTTGATGAGGTAAATTATTGTTATAGGTTCTCTTAGATTTATAGGTTTTTCTCGATCTTCTTTGTTGTAAGTTGATGTTTTTGGCACCAGCAACGCCTCGATTTTGTCAACATCCGTGTCAATCCATACGAATTCGTCCGCATCAAGCGGGTTGTAGGCGACAAAAACGTCGCGTTCCTTTGGATGATTCATGAGCGTTGCTCTTTAGGGAACACTGGAAGAATCGCTATGGCTTAAACCCCAACTCAACTTCCCGTAGTACCGATCGACACATGGAACGCAGCCAAACCGTGCTTCGTTGCTTTTGATCGTCCAGATAATACTGCAACACATCGGCGGAAAACTCAAGATTCCATACGGAAGACTCTGCCCCCGAACGAGCCGCGATCGATTCCGGCGTGTAACCCTCGAACCGGTCACCTGCGAGCGGCGGAAGTGACGCACCACTTTGCTTTACCTCCAGTGCATTTTGCAAGGCCGTGATGGCGTGCTTGTGCCAATCGCCGTAGGCTTTCTCCAAAAGCCCCATCGGGATCCGCGATCGCGCTATGGCCTGAACGCCGCCGACTCCCGGATCCTGCACCATCCTTTGGCATGCCATCGTGAGCGCCGTGCATAGTCCTCCCGGTTGTCCCTTGGCCTCCGCGGCGGTATCGGCCTGGTTAAAGACGGCAGGAAGATGCTCTACTTCGGCAAAGAGAAATTCAATTCGCCCTCGCGTCGCGGGATCCGTTGCGCAAACCCACACGGGCCGCCCGTTGATGGTGACCTGCCCGGGGCGTGGAGTACTTCAATCGGCTGGTACTATAATCGTCCGTCTGCTGGAATCCATTTTCACTGAATATGCCGACACCTTCCAAGACACTGCGGTTCGTTCGAACAGGGTCAGAGCTTGGCGCCGTTTTTTTAATGGCCGTCATTTATTTTCTATTCGCGAAACTCGCTTTTTATTCCTCCGATTTTGCCGGGAATGTCATGGCGGTTTGGCTGGCATCCGGTATCGCGCTCGCAGCCATGCTCGTTTACGGATACCGGATCGCGTTTGGCGCGGGGCTCGGCTCGTTCTGTTATAACCTCACCTATTTCATCGCCGACAGCGATGCGTTTCTTCCCGCCGCTTACGGGGCTGGCGTGATCGCGGGCGGCTCGATGTTGGAATTCCTGGTCGCCGCCTGTTTCATCAAACGAAGTTTCGCCGACCCGGCTCCTGAAACACTCAGAGACGTGGCGTTATTTGTTCTGATCGCTGGATTTTCCGGGGCTATCGGGGCCTGTTTCGGGATAGCCGGCCTCACGCTCGGCCATGGCTTGAATCCGGTCCATTATCTATCGACAGGCTTCACCTGGTGGGTGGGCGACACCACCGGAATCCTGATCATCACGCCGCTGTTGTTGGTCTGGGCCCGGAAGAAAAGCCGGAAGGGCTTGTTGTTTCCTCTGATCGTACCCTCGATCGGCCTGACGATCGTCATATTTTTTATGGTTCGTCAATTCGAAGCGCGCTTATTGGAAAGAGTCTACCTGTCAAATTCTCGCAATGCGCATTCAACGTTCAGCACACCGGGCGGCAATTCTGGTGACCAGAAAAGTGCCTGGATGTCATGGAATATCTTATTCGGCGGCACGGCGTTGACCTGGATGCTGGGCACCTATCTGGAAAGCCACCGGCGTGAGCATAATGCCCTGCGCGGCAGCGAAGAACGTCTGATCCAGCAAAGCAAGGCTCTGTCCCGGATCGCGCGCAGCGAATCGATCAACTCGGGGGATCTTCAATCAACCATGAAGATGTTGACGGAAACCACCGCGGCAACACTTCGGGTCGAGCGGGCAAGCATCTGGTTATTCAACGACGCTCGGAGCGAGCTTACTTGCGCCGACCTTTACGAATTCAGCGAAGACCGTCACTCCGAATGCGCAAGATTGGCCACCCGCGATTATCCATCGTATTTTAAAGCCTTGCTGGGTGCCCGAAACATCGCCGTGGATGATGCCTGGACCGATCCGGTTACCCGGGAATTTTGTCATGATTATTTACCGGCATTCAAAATCACCTCGTTACTGGATGCACCGATTCAATTCGGTGCGGATTTGATTGGAGTGGTCTGCCATGAGCAGGTCGGGCCAAAGCGTCATTGGACACTGGACGAACAGAACTTCGCCGGTTCCGTTGCCGACCTTGCGGCGCTCGCTTTCGAAGTCGTAAAACGGCAGGCGGCCGAGGAGGCTTTGCACTGCGCTAATACCGCCCTGGAATCGATGGTGCAGGCTCGCACCGCCGAGTTGGTCGAATTAAATGCGAATTTGGTCGCGGAAGTGGCGGAACGAAACCAGGCCGAAGTCATCCTGCGCGAAAGTGAACTGCGCTTGCGGCTTGCGATCAAGGCCGCGAATATCGGGGTATGGGAGTGGAATCTTGTCGACGATACGGTCAATTATTCTCCGGAATGGAAGAGTCTGCTCGGCTATGAACAGAACGAAATCGAGGATCATTACCTCGAATGGCAAAGCCGGCTGCATCCGGACGATAAAGAACGGGCTGTCAGTGTTGACGTGACCTATCTACCCGGGAAGACCACCGAAATTGGAACGGAATTCCGTCTGCGGCATAAGAATGGTTCTTATCGCTGGTTTTATTCTCGCGGCGAAGTGGTTGCAAGAACCGGCGACGGCAAGGCTTCCCGGATCCTGGGTTGTGATGTCGATATCACGGAATTGAAGCAATCGGAACAGGACTTGAGAGCCTTTCGCTGGTTTGCCGAAAGCGCGGTGCAGGGCATGGGTATGGCCAGACTGGATGGCGAAGTGGTTTACATGAACCCGGCCTTGGTCCGGACCTTGGAGAAACTCGAACTGCCCGCCGCAGGTTCGTCCGTTTTTACCGAGTATTATTCCGAGGATGCGGTGCGTACGCTGGACTCGGAAGTTTTACCGAAGCTCCTCGATTCCGGGCAATGGACCGGCGAACTCGAACTCGGAAGCGCGAATGCCCGGCATATTCCGACGCTGAATAATTTTTTTGCGGTCTGCAACGAGGTGGGTCAGCCGCAATATTACGCCAACATTATCACCGATCTATCGCAACAAAAAGAAATGGAACTGGAGTTGCTCCGGGCCAAGGAAGCCGCGGAATCCGCCGACCGCACCAAGTCGATGTTCATCGCGACCATGTCCCATGAATTGCGCACGCCGTTGAATGCCATCATCGGGTTCACCGGAATTCTGCTGCAGGGCATGTCCGGCAATCTCAACGAGCGCCAGACCGATCAGTTGAGCCGCGTCGCCCGCTCGGCCAGACATCTGCTCGAATTAATCACCGATATTATAGATATCTCGAAAATTGAAGCCGGACGCATCGATGTCTTTCCCGAGGCCTTCGATTTGCCGGATTTGATCGCCCAGGCCCTCGAAACCCTGAAAGCGCAGGCGCGCGACAAAGACCTCGTGTTGAATACGGATGTTCCGAAACGGTTACCGGTGTATTCGGATCGTAAACGGGTCCTGCAATGCCTGATCAATCTGTTGAGTAATGCCATCAAATACACCGAGAAAGGCAGTGTTTCATTGGCGGCTCGCGCGCATGAAAACGCGGTGATTATCCAAGTCCAGGATACCGGGATCGGGATCGAGCCGGAGCAATTGCAGCGACTGTTCCTCCCGTTTGAACGGTTGGATTCGCTTTTACGTCTTAAAACATCGGGAACCGGTTTGGGTTTATACCTTACCCGGAAGATAGCGGTGGATCTTTTGTGCGGAAACGTGAGCGTTGCAAGCGAAGCGGGCGTCGGCAGTTGTTTTACCCTGCAAATTGCAAAACACTTGGAAACCTCAATGCCGTTTTTTTAAGTTCTGCGACACGTCTGCGGAACCGAAAACAGGGATGTGAACAAAGGATTTCGACGAATAAGTACATAGTGATCGGACAACCCTCGAATCCGAAAGGTGTCAATAAATTTTACAATTGTTGATGCAAAGCTAGCGCGATGAAAATAAGTATTTATATTTCAGTATATTAAAAGTTTGGTACGATTAATGCCTTTTGAAAACGCACTACAACAGCCACTACGGCCTGCTCGGAGAAGATTAATG
>JBOICY010000080.1:0-35984 GCA_050740335.1 Methylococcales bacterium | reverse complement strand
CCAGAAATCCAGGGGTGTTTGCTCATTGGTAGATTTAAGGTTGAATGATAAGAGCCGGATGAAGCGAGAGTTTCACGTCCGGTTCTGTGAGAACCTCAAGGGGCAGTTCCTTGGGGTTACTCGACCGTTCACTACCCCGATCTTTTGTTATGCGGACAAACTGCGCCCGCTTGCCAAGCAATCAATACGCTCGTGGCTGAAAATCGTCCGGTGTGTCCATTTCAAAAACGTTGTCGTGGATGCGTGCCACGTACAAACCTTCGTCGAGCACCCGTTCGCGCAACGCCGCGGTGATGTCGACTGCCGCCAGAATGCCGTACACCGTTTTGTCCTTGTGTTCGGGAAAGTAATCGCGGAAGCATTCCAGCAAGGTCTTGATTTGCACCAGGGCTTCTTCGCGAGGATGGCTTTTGACTTCCACCACATAAGCTTGATTGATGTCGCCGTTGGCATAAGCAAGCACGTCGATTTCCAGATGCTTGCCACCCTTGCTGAGTCTCACGCTGGGGCTGACCACCTCCATGCCGAAGCGTTGCCGCAAAATTCTTTCCATCGAGGGCAAGGCCAAACCCTCTGTAAAACTGCCGAATTTTTCCCCCAAGCCACCAATCTGCTTGCCGAGTTCCTTGAGTTTCCGGTCGGTTTCTTTGAACTGGCGGTCGGTTTCTTTGAACTGCCGGTCGGTTTCCTTCTGGCTACTGGAAAGCTCCTGGATTAATCGATCCGTTTCCTGAAATTTCAGATCCGTTTCCTGGAATTTCAGATCCGTTTCCTGAAATTTGCGATCCGTTTCCTTGAACTGGCGATCCGTCTCTTTTTGTGATTGGGCCAATTCGCGCAAAATGGCCCAGATCTCTTCGGCGGCGGTGGACATGGCGTACCTCAAAAAATGTTGCTTTTCGATTTAATTATGTTATCAATTCCCAAGGTTCCGCAAACTTTCATTTTTGCATCGAACCGGATTTATGTTCTAATTTGGACCGCAGACCCTAAAATTACCGTCAGAAATATGAGGTTGAAAACCAATGAGCAGTAACATTTCGATGGTGCATCGAATTGCAGCCATTTCGGAACAATGTGTCTACAATTTCGTTCCGAGCCCGATCGGGGAACTTGGCATCGTGGTGTCCGATCATGGCATCCATGCGATCTTTTTTCCAGAGGATGACGATCAAAATAAAAATGAGTGTCTCTCAAATCTTAAGAGATCCGGCGATCATCCCGTATACACCCGGACGGCCGGACAGTTGCAGGAATATTTTTCCGGCACCAGAAAAATCTTCGACATTCCGCTGGTCCTGAATGGTACGCGATTCCAGAATTCGGCGTGGAATCTATTGCGAGAGATTGCCTACGGGCAGACCCTGAGTTATGAGGACCAGGCGATCCGGCTCGGGGGAAAGGAAAAAGTGCGGGCGGTGGGCCGCGCGATCGGTATGAACCCGATTCCGATTCTGATACCCTGTCATCGGGTGATCGGCAAGAATGGCTCTTTAACCGGCTTCGGGGGTGGTCTTGCAATCAAGGCTTTTCTATTGGCACTGGAAACCGGTTGCTCGAGGTCGAATCCAACGTAGCGTGTGTGGCTGTTCTACCCGGCCCACCCGCACGGGGGGCGGTCGGGTCGCTTCCGATCAGGGCTTGCAATCCACTGGATCGACAGTCATTATTAAAATAGTCTTAATCCTTGCCATGAGGGGCCGGATCGAGCCCCGATAATCTAAATTATGCAAAGGAATAAACCGGATCGATTCAATGACCTGCCGCGTCGATTTTCACACCCATTCCAAAGCTTCCGACGGTCGGCTTAGTCCCTCCGAACTCGTTGAGCGGGCTCGCGACAACGATGTCCACTTTCTTGCATTGACCGATCACGATACCACGGCCGGCATCGCCGAAGCGCGGGCCGCGGCCCTCAAAACCGGTCTGAATCTGATTGCCGGCGTCGAGCTTTCGGTAACCTGGGAAAACCAGTGTCTGCATATCGTCGGCTTGGATATCGACCCGCAACAGGAAACATTGGCCCATGGCCTCGAATCTCTGCGTAACCTCCGTGATTCACGCGCGAGGGAGATGGGCCGCCGCCTGGAAAAAAAAGGAATCACCGGCGCCTATCAAGGCGCGAGCCGGCTGGCTGGCGCGGGCATGATCACACGAACCCATTTCGCGCGATACCTGGTCGATCAGCACCATTGCCAGACCATTCAGAAGGGCTTCGATCAGTACCTGAGCCAGGGTAAACCTGGCTATGTCCAAACCCCTTGGGTCGATTTGGAAAAAGGAGTCGAGTGGATCCAGGCAGCGGGCGGGACAGCCGTTCTGGCCCATCCAAAGCGTTACAAAATGACCGCAACCCGGATGAGAAAACTGCTCGCGGCTTATCGGGAGGCCGGCGGCCTGGCAATCGAGGTCGTCTGCGGAAACAGTAACCGCGATGACATTTGCGACAGCGCGGTCTATGCCCGTGAGTTCGGATTGCGGGGTTCTGTCGGTTCGGACTTTCACAGCCCGGATACGCCGTGGGTCGACATCGGCCGTTTAAAGCCCTTTCCGGACCATGTGGAACCGGTCTGGAAAAAGCTCGGAATCGAATTGAATTCCGCCGTCACCTGACTGGATCAGGAAAATAGAATCGATGGGGCAGGAAATCGACCACACTCGTTTCGCGCGCCGGGATTTTGAAAAATTTTATTCCTGTCTCCGCGATGAAACCGATTACCTCGCCGGTTTGATCCGGAATAGTGGCTTATCGAAGCGACAGGCCGTGGCTGGATTCGAGGTCGAGGCCTGGCTCGTCAATCCGGATATGCAGCCCGCGCCGGACAACGAAACCTTCCTGAGACGTCTACACAGCCCGCTCGCCTGCGCCGAGTTGGCACGTTTCAACGTCGAACTGAACAATCATCCGGTCGAACTGAGCGGATGCGCGCTCGAGGCCCTGCATCAGGACCTGGAAAATATTACCGCAACCGCCCGGCGGACCGCGGAGGGGATGGATCTTTGTATCGTCCTGATCGGTATCCTGCCCACCTTGCGGCAAAGCCAGTTAACATTGGCCAACATGTCCGACAGGAATCGTTTCCGAGCCTTGAATGAGCAAATTTTTCACGCCCGGAATGGCCGCCCGATCCACATCGAAATCGGGGGTCGCGAGCACCTCAAGATCGAACATTACGATGTCATGATTGAATCGGCCGCAACCTCCTTCCAGATTCATCTGCAGACCCCGCTCGCTTCGGCGCATCATTTCTACAATGCCGCCATTATCGCCTCGGCTCCCTGCGTCGCGGTCGGCGCTAATTCACCCTACCTGTTCAACCGGGACCTCTGGGCCGAAACACGGATTCCCTTGTTCGAACAATCGGTCGAAGTCGGTGGTTACAACGGTGTAGCGCACGGCCCATTGCGCCGGGTCAGTTTCGGTTCGGACTACGCGCGCAGGTCAATCATGGAATGTTTCATCGAGAACCTCGAGCATTTTCCGGTTTTGTTACCGATCCAATTCGATTCAGAGCGCGAAAGCATGCATACTTTAGGTCTGCACAACGGTACGATCTGGCGTTGGAACAGGCCTTTGATCGGCTTCGATCCCGACGGCATGCCGCATATCCGGATCGAACACAGGGTCATTCCGGCTGGCCCGAGTGTTCCGGATATGCTTGCAAATGCCGCGTTTTTCTATGGTTTGGCCAATTACCTCCGGCTTGAGAAGGTGGTACCGGAACCCCGACTGCCCTTTCACCTGGCCAAGGACAATTTTTACCAATGCGCCCGGTATGGCTTGGATGCCACGATTACCTGGCTGGACGCAGAAAAAATCCGACTCAAAGACCTGCTGCTCAGGAAATTGATTCCGGCGGCGCGGATCGGGCTCGAGCGGCTTGACATTAATGACAGCGACGCTTCTCAATATCTGGAAATCATCCAGCAACGCACGGAATCAGGACAGAATGGATCGGCCTGGCAACGTCGCTATGTCACAAATCATGCTGGAGATTTGAACACGATGACAGCGACCTATCATAAAAACCAATGGTCTGCAGGACCCGTTCACCGATGGACGCTTTGAGTATTTCCCGCGAGCTTCTCCAGATCGACGAATTACCGGACGGTCTGATCGAAGTCTCGCCCGAAAACCTGTACCAGATTCTGCCCTGCCCCACCCTCGTTCACTTGGCGGGCAGAAAGCCCGAACCGCTGTTCATCTCGGTGCTGCTGCACGGAAATGAACCGACCGGCTTGCTGGCGGTCCAGGCACTACTCAAGAAATATCGGTTCAGCTCCGCGCCTCGCTCGCTTTCAATCCTGTTCGGCAATGTACTCGCGGCAAAAGAAAACCTGCGTCGATTGGATAATCAACCCGATTTCAATCGGATCTGGCCGGGCACCGAACAACCCGAGTCTCAGGCAACCGCGCTTGCCGCGGGTATCGTCGATGAAATGGTGCGCCGCAAGGTCTTCGCGAGCATCGACATCCACAACAACACGGGACTGAATCCGCACTATGCCTGTGTCAATGTCTTACAGGATCGTAATTTACAGTTGGCGCGACTATTCAGCCGGCTCGTGGTTTATTTTATCCGGCCGCGCGGCGTACTCTCGGCCGCCTTTGGTCGGTACTGTCCTTCGGTTACCCTGGAATGCGGAAAACCCGGGCAACGATACGGGATCCATCACGCACTCGAATATCTGGACAGCTGCCTTCATTTAACGGAAATACCGGATCGTCCCGTTCAGCCCGGTGATCTGGACCTTTTTCACAGTATCGCGCAGGTAACCATTCCCGAACCGATCCGCTTCGATTTCGGTCCCGCCGCGGTGGACCTGGAACTCTCCGCGGACATCGACCATATGAATTTCACGGAAATTCCCGAGGGAACCGTAGTCGGTAAAATCCGAACCGACGGTAAAATTCCGTTAATCGCCCGTGACGAGTTCGGCGATGATGTTACGGTCAAATATTTCCGGATTGAAGACGAAGAGCTGGTTTTGAACCGAACGATCATGCCCTCGATGTTCACACTGGACCACAATGTGATCCGCCAGGACTGCCTCGGCTATATCATGGAAAGGATCCATACACTTCCGGAGACCCACAAACAATGAAATCGCCCTCGTTCTGGAAAAACAAAAAATTGACCGAAATGAATCACGAGGAATGGGAATCGTTATGCGACGGTTGCGGCAAATGTTGCCTCAACAAACTCGAAGACGAAGATACCGGAGAGGTTTTCTTTACCAGCGTGGTCTGCGATCTGATCGACCTCAAGACCTGCCGTTGCACTCAATACGCCCACAGAACCCGCTTGGTGCCGGACTGCGTCGATATCCGATCGGAAGCGTATGTCCAATATGACTGGATGCCCTCGACCTGTGCTTATCGGCTGGTTGCCGAAGGACAGGACCTGCCGTCCTGGCATCCGTTGATCAGCGGCCGCAGCGAATCGGTCCATGAAGCAGGCGTGTCGATCCGTAGCTACGCGATCCGCGAATCCGAATCATCGGACTTGATGGAACACCTGATCGAATGGCGGACCTGAGACCGTATTTTCACGTATTACTCTCTTCTTTCGTCGTGAAAAGACGGCTCCGACAATCATTGGCTTGGCGACCCGATGGTATGGTCCAAGCGGCCGGGAGCCATCCAATTCGCCGGAACGCAGCCAAATGCCGGCGTGGTCTGAACGAGATTACCCGCCAATAATTTACGGTGGGACCGACATTTTGACTATGCTACACTAATAATGTGCGACCGGATAGTAGGAGGGTACTTTCGGGTCGGGTAGGATGCAAATCAGACTGGTAAAACAGCACGAGGGAAAAACCAATAACTGACGCGGGGTTTCATTCTCTATGAACATTGTGCAGTGGCGATTTTCAGTTTTAGTGGCGGCCGGAGCTATCCTTTGCGCAGGTTTGCTGCCAAACTTGGCGGCGGCTGGCGAGATGGACGACTTTGCTCGTCCGGGGGCTTACGTGGGACTTGGCGGGACCTATGCGTTCCATTGGTTCGCCGGCCAATCCTTTGATCGCAACCTCGGCGGGCAAGGGGTCCAAGTGATCTCCAGCGGTTCCGGCGGACTCAATGCCCGGGCTGGCTATCGCGTGTATCCGTGGTTCGCGGCGGAAGTCGAGTACGAATGGATCGACGGTTTCAGCAACAAGATCCGGGGTTCCAACGTCGCCACGCTGACTTCCCACCAACTGACGGTCAATGGGAAATTCATTTACTCCGATTGGGGGCGATTTCAACCCTACGGGCTTCTTGGTGTGGGGCTTTCGATTTGGGAGGCCAGCGACCGGTTGGGGAGCGGCAGCGGACTCGATGCGACCAGCGTGGGTCTGGCCGGCAGGGTCGGATTGGGGCTTGACGCCTATGTGAACGAAAACCTGCTGGTTAATCTGGGCCTCGATATGGCGCTGAGCACCACCCGAATCGACAATTCCATCGGCGGTGCTCTTAAGAATCTCTTCTACATTCCGATCCAATTCGGGGTTCAATATCGTTTCTGATCGCAGCAATCGGCCCTACTTGTCCGGAACGAAGGCCACGATCCTGAGATCTCCGCCGCTTCCTCTCTCGATCTTCATCGGCAACGCGATCACGAAAAAAAAGCCGGTCGGTGGCAATCCCTTTAATTTGTCAGGTTTCCAGAACAGGGAATATTCTTGTTCAGCAGAATACGGTGGCTCTTGATGTCCTTTGCCTGGCCCTAATCGATGGTCGGAGTGTCGAACCCAACCGCCTCGACGATGCGCTCGGATGACTATAATCGCGCGGGCTCGGGATGCATGTCCGGAAAATACAATTTTGACAAGGCCTCTTCGCCGCGCTGGTCCGTGCCCGTGTACTTAACCCGATCCGGATAGAATCGGGCAAAACCGGTATTAAACAGCACGCTGGTACGTGCTGGTTGTTCCAGCTTGGATAAAACCACTGCCCTATATTACCACGAGTATTATAGAACGATGAAACACCGCAAAGGAATCATACTTGCCGGGGGTTCAGGGACTCGGCTGTATCCCATTACAAACGGAGTATCCAAGCAGTTATTGCCTATTTATGACAAGCCGATGATTTACTATCCCTTGTCTACTCTGATGCTGGCCGGAATCCGAGAGATTCTCATTATTTCCACACCCCGGGATACCTCCCGCTTCGAACAGTTGTTGGGCGATGGATCTCAATGGGGACTTAACCTGCAATACAGGGTTCAATCGAGTCCAGATGGATTGGCACAGGCTTTCATTTTGGGCGAATCATTTATAGATGATCATCTATGCGCGCTGATACTGGGTGACAACATTTTTTACGGCCATGATTTTCATCTAATTTTAAACAATGCCATGCAACGGGATTATGGCGCTACGGTTTTCGCCTATCATGTCAAAGATCCGGAGCGCTATGGCGTGGTCGAATTTAATGAAGATGGCAAGGCGATCAGCCTGGAGGAAAAACCCCCGCGGCCCAAGTCCTCCTATGCGGTCACAGGGCTCTATTTTTACGATCAAGAAGTTGTTGAAATCGCAAAGTGCTTGAAACCCTCCGCCAGGGGCGAACTCGAAATAACCGACCTTAACCGGATTTATCTGGACGAAGGTCAGCTCGATGTCGAAATTATGGGCCGAGGTTATGCCTGGCTCGACACCGGTACCCATGATTCGATACTGGATGCCAGTCAATTTATTGCAACCATCGAACAACGGCAGGGCTTGAAGGTGGCATGCCCGGAAGAGATCGCATACCGGCAACACTGGATCGACCGGAACCAGCTTGAAGAACTGGCAAGGCCTCTGGCGAAGAACAGCTATGGCGAATATCTAATGCGCTTACTCAAGGAGGAGGTGTATTGACGATAGCCACTCCTGCGTGCCATTCCAGACAGGACTGGATGGATTTTCCCGGTTTTCACGATGCCGGACGCCAGACATGCCGCCTCGAAATTCGTCAAGCATTTAGCTCCGGCTCACGCACCTTTTCCCAAGGCTCTTCGCGCCCGATCGAGGGAGATTCGGGTAACAATATACTCAACAACGCAATATTATTTGATAATTTGGGCGAGATAGGTATCCAATCCTATTGAAAGAGCGAGGAGGATATGAGCATGATCAATCCATCCATAGATAATCCGAGTGGAGGGGCAGGCAGTCTCCTCGGCCAGACCATTCTATGCCTTGGCCTAATCGCGGCTTGCTCATAGCCGGTACACACGCGTCGATAATAATGTGGCAGAGCCCACCAAAACCTATAGGTTTCTGATGGATTTCGGTCGATAAAAACGCGCCATAATGGGTTCATCCACAGGGGTTATCAGCTGCATATAGGGCTGTTCCACCACTTCAGCTGGGATAGGGAAATCCGCCTCAGTCAAATAAGGATGATAGCAGATACCCCCGGCATTGCCGGAGCGTTGATGGATAAATACCTTGCCCGCCCAGTACCAAACTTCGAAATAGAGCTTGCCGTCCTGCACCGAATAATATTGCCCGAAAATTTCATCGTCCCGGTAGAACACCTTCGGGCTGGTATTGATAAGCGCCTCGATCCTGCCGTCCTTGTCATCGGCCACCATCTCGGTGCCCGCGTTGTTGGTTTCCGCCCGCAAGGTCGGAGAATAATACGAAGAGAGATGCAGCTTCTCGATTTCCTGCCGCATGAACGCCTCGTTGTTCGACATCACGCGATGCATGAAGAACGTGAAACGCGGCATCGGCATGTCGATGGCTAGATTCGGCTGAACGACGATAGTTCGCGTCAACTCCACGAAGGCCGATTGTTCCTCGCCATAGATAATATTGCCGGGCTTGTAGTCGTTATAGCCCAGTTGCATCAGAGAAACGCCGGGGCGGGCTTCCAAGGGCTCTATGCCGGCCGGCAGAATTACTTGATTTCTTCGGTGGGTACCTCGAACAGGAACAGAATCTGTTGGCGAAGCCGCCAGTCCATGATCAGTTCCATGTCTTCGATCATTCTAATATCACGCATCATAAGCCTCCCCGTCATTCTTAAGTCTAAAGCGGTCGATCAATTTGAGAGAAACCCGAATTTCCCGGCGGCATCGAGAATGATATCCGCCGCCTGGTCCAGTTGTTCCTGGGTATGCTCCGAAGTCACGAATATCCTGATCCTGCCTTCGTTCTTAGGGGTCGCTGGAAACTGCATGATACTGGTGTCGAGGCCATGCCGTTGCAGATAATCGTTGAGCGACAGGGTAAGCTTTTCCGTCTTATAGATCACGGGTATCGCCCAACTCTCGCTCTCGCCAATATTAACCTTGTCCTTTAGCCGCGCTCTCAAGTGGTCGGCATTGTCGATAATCTTCAGACGCTGTCCCCGGCCATCCGGACCTCAAGCCAATTCCAGGATCTTGATCATTCCACCCGTCACCGCCGGGTCCAGAGCGCAGGAGAACATCCGGCAACGGGCATACCAGTTAACATATTGGGTAAGCGCCTTGTTCGCGATCAGCGCGCCGCCGACGCCGCCTAACGCCTTGCTGAAGGTCACGACGATGGAATCGACCGCTTCAAGTACCCCCTGGGCTTCGCTGACTCCCCGGCCGTTGGGACCCGCTACCAGCATCGAGTGGGCCTCATCGACCAGCACCTTGGCCCTCACGCGATGGGGCGCCTCCAGGATGTCCGCCACCCGCCCATAGTCGCCGTCGGCGCTGTAGACGCCCTCGGTACACACCAGGATCCGGGCGTTGCCGTCGGCGATGCGCGTCAGGATCGATTTCAGGTGGTCGATATTGTTGTGGCGGAAGTAGAGAATCTTGGCCCCGGACAGCTTGGCCCCTTCCAGCATACACATGTGCGCCGAGCGATCGAGGACAATATAACTGCCGGGTTTCATATAGGCCGAGATGGTCCCTGTGCTGACGCCGTAGCCCGATGAAAACAGCGAGACGCCCCGGCCTCCGAGGCCGAGGAATGCCACCAGGGCCCGTTCCAGGCGCTTGTGCAGGTCGAAGGTACCGCTGGTGACCGGGGCGCTCGCCGCGCCTAAGCCATATTGGTCCAACGCCCCCTTCGTAGATCGTCCCGCGTATTCATAAAGCCCCCAAGCGATAAAGATGTCGGTATAGATAAACGGAGCAATGACCTCTCGGTGAGCACTGCCGAAGGCAATCGTCTGCAGCGACACACTACCCCCGGCCGAAGCCAGGCATGGCATTTTCCGGAAGCATGGATTCGCACCACGGTTAGTTAGGGTGATTGACGACGTGATCGGCCAATTCGCGAATCGTGGGGTACTGGTATGGCAAGGTGGGGTCGATTTCCGTTTCGAGCCAGTCCTCGAGATCGCTGATCGGGGCCACCGCAGTTGCCGAATCTAGCCCGTAGCGGTCGAAGGGTACGGGAGGATTCAACTCTTCCGGAGGGATTTCGAGGAGTGCGGCAAGGTGAGTGGCCAGCCAATCCTGAATCTCAATTGCTGTTCTTGTGCGGTTGTCCGCGGACATGTTTGTCCACCCTATCTTGAAGAAAGTGCTAACGATCGATAAACCATGATGACTATAGGCTCTTATCCAGTGCCTTGCGTGCTTCAATGAGTTCACGGCCCGGAATCTTGACGTTCCTGATCAGTCCGGCCTTGGCCAAGGCCAGGATGACCCAGCCCCCGAGATCTATCTGCCACCATTCCAGACCGAACAGCGCCGAATTGCTGAAACTATGGTGATTGTTATGCCAGGATTCACCCAGAGTGGGGATCGCCAGTAAGGCGTTGTTGGTACTATATTCGCCCGTCTTGAACGGGCGGCTACCGAACATATGGGCGATGGAATTCACACTCCAGATGAAATGTTCCCCGAGGAACAAACGCACCAGCCCCCCAAAGAAACCCGGAAAAGGTACCTGCCAGGGTCCCGCTCAACAGCCCCTCGATAATGGCCGGCAGCAGCAATCCCAAAATCACCCAGAAGTTGTAGAGGTTGCTGGTCCTCTTGACGATCCACTGGCGTAGTAGATCCACGGCGTAGTGGCTTGGATTTGGGGATATCGTGATCGACCATCCAAGCGATGTGGGCATGCCAGAAGCCGCGTAATTTCGCGTGCCGGACTTCCAACTGATGCGGCGAATGGGGATCGCACGGTTTATCGGAGTTCTGATGATGTCTTCGATGTAATGCCACCCAGTAGATCAGGTTCCCTTGGGCGGCCATGGAGCCCAGAATGATCAAGACCACCTGGAAAGGTATCCCGACCTGGAAGGTCCGGTGGGCGAACAGCCGGTGGAAACCCACGGTAATCCCTAGGCCCGAAAGGAACCACATCCCGAGCGGAAGCCAGATTTCCATCGGGCCGATACCCTGCGTCACCATCAGGAACATGGCCAAGAGGAAGCCGCACAGCGGCAGCAAGGTGATCATGAGGACGTGGACTTGGCGTGCCGCCCGCAGACGTTGGCTGGTCACAGTTTTCCGGCTTCGGGCTGTCATGGAATGGCTGATCTAGGCGGCTATGTCGAGTGCCCGGGCGACATCCTGGCCGGAAACGATCGCGTCTTCATGGAAGCCATAGCCAAAATAGCTCCCGCAGAAATAAGTGCGGCGCGGTCCTTCAGGGAAGGTAGGTGCGCCTGGATCCCGACCGAGGCGAAGGTGTAAAGGGGGTGCGTGAAGGACGTCCGGTAAATGGTATCGCGGAACGCTAGATCGTCCTGTTCGTACAGGGAAAGAAAATAAGGTTTGGCGGCGTCTGCGTGCCCCTGGAGTGCATTGAGATAGTAGGTGACGCAGTAGGCGATGTAAGGCCCTTTGCGCGCGGTTTCCGAATAATTCCACGCGGCCCATAACCTGCGATCCCGCGGCATGATCGAGGGATCGGAATGGAGTACGGCATGGTTGGTTTGATAGACCCAGGCCCAGAGCAGGCGTTTTTCATCGTCCGTCGAGTCGGCGAGCAGCCTTAGAGCTTGATCGGCATGAGTGGCGATGACCGCATAGTCATATGTGTGTTCCACTCCCTTGGCTTTAACGTGACTTCCGAATCACGCCGTATCACCTGATCGACCTTCACGCCGGGGTGTACCGACCCTTCGAAGCGGTCCAGGATGGCCTTAACATAAGTCTGGCTTCCCCCCCGGATGCACTTCCGCTTGGGCACGTTTTTGCGGGTCAGCATACCGTGGTTGTTCATGAACTTAAGATAGGTGGCAACCGGAAATTCGAGGATGGTCCGCGACGCCGTCGACCAGATGGCGGCGGCCGAAGGCACGATATAAAAGTCTACGTAACTTCTCAATAAGTCCGGGCAATAGCGACGGACCCTGGCTCATCCGCAGAGCGTGCCTCGAAAGTTCTTGTCGAGGGGATAGACCCAAGATGCCCTTCTTGGGTAGAAGGGCCTGATGGCGAACGTCGAGCTTTCCCCGTCCCTTGGTTTCACCCAAGTAGAGCCAGTTCGCTGCCTGGTAGCAAGTTCCGTGGAATCGGGGCTGTTCGACGAAGGTCTCCAGCAATGCGGCCGGCATCCGTATCGATGTTGCCAGTCGTCGGCGAGCTGACAAACGGTCATTCCCAAGATACGGGACGCGAGGTTCTTGAGCGGATCCAGGGTAGGATGAGGAAGCGGGCGTCGTTCACCAGGAGGTGAAGTCGAGCCTCTCATCGCTGAAACCGACCAGCTTTTGCAGAGTGCGCTCGGCAGGTATCCAGCACAGCGCGTGCAGCAGCACCTTGAACTGCCCCGCAGCGTCGCTGACGATCACCAGATTCGGATTCACCCCGTGCTCCAGCACCGTGCCGAGCAGCGCGCCCTCGGTGGCAATACGCACCTGACGCGGCGTCGCGATGCCCAACTCTCCCAAGGTGCCCAGCCACGCTTTCACGCCACTCGAAATTTTCCGAGTATGCCCTGCCAGGAGGTCGAGCGGCCTCCGGCCAGATTCCGTGTCTCCAGGTAGGCCAGCGCATCGCCGTTGAGCGTGTACTCATCGCGTCCCGCGCGCAAGCAGCTCCAGGAAGTTAATCCGACTCTTGCTGTCGGTGCTCGCGAAGTAAGCGAACAGCTCATTGCCAATGTGGGTACAATATCCATTCTTACCCTGATGACGCGCGCCGCTATCGTCGACATGGACGTAGTCGGAGTGCTGAAGCCCAACGCGCAACAACGCCTCCTTCTCCGCGTGAAATTCCTCCTTGCCCTCGGTGAGGATCGCGCTGATCTGGCCGGCGGAGATCTCAATGCCCCATTCCCTCAGCTGCTCAAGAATGAGGGGCTGAGTGACTGGGCGTGGTGGTACTGGTACGGAATAAACGCGCACAGGGTCGGCCCGAAGTGAGCCTCGCCCACTTCCGCAGGAAGCTTGCCGACCAGACGTTCTCCATCCGGGGTCTCCCACCGTTCCAGTCGGTAGCGGGTGTTGTGGCCCTCTATCCGGATGTCCTGTACCGTGAAGTCCTGGTACCCCTTGAACCGGCTCCCCTCGGGGACCTCTTCCGGTGCAATGCAGACCACCTCGTGAATCGCCCGCCCGCGCGTCTTCTTTCGTTTGCCTTGGCGGTCACGTTTGCCCTTCTGCTTTGGCTTCCCCTGCTCTCCGCTCGCCAGCTTGGACGGCTTGATATTCGGCTTGGGCTTTTGGCCCTTCAGCCGAGCGATTTCGTCTTGCAATGCCTGGATCTGCTCTGGTTGTGACAGAACTCCAACAGCATCAATACCGCAGGCGTCACCTCATCGGCGGAAAAATCCGGGATTTGAGGAAGTTTTCGCGTGCGGGCCCAGTCCGTGACTTAGCATTGAACCACAATCTCCTTCCTGTGTTCAGGCTTTTCGCTCAGATGTCAGTCAGGGTCGCCCGGACTTATTGAGAAGTTACCTTTCTCAAACACAAGATCGATTTTGGTGCGTCTTTCATAACCGGTGCAGGATACCTCGCTCAGCGGCTCGCCGCAGCGAGCGCAGCTGTCTACCGTGGTCACGGCGACCGTTTCCACGGTTCGCGTGTTGCGGGCGCGTTCCTGCTGGGTGCGCTTGCCCTTACCGTGGCTGCCCGCATGGCCCAAGGCCGACTCATCTTTCGCGGTCTGCGACGCAGGCAGGCTGGAACTGGTCGTGTCTTTGGGGGTGAGTAGTTACGAAGAATTTTACAAAACCGTTTTGAACAATTTATTGCACAGGGTTTTGAATACCGGATACTCAATTTTGATAAACTTGCCGCGCGGGTTTATGCCGAAATAATGGGATATAGATAAGAAATGGGATGCCCCATGAGTTTTGCGGATGGTCAAATAGCTGCAATGACACGAATCAATAACTTCAATCTCGCAACTCGCAATATTAAGGATTTTGAGAACTGCGGTATTGATCTAATCAACCCTTTTGACTCCGGTGAGTCTGTATGAAATCAAGCCTAACCGGAAAAAAGGCGCCCAAACGTCGGATTTCGTAATTTAGCCCGGCCTACCGCGCTCCAGCCGAATCCCCGTCTGATTGTTCGACGGGAATCGTAAATCGTAGAGCGGATGCCCGCAGGGCGATCCGCCAATCCCAACGCCGAATCACAATCCGACACCCAAATCATCGCAGCAATCGTTGCGAGAGCACCCGGCGTCGTGGGTCGTTTCCATCCGGCGGAATCCGTCCATGGTTTCCCATACGATGGAACCCGTCCATGGTTGCACCTTACGCGGGTTCCCTGCCGTTACTGGTCAGCCGGTACGTTTCCACTTGTCAGTTATCTCCACCATCGGCTCGCCGCGGTCCAAAAGTTGAAGCGCATGCGGCAAATTCGTGGACAGGATACGCATAAGATGTGCATTGGAAGTATTGCCGCAAGTGATCCACAGAATATGTGGCGGCGGACCGAATCGATCGAGCAAATCTACAAAGTCGCTATCCTTCGTTAGGACGACCGCATTGGCCTGACGTGCCGCGTGAAATATTTCATGATCCTTTGCATCCCGAAAACCCAAATCCCGAACAGCATGGGCTTCTAAACCAAATGTCTGTGTAATCCACCGGGCCAATGTCGGCGAGATCTGTGCGTCGATCCAAACGATCACGCCGCAAGCATTGGATGACCAATCCGCCGGCTCGCAAAAAGCAGACACGCTTGAATGTCTTCTAATTCGAGGTCCGGAAGTTCTTCGATTATTTGCTTCGGAGTTAATCCGCCGGCGAGCAGATCCAAAACGTCGCTGACCCGAATTCGCATGTTGCGAATGCAAGGCTTGCCACCGCATTGCTGAATATCAACAGTAATTCGTTTAGTGAGTTCTACCATTTCTTTGGTCTCCTGGAATAAGATTCAGCATCGCCAAATCGTGAACGGCAAAGAGGCAGGATAGCCAGTGAGCTGATCAGTTTAACAGACACTATTAACATTGGGATATCGATATTCCCGAAAAGAGACGGCGTTTTTGACCCCTAGCCAAATCCCTGCATTGTCCGGCGGGAATCGTATCGTAGGGCGGATGCCCGCAGGGCGATCCGCCAATCCCAACGCCGAATCATAATCCGCCGCCGAAATCATCGCAGCAATCGTTGCGGGAGCACCCGGGGTCGTGGGTCGTTTCCATTCGGCGGAACCCGTCCATGGTTCCTCCCTACGCTGGCTTGGCTGGAGAAGTATAGGGATTGAAAATATCCAGCGAACCAATACGCAGCCCGGGATGCAGATCTTCGCTGAACAGGATTTCACAGTTTGCCGAAAGTGCGGAAGCCACAATCAAACTGTCCCAGAATGATAGCGTATGGCTTTGCCGCAAACGACTCGCCAGTTCGTGCCAATCCGGAATCCGGATCGGGGATAAAAAGACGACAGCGGCCATGCAGGTCGGCGATGAGTGACTGCAAATCCGGTTCGTTCCACGCTCGCTTGCGCGGGAGATTGGCGCAAAGTTCGTTAATGATTTGCGGCCTAATGACCGGCTGCTCCAAACCGCCAATCAACCCACGCGCGGCTAGATGTTTACCCTGTTCACCGTCAGCTGGACGTGCCAAGGCCTAGAACCAGAGATTGGTATCAACGCAGACGGTCGGCATACAATTCGTCCCGTCTCATCGGATGGGCAGCCTCGACGAAATGGACAAAGTCATAGACCTCCCGCACCAACGGTTCTGGCAATCGCTTAATTTCATCATAGATCATTTCGACATAGCAGTTCATGGAGAATCCTCGGTATTCACACATCGGTGTAAGCTTACACCCATTCCATCGTCCAGTGCGAAGGCTTGCCATACGGTGGGAAAACGTCCCTTGTTCGCCGTTACGCGGGTTAATGCTATTGAGATAGGCCTGACTCGATTCTGTTCTTCCATGGTCCCGCATCATTCTGCTTCGCCATGCCCGGGTTCTTGTTCGGAGATGTCGCCCGCCCAATCGGATGATAATAAGCCCAGTCGGACAAAACGATGGAACGAGGAATACGGCCAGTCCGCCAGCCGTTGCACGAGACCGTGTTTCATGGGATTCCAGTGGACATAATCGATGTGGCGCGCGTAGTCGAGTTCATTGCGTATCGCATGTTCCCAGAATCGACGTTGCCACACGCCCCGCTCGCCCCGAGTGACACGAACCTTCGAGCGTCGTTCCGTTGGCGGGATCGCCTGGACGAAACGGATCTTGATCGCCTTCCACCGATTCGAGAAATCGTCATCGCCCGGCGGCAGGGTCCACACGCAATGCAGATGATCTGGCAGCACCACCCAGGCGTCGATGCGGAAGGGCCGCTGCCGCCGTGTCACTCGCACCGCTTCGCGCAGCGCATCGATGTGCCGCACCAACAAATCCTGCCGCCGTTCCAGCAAGTTTACGGTAAAGAAAAATGTGCCACCTGGCACACGATAACGACGATAATCCGACATGCCATAAGCCTAGCCGGATCCCCGCGTGGTTGCCCGACCGGAATCGTAAATCGTCGTAAATGGTAGTAAATCGTAGGGCGGATGCCCGCAGGGCGATCCGCCAATCCCAAGGCCGAATCACAATCCGACACCCTAATCATCGCAGCAATCGTTGCGAGAACACCCGGCGTCGTGGGTCGTTTCCATTCGGTGGAACCCATCCATGGTTCGCCCCGTCCGTGGTACCCAATATGGTGGAACCCATCCATGGTTCCACCCTACGCGGGCTGCGTTATCTTCTCTTTCAAGCACCGCTGTCATTTGTTTATCCTCTTTTTTCGATCAAAAACGTTAGGATATCCGATAGCGGTCCTTCATAGTTTCTACGCGGGCTATTGTAGTAAGGTTATATAGCGCTGTAGATCGTCCGGTACGGTCAGCTGATTGATACCGATTGTGGTTTGAAGGATATTTCCAGCGCTTGTAAACTCAAAGTCCAAAGTCAACGTTTTATCTGGGATGTTTAGAGCAAGATTGAGTTCCAAATCGCCTAACGATGTATCAACGATTGTAAACGGAATACCGGGCGTAAATAGCGAGTGGGTGAACGAATTATTGACGAAATCCCACCCGACTGTTAGTTCGCCACTCGGTATCGCCCTTGGCCTAAACGTAAAATCGAGCGTATCACATAAAGCGCTAGAACCAACACCCACACCACATGCTATCGTAATCGTCGCTTTCACTCGTCTGTCTAACGGATCGCGGAACTTCATTTTCCATTCGATTCCCAAGTTAGTTTTATCAGGACGAAATATGGCGTAAGTTGTTTCCAAGATGCCCACCGCGAGACCGATCCGTTCTTTTGCGCGCTTTAGCGCAAATACGGCTTTGACGGGCTTTTGAACACGAAGAATAGATTGTATTCGCTTGAAGCTGTAAGCTCACTAAGAGTGAAGTTTCCGGAAGGATCTAACCAGTTTACAGGGTTAACTTTAGTATAGTTGGATGCTCGAAGGCTCGGGGGGTCAAAACTTTGTCCGGCTACGCTATCCCGTGTTCTGAATCTACCTTGTTCATGCGAATAGTACCTCGCCCTCAAATAATCCAACCCCAACCCAAAATCCCTCTGCTCCCCACTATACAAATAACTATTCGCTGTTCCCCCCGTCACCCCAATCAAATTCCCAAACGCCTCATAATCATACCGATCCGTCACCTGCCCATTCCCATCCATCAAAAACCGCACACTCCCATGCCCGTCATAGCCATAAAAATGCGTATTCCAGATTGACCCGGCCTTCCGGCTCTGACTGATCAGGTCGGAGCCATAGGTATAGCGGGTCGCGACCTGCCCGTTGACGATCTCTTCCAGCACCTGCGCGTAGCCTGTCGGGTTCAGGGTATCGACCAGATACTCCGTGGTCACCCCGCCCGCAGTCTCGGCCGCGCGGTTGCCGTCGCCGTCGTAGACGATTCCGACCTGGGTGCCGTTCTGGCTGCTCAGGTGGTTTTCGAAGTCGTAGGCGTAGGTCTTGCCGCTCGATCCCGTGGTGTTGCCGTTCGCGTCATAGGTGTCGGTGTTGAGCCGGTCGTTTTCGTCGTAGGTGAAGGTCTGGTTGGCGATTGGCGCGAGCGTCGAGGTGCGACTCAGGCGATTGCCGGCCTTGTCGTAGATATAGTCGACCTGGCCGTTGCTCGTACCGCCCGTGATCGCCTCCTGTTTCAGGCGGTAGAGCGCGTCATAGGCGTAGGCAACGCTTCGCCCGCCGAGTTCGGCCACCGACAGGCGGTTCCCGGTCTGGCCCAGGGTGTAGGTGTAGCGGGCCAGCACGGTGCCGGCCTGGTCCACGCTCATATCGGTCAGGCGGTTCAGATTGTTGTAGGTGTAGGCCGTCGAAGTACCGTTCGGATAATCGTAGCCCGCGAGGTTGCCGACCAGGTCATAGTGATAATCGGTCACCCCATTGGCCAGGTTGTTGTCGGTGACGGTTGCGAGCCGGTTCAGGGTGTCGTAGCTGTAGTCGATGGACACGCCGTCGATGTGGGACGAGCGGATCGAAGCCAGGTTGCCGGTCAGGTTATAGGTGTAGGTCAGCGCGCCCCGCAGACTGTCCTTGTCGGTCAGCCGGTCGCGGTTGTCGTAGGTATAGGTGGTCAGGCCGCTCGCATCGGTCATGCTCGCGCGCTGGCCGCTCGCGGTGTAGGTGAAGCTCACCCCCGGCGCCCCGAAGCTCGGGTCGGGGGTCTTGGTCATGAGCCGGTTGAGGCTGTCGTAGGCAAAAGTCGTGACCTTGCCGTTAAAGTCGGTCTTGTCGGTCAGGTTGCCCGCAAGGTCATACTGGAAGCTTTCGGTCTGACCCAACGGCAAAGTGCGGCCGATGCGCCGGCCCATCGAGTCATATTCAAAGGTCGTGGGTTGGTTGTTCGCGTCGGTCTGGCTGATCTGCTGGCCGAGTTCGTCGTAACCGTAGGTCGTGTCCTGGTTCAACGCGTCGGTCACCTTGATCAGACGGCCCCGCGCGTCGTAAAAAATTGAGTCGTGACGTTGTCCTGGTCGGTCTTCCCGGTCTGCCGGCCGAGCGCATCATAGGCCGTCTTGTCCTTGCTGCCATCCGGATAGATCACCTCAGTGCGCCGGTTCGCGTTGTCGTAGACGAACTGGGTCACGTGGCCGTTCGCGTCGGTCACCTGGGTCTGGTTGCCGGCCGCGTCATAATCGAAGCAGGTCACGCCCGATGTGCCGCACGCGGGATTGGCGTGGCTGTTCGTGGCGTCGATGACCTTGGTCCGGCGTCCCGCCGCGTCGTACTCGTAGCGCGTGATGTGACCCAGCGCGTCGGTCGTGGAGACCACCTGCCCGGCCGCATCGTAGGCGGTTTTGATCTGGGTAAGGTCGGGGTAAGTCGTCTCCATGAGTCTTCCGAGCGCATCGTAGGTATAGGTGGTCACACGCCCGGCCCGGTCGGTGCTGGAAATCCGCCGTCCCTCGGCGTCATAGGCGGAGCTTTCGCTCGTTCCGTCCGGATAGGTGGTCTGGATCAGCCGGCTCTGGGTGTCGTATTGATAATCGGTGGTCCGGCCCAGTGCATCGATGGTCTGCGATTGCTTGCCGATCGCGTTATAGACGGTCCGGGTGGTGGAACCGTCGGGATGGATGGTTTTCTCCAGCCGGTTGTTGTTGTCATACAGGAATTGGGTGCTCAGCGTTTCGGTGCCGCCGCCGGCAAGGGTGCGGGTCCGGGTTTCTTGGGTCCGGTTGCCGTTCGCATCATATTGATAGGTCGTGGCGTTCCCGAGCGGGTCGATCTCCTTGCTCAGGTTGCCCTGAGCGTCGTGCTCGTAGGTCGTCGTGTTGTGGAGCGCATCGGTCCTGCCGGTCATGAGCCCGCTGTTCGCGATGATCACGCCGCCGGTGTCATAGGCATAGCCGGTCGTGCCGGATGTATCGGTGGTGGCCAGCAGGTTACCCCTGGTGTCGTAGCTGTTGCTCGTGACCCGATTCAGCGGGTCGGTGATCGTGAGCACATCGTTCAGCGCGGTATAGGTGTAACTCGTGGCCTTGGCCAGCGGATCGGTTTCCTCCAGCACATTACGGCGGCTGTCGTAATCGAATTGGGTCGTCCGAAGCAGCGGATCGGTTTTGGTCTCCTGGTTGCCGAATGCGTCGTAGGTGTAGGTGGTCTCGTTGCCAAGCGCATCGGTCGTCTTCAACACATTGCCGTCTTGGTCATATTCGCGGACCGTGACATTGCCGAGGCGGTCGGTGATGGTCTCGGTGCGCGCGACCAGGTCGTGCCGGTAGGTGATGGCCTTGCCGGCCGGATCGGTGGTGCTGATCAGCCGGCCTTGGGCGTCGTAGTCGTTGCGCACGGCCCGGACCCCGCGCGGGTCGATTATGTCGAGCAGGTTGTGGCGGAAATCGTATTGGAAGGTCGTGGCGTTGTTCTCCGGATCGGTATGGCCGATCAAATCGCCGTTCGGGTTATAGGCGTAGTGGTGGGCGTTATTGTTGGGATCGGTGATCGCGGTGATGCGACCTTGCGGGTCACGAGTGAAGCCAACGCTCCTGCCGCCGGAATGGCTGATGCCGTTCGGCCCGAAGCTCAGGGTCTGGCCGTTATTGCACTGCACACTCTGTACACCCTGGACCTTGTCGATCAGATAGACGCTGCCGTCCGGCGCGGTGTAACGGTAGCCCGGCGGATCGAAGATGTTCAGGTTCGAGTCGATGAATTCGGTGGGACCGGTCGGTGCACTCAGGCCCCAAGTGGCCGGGGAGTTCGGCTGGAGACTGCCGAGCGTGCCGGGGCGCGCGGTGTAATTCACCGTGACATTCGTAATTTCGACCAAGCGCTGCTGGCTCGGGCTCGGGCTCAGATCGAATTCCTCGACATGGCCGTCGGGCAGGGTCAGGCTGACCTTGTGGGTCGTGTCTTCGACCAGAAAATAGGTCGGAATCAGGATGCCGAAGGGTCCTGGTACATTGAACAGATCGACGTGCCAGCCGGTACCCATCTGGTGGCTCTCCCTGAGCCGCAGGGTATTGACGTCGAGGCGCCAGCCGACGCCGAAGTCACCCTTTTGCTTGTCGCGGCTGTCATAGACGCGGGTCACGGTGATCGGTAGACACGCCATCGGCACGCTGAGATCCTGGAAGGCCACGGTGAAGTTGCCGACCTTCTGCTCGCGCGTGACCTGCACCTGGATTTCGATGTAGGCCGTATTGTTGGCCTGGTCCCCGGCGGTCAGGCGCAAAATATACAGGTCGTTCAGCAACAGGGTCGGATCGAGCGTACCGAGCTTGCCGCTCGCGATCGGGAGCGCGGCGCCGCCGATCACGGTGAACTGGTTCTGCCCGACCGGGGAGATCGCGAGTTCGTATTGGACGAAATTCGCGTCCGTCGCGGTGCCGAGTATGTCGGTCGGGGCGGTGATGCTGGCGCCGTCAAGCGGGGCGCTGATCGCCACGGTCGGAATTGTCTGGTCGCTCGAATTCGCGGTGACCACCGTCAGCGTCACCGTGCCCGTGACGTTGCCCGAGCGCGCGCTGATATTGGCGGTTCCCGCGGCGAGCGCGGTCACCAGACCGGTCGCATCAATCGCGGCCACGGCCGGATTGCCGCTGGTCCAAACCGGCGGCGTGGTCAGCGCCTCGCTGGTGCCGTTGCTGAAGATGCCAACGGCTGAATAGCTCAGGGTTTGTCCGGTCAGCAGGATGGCGTTGGCCGGGCTCACCAGGATGCTGGCGTAGTTCGCCGCGGGCGAACCGCTGGAAACCACGAGATCGACCGCCGTGCCGGCGGTCACGAGCATGCCGGCCGGCGGATTCTGGCTGATGACCTGTCCCGCCGGTACGCTGTTGCTGCTGAGCGTGGTGATGGTGCCAACCGTGAGTTGGGCGGCCAGCAACGCGGACTGCGCGGCGCCCTGGCTCAAGCCGACGACATTCGGTATCGCGACCCGCGCCGGACCGCTGGAAACCACGAGGTCAA
The DNA here is from genome assembly GCA_050740335.1 of Methylococcales bacterium. Classification (GTDB taxonomy): domain Bacteria; phylum Pseudomonadota; class Gammaproteobacteria; order Methylococcales; family UBA1147; genus UBA1147. Next base: position 13,695 of record JBOICY010000080.1, on the reverse strand, counting down.
CCGAAGTCCCTTGAACCACAGCCGTTCCGGCTGGCGGGTTCTGGCTGATGACATTACCCGCCGGCACGCTGTTACTGCTGGCCGTGCTCACGGTGCCGGCAGTCAGATTGGCCGCGAGCAATGCGGCCTGCGCGGCGTTCTGGCTCAGGCCGACGACATTCGGCGCGGCGATCAAGGGCGGCCCGCTCGAAATCACCAGATCGACCGCGCTGCCTTTCGGCACCGGGACCCCGGCCGCGGGATTCTGGCTGAGGACCTGACCGGCCGGTACCGTGCCGCTGAATGCCGTGGTCACGCTTCCGGTTACCAGGTTGGCGGCCAGCAATGTGCTATCGGCCGCGGCCCGGATCAGGCCGACCACGGAGGGCACGGTCACCGGCGCGGGTCCTTGCGAGACCACCAGGTTCACGCTGCTTCCCTTCGGGACGGAGGCGCCGGCCAGAGGCTGTTGACTGATCACCTGGCCCGAGGGCACGCTGTTATCGAAGGCCGTCGAGACATTGCCGGCCTGGAGATTGGCCGCCACGAGTGCCGTCTGCGCCGCGGCCTGGGTGAGTCCGGCGACATTCGGCACCGTCACGTTCGCCGCGACCACCGTAAGCGTATAGGTCTGGGTCACCGTCGCGCCGCCCTGATCCTTGACCTGAACCGCGACCGTGTGAACGCCAATCTGGGCGCTGGTCGGAGTCCAGTTGATCAGGCCGCTGGCCGGAGCGATGGTCATGCCGGTCGGGGCCGTGGTCAGGCTGTAGCCGAGCACGTCACCGGGATCGGGATCGGTGGCCGATACCGCATAGGTGTAAAGCTGTGCTTCGGTGGCGGTCGCGGGCGGCGTCGAGGTGATGGCCGGCGGGTGATTGCCGGACTGGACCGTGATCGTAAAGGTCTGGCTCGCCGACAGACCGCCCGAGTCGGTGACCTTCACGGTGATGCCGCTATGCACGCCGACCTGAGCCGCGGTCGGCGTCCACTGCACCAGACCGCTGGCCGGATCGACGGTCAGGGTGCTCGGACCCGCGACCAGCGAATAGGTCAGCACGTCGCCCGCATCGGGATCGGTCGCGTCGATGTCGTAACTGTAAAGCTGCCCGGCCGTGGCCGTGGGCACGGGGGTCGAGGTGATGGTCGGCGCTTGATTGGCCGGCGCCGGCGAAACCGTGACCGAGTAGGTCTGAACCGCGGACAGTCCGCCCTGGTCCTGCACCCGGACCGTGACCGATTGGGTGCCTGCCTGATTGGCGATTGGCGTCCAGGTAATCAAGCCTGCCGCCGGGTCGATCGTCATACCGGAAGGGGCGGTCGGGAGAGAATAAGTCAGCACGTCTCCCGCATCGGGGTCGGTGGCGGCGACTGGATAGCTGTAAGCCTGTCCGACCGTCGCGTTCGTTACCGGCGTCGATTGAATCGCCGGCGCATGGTTGTTCGAGATACCCGAGACCACCAGATCCACCGGGAAGTTCGGGAGAATGTGGGTCCCCGAGACCGGTTTCTGGCTGATTACGGAACCCACGGGGACGGTCGTACTGGACGCGATCGTAACGCTGCCGACCGTCAGGTTGGCCGCGGTGATATCCGTTTGCGCCATCGATTGCGGGAGTCCGACTACGGCGGGCACGGTTTCGGTCGCGGGGCCTTCCTGGATGTCGAGGTCGACGGGGTCGGCGAGTTTTAACAAAGTGCCGGGAGCGGGGTTTTGAGTGACCACCCGGGGTTGAGTGAAGGAATAGGCCAAAACTTCGGCAATAGCGTTTGCTCCCCGTGTCGTATCTCCGAGAAATAGCTGTGGTGGGTTTATCGGAGTCGCTCGACGTGGACCGGCACCGACTTCAATGTTATCCACGAGGACCCGATACGAAGCTCCAAACACTCCCTCAAGCCGATAGTCACGAAAAATTGTTGCATCGAAGTGGCTGATGATTGAATTTCCTCCGAGGTGCTCAGCCCCGAGATCACTCGTTCCCAAACCAACACCCCACTGCCCATCACTATTGTAATAGTGAAAATCGAAGCCATAGTGATTGGTTGTGCTACCAGTTTGTTCAGCCAATACCCTTGCTCGTACTCCTATGGCAAAAGGCAGGCGAACATTATTGGGATCAGGCGCCAGGTAACCGGCAAACCTCGCGCCAATTCCAAGTGTATCTTGATGCAACGCCACGCCACCAATAGAGAATACCACCTGTTCGGTAACACCAGGATCCGAAGAGTAAGTCCAACCCTGCTGACTCGGCAGCGTATTAAAATCAAGCGTGATATCCCCGCCGAGACTGTTCTTCGCTCCGGTAGTCAGCCCCGCGGCTCGCAATTGGGCATCCGCCCAGGCCGGTGCCAAGCCTTTCAGATTCGGCACGGCGACGCCTTCAACAGTCGCCGTGAAAGTCTGGGATGCCGTGAGGCCGCCGTGATCGGTGACCGTCGCCGTCACGGAATTGTTGCCCGTCTGCGCCGGTGCCGGTGTCCAGGTGATCTGCCCCGTCGTCGCATCGATGACCATGCCGGGCGGCGCCTGGGTCAGCGAATAGGTCAAGGTGTCGCCCGCGTCGGGATCGGTGGCGTCGACATCGTAATTACACGGCTGATTCGCGGTGCAGTTGCCAGAGGCGTTCTGCAGGACCCAGGTATCGTTGAAATAGGGATAGGTCGGGGTATTGTTATAGAAAGCGCCCATAGCGACTACGATCCGATTGGTTGCCGGCGAATATCCCGCGGATCCGAACACACGCGGCGCCGGCAATGGTGCTGGCGGATTCAGCATGGTCCACGAGGGCGTCCCGCCGATGCCGTTGGCATTTGTCAAAATCCAGGTTTCGTTGAACGAGTCATAATCGCGCGGATTCGCAAGCTTCTGATTGACCTTCAAACCGCCGAATACGATCAGCGAGTTGCTGTTCGCATCATAGGTCACGGGCCCCTTGCTGCGCGGTGACGGAGGCGTACCGGTTGGCGTGAGTTCGATCCATGTCGGTGTGCCGCCGAGCCCGTTCGCGTCCGTCAAGACCCAGACATCATTGAAGTTGTCATCGAGGGGCGTATGGCCACCAAAAACGATCAGCCGGTTGTGGATCGGGTCATAGGTGGTCTCCATGACCGCCTCGCGTGGCGCAGGCGGAACCCCGCCCGGCGACAAGGTAATCCATTGCGGATTGCCGATGCCATTCGCATCGATCAGAATCGTGACATCGTTTACAACAGTTTTATTGGTACCGGCAGCTCCGCCAAACACGATCAGCCGATTGCTCGCGGGATCGTAGGCCGAACCCGGCTGGATACGATTTACGGAGGAAGGAAGCTGTAGCCATTGCGGAGTACCGCCCATTCCATTCGCGTTTGTGAGGACCCAGGTGTCGCCCAATGAGTTGCTCTGGTTCTGACCTCCATGCACGATCAACCGGTTGGCCGTGAAGTCATAAGCGACCGCCGCGACCGAGCGACCGACGGGTGGAGTACCCGAGGGCGATAGCTGTTTCCAATTGGGGCTACCGGATGCACCGGTGGCATTCTCCAGTACCCAGACTTCATGCAGGTGAGGCGACCAGTACGTGGTGTCGTTACCACCAAAAAGGATCAATCGATCGTTGATCGCGTCATAAGGCATCGCGCCCGTGAACGCGCGCGCGGTCGGCAGCGTACCCGTCGGGTGCGTCTGCTGCCAGTGCACGAAGTCGGGCACGACGGAAATCGACGGCGCCTGATTGCCCGGCCCGCCCGTACTCACCACCACATCAAAACTTTGTGTCGCGGAGAGATTGCCGGGATCGCGGACTTCCACGACGACCGGATAGATTCCCGGAGAAATCGGCGTCCAGGCGATCAAACCCGTGGCCGGATCGATCGTCATGCCCGCGGGCGCGGTCGTGAGCAAATAGGTCAGCACATCCCCCGCATCGGGGTCGGTGGCGTCGACATCATAGCTGTACGGCTGGCCGATGCTTCCACTCGTTACCGGCGTTGAGATGATAGTCGGCGCCTGATTGGTCGGTGGCGGCGGTGCCGCAACCGTGACCGAGTACGTCTGAACATCGAACAACCCACCCGGATCCTGCACCCGGACCGTCACTGGCTGAACACCTGTCTGACTGGTATCGGGCGTCCAGGTAATCAAACCCGTGCCCGGATCGATCGCCATGCCCGCCGGAGCGGTCGTGAGCGAATAAGTCAGCACATCTCCCGCATCGGGGTCGGTGGCGTCCACGTCGTAGCTGTACGGCTGGCCCACGCTTGCAGTTGTTACTGGCGTCGAGGTGATGGACGGCGCTTGATTGGCAGGCGGTACACGGTTGTTCACGACAATCGTCACGGTATCCGGGGCGCTGTCGACCGTGCCGTCATTCACAATCAGTTGGGCAATATAGGTTCCGGCCAGGGCGGCGTGAAAGGTCGGACGGACCGCGTTGGGGTCGCTCGGAACCGCCGTGCTGCCGGCTGGAACGCTGAGCAAAGACCAGTGGAAGGTCAAAGCATCACCGTCCGCATCGCTCGAAGCGCTGCCGTCCAAGGTCACGGTATCGCCAACCAGCGCATTCTGGTCCGCTCCGGCATCCGCGACCGGACGCGAATTCGCGGTGCTGATGACCACGGTGTCCGGGACACTGTCATCGGTGCCGTAATTCACGATCAGTTGCACGACATAGATGCCCGGCAGGTCGACGGTAAAGCTCGGATTGACCAGGCCGGTGCCGGACAATGCCGCGTGGCTTCCTGCGAGTACAGTGATCAGCGACCACCGATAAGTCAGCGGGTCCCCCGGTCGACATCGCTGGAGTGGCTTCCGTCCAGGTTCACGGGTTGCCCGACCAGAACGGTTTGATCCGCGCCCGCATTGGCCACGGGCGGGGTGTTTTTGGTGGTCACCAGGACGATGTCCGGGAGGCTGTCGTGAACGCCGTCGTTTACGATCAGCCGGGCTGCATAGGTTCCGGGCAGATCGATATCGAATGCCGGCATCACCGCGGTCGGGTCGGACAATGCGGCATGGCTGCCGGCCGGACTCGTCAGGGACCATCGATAGGTCAGGGGATCGCCATCCACATCGCTGGAAGCGCTGCCATCCAATTGGATTCGATCACCGACCTGGGCCGTCTGGTCCGGACCGGCATCCGCGACCGGCGGGGAATTCACGGTGGTGATCGTCACGCGGTCCGGCGCGCTGTTTTTCAGTCCGTCGTTGACCACGAGTTCCAGCACATAACTGCCGGCCAGATCGACCGTGAACACCGGATTGACCGCCGTGGGATCGGAGAGGAACACGGTACTGCCGGACGGCATGCTCGCGAAAGTCCAGAAATAAGTCAGCGGGCTGCCTTCCGGATCGGTCGATCCGCTGCCGTCCAAGGTGACCGGATCCCCAATCCGGACCGTCTGGTCGGGCCCGGCATTTGCGCTCGGGGCGCGGTTCGGGGTGGCCGGAAGGTCCACCTTGAGATCGAAGCTTTGGCTGTCCACGCCGCCGCGCGCGTCGCTGACTTCCACCGTTATCCGGTAGGTCCCGGTCGCGCCGGGTATCCAATGGATCAGGCCGCTGAACGGGTCGATGGTCATGCCCGACGGACTGTTCACCAGGTTGAAGGTCAGCGGATCCCGGTTCGGGTCGGTGGCCTGGACATCGTAATTGTAAACGATGCCCTGGTAGCCTTGCGTGATCGGCGATGAGTAGATCACCGGCGTGTAATTCAGACCGAGCACGCGGCTCACGGTCGGGTGGGTACTCGCTACGCTCGAAAAACAACTGCCGGTCGCCGAGACCGCGTTGACCTGGTAGAGCCAGGTAATTTCATTGACCACCGGATCGTCGAGGTAAGTCGAATAGCCCGATGGGGTCTGGCCGATTTTGACGAAATTGGAAGGAGCGCTGGCCGGAGAGCGGTAGATCTCATATTGCTGCGCGGAGGGCTGCGGCGGCCAAGTCACCTGCACCTTGCCGGGCTTGGCCCGCCCGTCGATCGTAAAGCATGGAAGCACTTCGACGGTTGCGGTATCCGGTCCCGCGGTGACGGTCCCGTCATCCACGAGCAGCGAGACGGTCGACAGGCCTTCCGGTACAAAAGCCGGCGCGATTGAACCGAACAAGGCGCCGAAAGGGCCAAGCCATTGATCACTCAGCGGGTCCGCGTCGGGGTCGAACGATCCGCTTCCATCGAGAATAATGTGGCCGCCATTCGTCTCGGTCTTGTCGATGATCTGATCGGGCCCCGCGTCGGGTAGGGGCGGTGCAGCCAGCACTGGGAAGCCTTGCAGTGTCATGGTCAGAATCAGGATCCGCGCCATGACCCGGCAGAAGACTGTGTTCGTGAAATCCATCCCGCTCATTTCCAACCCCCCCTCAGGGCGAAATACCGGCCGGTTGTGCCGAAGGTCCGTTTACTCCTGTGCGATTGCGAGCGACGGACAGTTAGGCGATTGTTCTTTTAGGACTGCACACGACCATTGAATAGTAAGGCAATATTTGTGCTCGAGTCAAATTTCTTATTTATTTTCAGAGCGCTAATAATAATCCAGCGCATCCACCGAAATTCGCATGAGTCGATTGTAAAAAATCCTGACAGGCAATCCGGCAATTGCGGCATCGCATTCCTGGTATAATCCTCGCCGAAAATACCCGCGGCGGCGGTGGGAATTCCGCTTCGACGGAAGCCGAAAAACAGGTTCTCCCCGGGGTGGAATTCGTCTGGGGTTGCCCATGGCGCGGAACCGGTCCATGGTTTTCCATTTGGTGGAATCGGTCGATGGTTTTCCCTACGGTGGAACCCGTCCATGGTTCCACCCTACCACCTACCACCCGATCGAACTCGACAAAATGGGGTCCGGACGACTGTAAAAAATTCTGACAGTTTTCTTCGGAATGGGGTAGGGTGGAACCAGGGATGGGTTCCACCGCTGGGGGCTGCTGATCCTGTCAGTAAAATTTACAGTCAAGGCGTTAAAAACCCCAGAATGCCAGTTTGTTTGTTGCATATTAATGATTTTTCTGATATTTATGGAACCAGCATATTTTATGCCTGGTTTGAATAAGGTCCGCGTTCGATCGGTTAGGGTTTAAGCGGACCGAGTCCTGTTTAGACGGATGAGTGGAGCATTCTGGCAACTTCGGAGAATACGATGAGAAAAATGGCTATTCCTTTGGGCGGCTTTGGCTGCGCTCTGCACGATGCCCGCACATGCGGTTCCAGTGCTTTTCGATTGGGGGGGTGAAACTCGACGGGAACACGGTGTGTAACCTGGGTCCGTGTGGCGCGCTCGGCGCGGGTAATTTACCGGGCAGCGTCAATTCCTCGGGATTTGATTTCGGCACCGGGCTTGGAAGCATCATGTTCACCATCAGTGGAGCCGGCTCGCATTCCGCCGGTTTTTATGTGGATCATGAAATCGATGAAGCGATCAACACGTTTTTTAATGAATACGGGAGCGTTCAAGGCAGTCCGGTCGCGGGTCAAAGCTGGGAGATCGACGAGCCCGGATTCGTATTCGGCGATATTTTCAGCAACTTTACGAATGGAACGCTGGATAACAGCAACGGCGTGCCTGCCGGTTCGCCGGATGATGTCGCCATGTCTTTGGCGTGGGGATTTCTACTGAACCCGGGAGAAGTCGCGACGTTGAATTTTCTGATTGCTCAGATTCCGCCCGTCTCTGGATTTTATCTGACGCAAACCGACCCGGACAGTCAGGAATCGATCTACTTCTACAGTAATTTGACGATCAGTGGCGGCTCGGGGGCTGTGCCGGAACCGGGTATACTGTTCTTGTTCGGCATCGGCCTGCTGGGTTGGCGGGTGATCAGAATGTAGGTTTATTCGACCGGAATCGTAGGAATCGTAGCCAATCCCTGCGCCGGACAGCAAACCGACGCCCGGACCATCGCACCAATCTTTGCGAACGCAAATGGGTTCGGGGGGTCGGTTCCCATACGGTGGAATCCGTCCAGGGTCCCCATACGACGGAAACCGTCCATGGTTTTCCATACGGTGGAACCCATCCATGGTTCCACCTACAGGATATCTCTGAAACATTTGACGATCCGGTGGAACAACCGGTTCCGTTCCCATTTCGTTCCGCAGGGACTTCGATCGAACATTCGCGTTCGGAGTCCGAACGTTAGTTAAATCGAGCCGCTTGCCCTAGGAGCATCCGGATAATGTGATTTGCCGGTTCCTTACATTTTCTATGACTTAAAGCCATCGAAACCACGGGCTCATTGTGAGCCTGGATACTTTTCGTTCGTTTCCGAACGAAAACCAGCTTTCGCTCCTCGCTCTACTCCGTCCTGAGCGCCTCCAGCGGATCGAGTGTCGCGGCCCGGAGCGCGGGTGTGACTCCGGCGATCATGCCGATCAGCACGGACAGAGCGAACGCGAGGAGCAGATAGTGCCACGCGAGCCTGACCGGCAGTGCCGGAAGCAGCCAGGCGATCAGCTCGACCAGCAGGATTCCGAACGCCACCCCGCACACGCCGCCGGCCGCGCTCAGCGCGATCGCTTCACCGAGAAACATGCCGAGTATGTGTTTGCGTTCGGCGCCGATGGCCCGGAACAGGCCGATTTCGGAAACCCGCTCGGAAACCGACAGGGTCATGATGGTCAGGATTCCGACGCTGCCCACGAGCAGGGAAATACCGCCCAACGCGCCGATTGCGAGCGTGAGGATGTTGAGGACCGAATCGAGGATTTCCAGCATTTGCTGTTGTGTGATCAGGGTAAAATCTTCGCTGCCGTGCCGGCTTTTGAGCAAACGTTTGACCGAGGCGGCCGCGTGTTCGGCCGAGATCCCGGCTTCGTACAGCAGGTCGATTTCCATGACGCTTTCGCGGTCGAACAGTTCCAGCGCGCGGCCGACCGGAATATAAACCGTATCATCCAGGTCGAATCCGAGCATCTGGCCTTTGCCTTGCATCACGCCGATGACCCGATAGCGGTCTTCACCGACCCGAATTCGCTGGCCGAGCGGGTTGTCGTCGCCGAACAACTCGCTCCTGAGCTTGCTGCCGAGCACTGCATAAGCCCGGGCCATGCGCTGATCGTCGTCAGGCAGGAAATTTCCGGTTGCGACATTCATTTTCCAGACTTCCGGAACCTTGGATCCGACCCCGAGAATTGTCGTGCGACGGCTTTTTCTGCCGGACTCGATGCGTGCGTTGCCCTGCACGACCGGCACGAGCGCGATGATATGATCCAGCCTGCTCAGCGCGTCCGCGTCGTTCAAGGACAAGGGACGCACGTTGCTGATGGTCGCCCCGGAAATCCCGAAGGTTTCGCGTTTGCCCGGCGTAACCGCGACGAGGTTGGTTCCGAACTGAGTGAATTCGGACAGCACGAAGCGGTGGATGCCTTCCCCGATCGAGGTCAGCAGTACGACCGCGGTGATTCCGATCAGGATGCCGAGCGCGGTCAGTCCGGATCTGGCCGGGGAGGCCGTGATCGACCGGAACGAAAAGCGGATTAAATCGGCGGTTTGCATCTTCAGCGTTTGGCCAATGCTTCGACCGGATCGAGTTTCGCGGCTCGCGCGGCCGGAAGCACGCCGAACAGCAAGCCGGTCACCAAGGCCATCGCCAAGGCCGCAAGCGGTGCCCAGGCCGGAATCGTGATCGGAAAAGCGGGGTAGAGCCGCCCGATCGAAAATGCGCCCGCATAGCCTCCGATCAAGCCCGCCGCGGCGCCCGTGATGGACAGCAAAGCCGCTTCGGCCATAAACAAGAGCTTTAGCTGGATTGAGGCCGCGCCGAGCGCTTTCAACAGGCCGATCTCGGAGGTCCTTTGGGATACGCTGACCAGCATCACGTTCATGATCAGGATACCCGCGACCGCGAGACTGATTGCCGCGATGCCGGTTATGCCGAGCGTGAGTTTGGTCAGGATGACATCGAAGGTATTGACCACGCTGTTCTGGGTAATCACGGTCACGTCGTTCTCCCCTTCGTGGCGTTCCTCGATGGTCCGGTTGATATCTTCGATGGCGGACTTTGTCGCGCCGCGGCTTTTCGCCTCGGCGAGAATCCGAAACAGCGCGGGTGAGTCGAATAATGCCTGCGCGGAGGCCACCGGAATAATCACGATCTCGTCGAAATCGACCCCGATCGATTGACCCTCGGCGGCGAGTGAGCCGATCACGCGAAAGCGCCGGTCGCCGATGCGCAGCCACTGTCCGAGCGCCGGCCGCGAGCCGAACAGTTCGCTTTGGATGGTCTGGCCGATCACACAAACCGGCAACGCGCGCTGCGCGGGGATTTCGGGCAGGAAGCGGCCTTGAGCCAGATTCAGATGGCGTACCCTAAGCAAATCCGCGGTCGAGCCCATGATATTGGATTCGCGCTCACGCTGCCGGCCCGAGACTGGCGCCGAACCGATCACGATCGGTGCGACTCTTGCGATATACGGGCTGCGCAGCAAGGCCAGGGCATCGTCGAGTGTCAAATCCCTGGGCGTTTCACCGAGCAGCGGCGGTTGGCCGCCGGTGGTTTCGGAGCGACCGGGCAATAGGATCAGCAAATTGGTGCCGAGCGCGGAGAACTCTCCAGTAATATACCGGCGCGCGCTCTCGCCCAATGCGGTTAATACAATCACCGCGGCGACCCCGATCGCCATCGCGATCAGAATCAGCGCAGAGCGCAGGCGCTGCGAGCGAATCGATTTTGTGGCCAGAACCAAACCATCCGCCGCGCGCATCGGTTTAGCCCGTCAATGGCTTTGAATTCGATTGCGAATCGGAAACGATCGCACCGTCGACCATCGTGATCCGGCGCGCCGCGCGCTGGCCCAGCACCGGATCGTGGGTGACCACGAGCAGGCTTACGCCGTCGCGATTCAGCCGTTCCAGCAGATCGACGATTTCGATTCCGGAGTGCCGGTCCAAATTGCCGGTCGGTTCGTCCGCGAGAATGATCCCGGGCCGCATGATCGTGGCGCGAGCGATCGCGACTCTTTGCCGCTGGCCGCCCGAGAGTTGGTCCGGCCGGTGCTCGGCGCGGTTGCCGAGTCCATAGGCCGCGATCGCCTGTTCGACTCTTGGTTTGCGCAGACTCCGATCGATTCCAGCCAGAATCAAAGGCATCTCTATATTCTCCGCGGCGGTGAGTCGAGCGATCAGATGAAAAAACTGGAACACGAAGCCGATATTTTCTCGCCGCGCCCGCGCGAGTTCCTGATCGGACAGATCCGTGACCTTCTTTCCGTTCAGCTCGTAGGTTCCGAAACTGGGGCGGTCGAGCAACGAAATAGTGTTCAGCAGGGTGGACTTGCCGGAACCCGAGGGTCCCATCACCGAAACGTATTCCCCGGCATCGACCGCCAGATCCACCTGTTTAAGCGCGTGCACGATCTGGTCCCCGACCTTGAAATCCCGATTGATTCCGTGCAATCGGATCATGGCCGCGCTCACTCGGACGGCTCCGGGCTTTCGGGTACGACATCGGCGCCGTCTTTCACTCCTTCTTTGCCGATTGACACGACCACCGTTTCGCCTGCTTCGATTCCGGACAGGACTTCGGTGTAATCCCAGTTCGACCGGCCCGATTCGAAGCGGCGCTCCGAGAGCGGTTCGCCGTCTCGGTAGATCAGCACGCGATTCCCCTCGAGGATGGTTTCAGTCGGGATGCGCAAGGTGTTCTCCTTGATATCGAGCAGGATTTCGATGTCGGCGCTGTAACCCGGCAGCAGACCCTTCAGTTCTTCCGGATTCTCGATCTGGACTTCCACTTCCACGGTTCGGGCTTGTTTTTCTTTGTCCTGCACATAGGGGGCAATCCGGCGGACCCTGCCGGAGCAGCGTTTTTCGGCGAATGCATCCAGCGATACACAGGCCGGCATGCCGGTTTTGATCGCGGGAGCGTCGACTTCATCGATCGGTGCCGAAATGTAGAGGCAGCCAAAATCCAGCAGATCGATCGCGGGAAGGGTCGGGATGCCAGGAGGGGAAGGGGTTACAAACTCGCCCAGTTCGACATTGACTTCGGCCACGACCCCATCGAAGGGCGCTTTGACCAGCGTGCGTTCCAGAACCGCCTCGGCGGCTTCAATGCGCGCCTCATTCACCGCGATTGCAGCCTTCGCGGCCCTGCACGCCGCGGCTCTGGATTCCGATTCGGTGACCCGGGTGTCCACGATTTCCTCGGAAACGATCTCACTGTGCTGCCGCAGCTTCAGCAATCGATCCGCTTCGCGCCTGGCGCCGGCCGCGATCGCGCAGATTTCCTCCGCTCGCGCAAGGCCGGCTGTTGCGTCGGCTCGGGCCAGATCGATCTGTGCGCGCAAGTCCTGGTTCCAGACTGTCATGAGGATCTGCCCCCGACGAACACCGCTGCCTTCTTGCACCGCGAGTTCGGCGACCTGTCCGCCGGTCGCGGGTGCGAGGTATGCCCGCCTGCAAGCCTTGACCGTACCGACCCGGGTATTGGATACAGTCGATTTGACGGTCCCGGTTTCTACCGTGTGGAGCCTGACCTCAATCGGCTCGGGCCGAGTGTAATACCAGATTGACGCGCCGGCCACGGCGAGCAGGAATGAAACGATGATCAAGGCTTTCACGGTCTTTTTGTGCGTTGTTTCGGCGAAGTCCTGCCGATAGACCATCGTTTTTGCAATCGGTGCCCCAAGGTCCGGACGACCATAAACCGGATGAGGTTATAATTTGAATGGGATTAATCCGGAAGAAACGCGCAACACAACACTACAACGATGAACCTGATCGACCATAAAAATGCCTTGCCGCCGGGCTATGAATTGGATGCCTATACGATCGAGTCGTTGTTGGGACACGGAGGTTTTGGCATTACCTATCTGGCCCGTGACAGACTCCTGCAGAGGCCGGTCGCGATTAAAGAATATCTGCCACAGGAATTTGCGGTGCGGGAAGGCGGTTCCACGGTAGTCGTCAAATCGAATCGCGAGCAGGACAAAAAGCTGTACCAGTGGGGCTTGAAACGGTTTGTCGCCGAAGCGCGAAACCTCGCGCGCTTCAACCATCCGAATATCGTGCGCGTGCTGCGTTTTATCGAAGCGAATAATTCGGCTTATCTGGTGATGGACTACGAGCGGGGGCAAAGTCTGCAGGATTATCTCGAGCGTCACGGGTACGGCCTCGAAGAACAAGATCTCAAGGCAATCTTTTTGCCGGTCCTGGACGGCTTGCGTGCGGTGCATGAGAATGGTCTGCTGCACCGGGACATCAAACCGCACAACATTTACCTGCGCGCCGATTCGAGTCCGATGTTGATCGACTTCGGTTCCGCCCGGGTGGCGCTTGGCGAAATGACCCGTTCGCTGGTCGTGGTGTTCACACCGGGATTTGCTCCCTATGAGCAATATTCGAGCAGAGGAAATCAAGGACCCTGGACCGATGTGTACGGGATAGGCGCGAGTCTGTATTATTGTATGAGCGGACAGATCGTTCCTGATGCGAACGAGCGCTGTTTCGCGTTACTGAATCACGAGCCCGATCCTTACCGGCCGGTCCGCTCGGTGGTCACGGGCCGGTATTCCGATGCATTATTGGACGCGGTCGATGCGACCTTGACATTTCATGTCAAGAGCCGCCTGCAGACGGTTCGGGCATTGGAGAGCCGGTGGACGGAACGAGAGTTCCCAACGCGTGATGTTGATCAAGCCGCGGAGACCCGGCTGGCTGTAGCGGACCGGCCAGCAAAAAACCAATACGCCACGATCGTATCGACAAAATTGCGATTCCTGCTCGGGAGCCCGCATCGAC
>JBOICY010000079.1:0-8616 GCA_050740335.1 Methylococcales bacterium | reverse complement strand
ATCATACTCCTGCCGTAGGTTTGCCGCCCGTTCAGGTGAAATCCGCCCTGATTCGGGGCGATCACGTAACAAAGATTTTCGACGGCCCGGGCGCGAACCAGAATCTCCCAGTGGGCAAGCCCGGTTTTTGCGGTGAATGCCGACGGTATCGCGATCAGTTCGACCCCGCCGGACAGCATCTTCCGAAACAGTTCCGGAAACCGCAGATCGTAGCAGACCGCGAGCCCGAGGCGACCGAATGGAGTATCCAAAACCAACGGCCGGGTTCCGGCCTCGATCGTATCCGATTCACGATACCGTTCATCGGTCCCGGGGACGTTGACGTCGAACAGATGGATCTTATCGTAGCGGGCGACCCGCGTGCCCTCGTCGTCAAACACCAGACAACTGGCGCGGACTTTGCGCGGAACCGAGGACTTAATCGGAATGGTCCCTCCGACGATCCAGACTGCATAGCGCAGCGCCATTTCAGCCAAAAACTTCTGGATCACGCCTTCGCCATCGATTTCACCATGATCCAGTTTGTCAAACTCTGTCATTCCCATCAAGGCAAAGTTTTCGGGCAGTACCAGCAACTCGGCGCCCGCCCCGGATGCCGCACGGATCAATCGTTCGGCCTCGATCAGATTGGCTTCCAAATTCGGACTCGAAGCCATTTGAATGGCGGCACATTTTTTCATAGCTTTTCAGGTTAGTTTTTCGGTTTCAACCCGTGACGAAACTCTTTGCACGGGACGCGGGACTCAAGTTTCGAATACCGAAGAAGCCCGCCAGCGCGTTACAGCCCGTTATTGGAACCACCCAGCATCGATCTATAACGGCTTTCCGGTTCCGGGAAGACGAACAATCTCGGGATTATCCCATTTACCCGTGACCTGATACTGACGGTTAATCAGACCATCGACCGCGGCACCTGGAAGTTCCTGAGTCAGCAGCATAGAGGCTCCGGCCGCAACGACTCCCTTGGGCACGACCGTAACCACATCGTCGAACTGCTCTCGAACCAGATCAATTTCGCCGGCGACGATTATTTCAGCCGGCACCGCGTCGATGGTCAGGCGATTAATTGTCGCACGGCCCTCGGTCAAAAGAAAGGCGCTCTCGACCCCTTCGAATGCGAGCCCCTGACCGAACAGCTTGCCAAAATCGAACAACAATAGATTTTTCAATCCATCCAGGTTGAACACACCAAACAAGCGGCCGAACCCCGGTTCCACCGTCAACAGACGCCCCGATCCAAACTCAACCTGCGCATTTCCAGACAGCGTTTCAAAATTCAGGTCGTAGAGTGGATCCTTCCATTCGAGCGTGATGTTCGAACGCACGTTGGAATCTCTGATCACGTCCGATTTACCCAGCCTGGTTAAAAATTGTCCCAGATCATCGATTGTCAGGTTCCCGGAAATAAAAGTCCGGTCGGTCGATTCGGACGCTGTCCAGAATCCGGAAAGATTCAGGTCCAGTCCATTCCCGCGAAGATTCAAAGAATCGATCTTCATTCCATGAGGTTGCCGGCTGGTCGCGATGTCCAGCTTTCCATAATCCACTTTTTTCCAGAAGAAATGCTCGGCGCGGAGTTTCAGGTCGACAATACTTCCGGGATCGAAATGCACTTTCTCCTTCGGATTTTTTTCCTGCAAGCCATCCTGTTCCGGAATTCTCAGATACTCGAAGGTCAGGTTTAAACCCGGAGCGTTTTGATCGTTCGTTTTTCCGGTGAATTGTCCGCTCGCCAGGCTGCTTTCGGTAAATCCGTCCCAAACCCCGTTGTTGCGATACATTTTCAAAGTAAAGGGGCCGAGATCGAGATCTCCCACCATCAATTCAGCGATCCGAATATCGACCCGATTCACGGCGGCCGCATCCGGGATTGCGTTTCGCTTCAGCGAAGCCAGGAAAGTATTCCAGGGTGCCAGGTCGAACCTTTCCAGGCCCGCGACTATACTCAGACCGTTCTTCGCCGCTTCAGCCCCTAAGACCCGGCCCAGTCGGATCATCCCCTGTTCCAGAGCAAATCCCTCCTTCTTTTTCCAGAATTTCAGGTGAGCTAGGCCGATCGCCCCGTACACAAGATCGAGGGGAACGGCCCGACCGGGTTCCAGATGCATTGTCAGATTAAACTTACGCGGCAACATCGCCCGCTTTTGCATCGGTTCCGGCAACCTGATCGCGATCCCGCTCAGATCGGAGCGCAGATCGACATCCGCGTAAAGCCTTTCGCTGAGCTTCGGAATCTGCAGATCCATCGAATAGTCCGATGCGCCGTCGAAGAATTCCCAGAACCCGGAAGGAAAACGCCCGGCAAGCGAATCCAACGCCACCGAGCCTCTAATTTGCACCGCCAGACCACGATCGTTGTCGGCTATCTTCACCCGTACCGGGGAGTCCAGCAAGACCCCTCGGATGCCTTTTCCCTGGATCCGGTCCCGGCTGAAATCCAAGGTTCCATTAATTCGATCCATCTCCATCCCGAATGCATCCAAGCGGGCCTGTTTCAGCGCAAGCTTCCCGTTCACGACGACATCGTCGACCGCCGCGGCGACCGGCACCTTCAATTCGATCTCGACCCGATTGTCGCCGCGCATCGAAACAAATTCGAGCAAGGGCTTATACAGCGGTCCGAGCGGAGAACTATTGATGAATCGGATGCTTTGCTCGAGAGTTCCTCCGGCACTGCCCGTGATAGTCAGATAGTCATCGAGTTCGAAATCGGCGGACCGGACCCAGACATCCTCGACCCTGGTTCCCGATATACTGGCTTGTTCCCCGCGGATGCTCATTCCGGCCTGAAAGAATCGTACTTCGGCGACTTCCGTATGGATGACCGGCCAATCCGGGTGGTAGGACAAAACCACATCTTTCGTGTAAAACAGCGTCTCGAACACACCCTCGCCGCCGCGAAACGGAAAAGCCGTGACCGGTCCTCGAAACAATGCCCCGCCATGACTGACCGTGCCCGATAGAAACGCGGCATCCAACCAGTCGATCAAGGGCTTTTTCAGTACATTCACCGGCAGATAGCGATGCACGGCAGTCGCATCGACATTTTCGAACGCGGCCTGCCAATCGAGGAAAGGCTCTCCCTCCGCAAGCGGAATTCGCAGGAACATCCTGGACTCGGCCGCCAGCACCGGATTGACGGTTTTGATCCCTTCGCCGCGGAAGGTCCAGGCCACGTTGTCCCGATGCCAGTGGAAATCACCCTCCAGTGCAGTCAGGCCGCTCGGATTCCGAAATACCTCGGGCAGTTCGATTTCAGCCTGGGTCGCGGCGAGTTGAAACCGTCCATTTTCCCGGTCGCCGCAGACATTCCCGGCCAAGTTTTTAGCGCCCGGATAGCCTTGCCTCGGTCTGAAACCGATGTTTTCGAAACGGCCGCACACGAACCAGTGAAGATTCTCGCCCGGAGGGCTCGAGTAGGTGACCTTCAGATCGAAAATTTCCCCGCTTGGTGCCATATCCAGCAATATCTGGCGCTGCGCCGGGGCCACCACTCGCAATTCGACCAGGAAACGCCTGAGGTCATCCAGTTTCAGATAGCTGGAGGTGAAATAAAGTTGTGAAGTCCTCGCGCCGGCATCCACCGTCTGGCTCAACCCGAACTCCGTCAAAGGCCAGGCATCGCCGGCCGGATTCAGCACCAGGCGACGCACGGACAGGTTCCAACCTTGATTTTGGCGAACCCAGCGAAAACCTCCGCTCGCGCCACGTAATTCGATAAGCCCCTCGGAAACGTCGCTGCCGGTGACCCGGTGCGACAGCGTCCCATCCTGAAAATCCACTTCACCGGCGAGATTGACCAACACCGATTTCTCCCAGGTGCTCCAGAACCGGAAAGCGCCGCGCCCCTGCGCCACACGGTATCCATCCGGCGCGAAAGCCTCCAGCAGCTTGCCGTAGCGAATATCGCGGGCCTGGACATAGATCTTCCCGGTGCAGCAGTCCCGCAGCAAAAGACTTCCCTGAAAATCCATGCGGATGCTCAGTGATTCACCGTAATCAAGGGGCAAATCGACGTCGATCGCCACCTTATGCCGGCGCTGGGTATTCAGCAGCCGGATGTCGGTGCTCGAAAAATGCACACCCGCACCAGGATATTTGAGATCCAGCCAGTCCACCTCGCTGTCGAGCAGTTCGAACTGGCCGTCCTCGAAGATCCATTTCGGCATTTCCGCGCCGCTGTCGAGCCCGGCCACTTTGAGGCTGCCATCGAGCTTGCGCCGGACCGACAACCTGGCTCCCCGGATCGTCACCCAGCGCGGCTGAAAATTACCGGTCAACAGAAATTCTTTCACATTCAAACCGGCGCGCAATTGATCGAAGCGCAATAACACCTTCCGCTCGATCGGATCGAGAATTTTCAGGCCGTTTAGAACCACCTCTGGACGAATCCCGTTCAATCCCGCCGCCATGCTGTCCATTTCGATCGGCTTGCCGATCGATGCGCTGATCGAGGAGACGATCTCGGCCCGGTATTCGCTGATCTCGGGCAGGAGCACCCGGACCGCGCTCAGAACGACAGCCAGAAACAAAACGAAAACGAGAAGAATCACCCGGACGTACCGGGAAAGGTGGACTGAAAAGATCACTCACTCATCATAACGGCGAATCGGATCGCGCGATCCGGCCTACAACAAAACCACATCGTACTGTTCCTGCGTGTACTGCCGCTCGGCCCGGAAACGGATTCGAACACCGAGAAATTTCTCCAGTTCGGCGAGCGAGGCGGCTTCTTCGTCGAGCAGCATTTCGACCACTTCGTTGGCAGCCAGCACCAGAAGGCTTTCCATGTTGTATTGCCTGACCTCACGGATAATCTCGCGAAAAATTTCCAGACAGGTGGTTTCCGCTGTCTTCAGCACACCGCGCCCGCCGCAGGTACTGCACGGTTCGCAGAGTATATTCTCGAGACTGCCGCGGGTTCTTTTGCGGGTCATCTCCACCAGCCCGAGCATCGAAACCTCGGTGATGCAGGTCTTGGCGTGGTCCTTTTCCAGATGCTTCTCGAGCTCTTTCAACACCTGCACCTTATGTTCGTCGTCTCGCATGTCGATAAAGTCGATGATGATAATCCCACCGAGATTGCGCAGCCGGAGTTGCCGCACGATGGCCTGCGCCGCTTCCAGATTGGTTTTGAAGATCGTATCTTCGAGGCTGCGTTTGCCCACGTATCCCCCGGTATTCACGTCGATCGTGGTCATGGCCTCGGTTTGATCGAAAACCAGATAACCGCCGGATTTCAGAAAAACTTTTCGATCCAGCGCCTTCTGGATATCGTCTTCGACGCCGAACAAGTCGAAGATCGGACGCTCCCCGGCGTAGTGCTCGACCAGTTGCGTGACATCCGGCAGAAATTCCCGCGCGAACCTGACCAGAGCTTGATGGGTTTCGCGGGAATCGACGCGGATCTTTTCGATTTTTTCCCGGTAAAGGTCACGCAGTGCGCGGATGCTCAACGGAAGATCGCCGTGAATCAGCGTCCGAGCGCGCGAGGTATGAATCCGTTCACAGATCGAATGCCAGAGTTTGACCAGAAACATCATATCCGACCTCAGAATTTGCTCGTCGACACATTCCGCGGCGGTTCGGGCGATGAACGCGCCGGTATTGAATTCGCTTTGAAATTCATCCAGACAGGTCTTGAGCCGGGTTCGTTCCTCGTCGCACTCGATCCTTTGCGAAATTCCGCAGGCTTTACTATAAGGCATATACACCGTATATCGGGACGGAATCGACAGTTCGGTCGTGAGTCGAGCACCCTTGGTTCCGAGCGGATCCTTGATCACCTGAACCACGATTTCCTGATGCTCGCCGAGCAGGTGATCGATATTTTCGGAACCGAGCTTTTCGGCGTCCCCGGCCGACAAATCCGAGACATGCAGAAACGCGCCGCGCTCCAAACCCACATCGACAAAGGCCGCGTGCATGCCCGGCAATACCCGGCAAACTTCGCCTTTATAAATATTTCCGACCAGGCCTTTCTTTCGGATGCGCTCGATGATCACTTCCTGAACGACTCCGTTCTCGACGACCGCGACTCGCGTCTCCTGCGGAGTTACGTTCACCAGGATTTCATCACTCATCGGTTTGTTCTGATCGGTCTCTGTCTAGTAGTCGATGCGGAAATGGCCCGTTACTCGAAAGCTGCCTCATGTTCATTCCTTGAGCAAGCGGATTCCGGCTTTGTTCAACAATTCCGCGGTTTCATAGATCGGCAACCCGACCACACCGCTGTAACTTCCTTCGATCCGGCGCACAAACAGACCGCCGAGCCCTTGAATGGCATAACACCCGGCTTTATCACGGGGTTCGCCGGTCCGCCAATAGGCGGCCATTTCCGAGGGCGCCAACTCCCGGAACCAGACGTGTGTCTCACTCAGCGACTGCCAATGCTCCCGCGCGCGTATTGACACCGCGCTCAGGACTCTGTGCTCTCTGCCGGACAAGCGCGCGAGCATCGCGAGACCGTCCTCCGCATCGGCCGGTTTCCCCAGAATCGCATCGTCCACAACGACAATCGTATCCGCGCCAAGTACCGGGATTCCTTGGGGTGCATCGGCCAAGCCTTGCGCCGATTTTTCGGCCGCAAGCCGGCGAACGGTTTGCTCGGGACTCTCATCCGGCAGGCGTCGCTCGGGAACTTGCGCTGCTCGTACGACAAAACGAAGCCCGATCCGTTCCAATAACTCGCGCCTGCGCGGGGAAGCCGAAGCCAGCACAAGTTGTGGCGCAAATTCGCTCACAGTCGATGATAGGGATGGTTTCGCAACAGACTCCAGGCCCGGTACAACTGCTCGATCACGATAATTCGAACCAGAGGATGCGGAAAGGTCAGCTTCGAAAGCGCCCAGGTCTCCTTGGCCGCCACCCTGCATTCCGGTGCGAGTCCTTCGGGGCCGCCCACCAGCAAGGCGATATCCCTGCCCATCGCCATCCATTTCTCGAGTATTCCGGCGAGCTGTCCGGTACTCCACTGGCACCCTTCCAGATCGAGTGCGACCACGTGGCCGCCGGGTGGAATCGCCTTCAACATCCGTTCTCCTTCAATCCGGTTCGCCTGTTGAATTTCATGACTCGTCTTGCGCTTGCGGGTAGCCACCTCAATCAAGCGTACCCGGCATTCTCCGCTCATTCGTTTGGCATATTCCTCGAATCCCTGCTGAACCCATTCCGGCATTCGATGCCCGGCCGCAATAATATGAATATTCATCTCGACAGAACATCCTGTATCACCGAAGGACACCCCTCCGCAAAAAGGAAGGCCGTTCGCATTGAACCCGGCCGGAAGTGGTGGTCAATCGTCAGCTGCGCACGGCTCAAACCGTTTGACAAGAAACCGGATAAGGGAATAATTCTAACCCGTTTTGCCTTTGAACGGTGAATTAAAACATGAACGACCCAGCACAGGAGAATAGCCCGCGATGAGCCCGAATCGATCCGAACACGATCTCGCCGACTGGAAAGCGCGGGCGGAGGTTTTCGAGCGGGAACTCGGAAATACCGTGGTCGGTTTGCAAAGAGCGATCCGTCTGATCACCACCGCGGTATTCGCGCGAGGACACGTGATGCTCGAAGGCGATGTCGGGGTCGGCAAAACCACGCTGCTGCGCGCCGTGGCTCGCTGCATCGGCGGCGCCTACGAACGCATCGAAGGGACCATCGATCTGATGCCGAACGATTTGATCTATCACACTTATATCAACCGGGAAGGCAGGCCTCAGGTCGATCCCGGCGTGATCCTCAAGCATGACGACAAACTGTCGACCTTTTTTTTCAACGAGGTCAATCGCGCGCGCCCGCAGGTTCACTCTCTGCTGCTGCGGGTCATGGCGGAACGCAGCATTACGGCTTTCAATCGGGAATATACCTTCCCGCACCTGCAGGTTTTCGCGGACCGTAATCGGGTCGAAAAAGAAGAGACCTTCGAGATGCCTGCGGCGGCCCGCGATCGATTCATGATGGAACTGAATATCGAAATACCCGAAGGTTCCGAGGACCGCAAGACCCTGATGTTCAACCCGCGTTTCCACGACGTGGACCGGCTCATGGACCGGGTCCGGCAAGGCATTCTGCCGTTTGAACAATTGAACGGCATCGCGGCCACCATTCAACAGGAAATCCGCGCCTCCGATACCCTGGAACGCTACGCGCTGGACCTCTGGGAAGCCACCCGCAATCCCGCGCGTTTCGGAATTTCAATAGATTTGGTCGATATGCACAAACTGATCCTGGCCGGAGCCAGCGCCCGCGCCATGAGCATGCTGCTGCGCGCGGCCCGGGTCACAGCCTGGCTGAATGGACGCAGCGCGATGATTCCGGAAGATATCCAGGCGGTATTTTACGCAACCATCGCGCATCGCATCTTTTTCCGTCCGACCTATGAAATCCGCCGCGACCAACTGATCGGACCACTGATGAATGGGGTACTGCAAACAGTGTCTTCGCCCTGAATTCGCCGGCCGCAATCCGAACCGCCGCGACACCGTTGAGATTATCTAAAAAAAACGGAGGCTCATGGCCTCCGTCTCTTTCGAAGCGATGGTTACTTAACCAACGTAGGGGTTCAAAAAGTCAGAAATGAAGTTGCTGTTGGTCTGATCCGCGAACTTGTTGTTG
>JBOICY010000078.1:0-11443 GCA_050740335.1 Methylococcales bacterium | reverse complement strand
TCTTCGTGCAGTGCTGCGCTGGATTCACCGAGTTCGGCGAAGGCTCCGAGAATCACCCATAATTCACCCGGTAATTGCGCTACCACATCGATCGCCGCCGTGAACGAGGATGGATTGGCATTGTAGGTATCGTCGAACAACCGGCTACCGTGCAGCCCCGCGACCGGCTGCATGCGCCCATGCACCGGAAGCAAACCTTCGAGACCCTGTTTGATTTGATCCAATTGGATCCCGAGAGCCAGCGCCGCGCCCGCCGCGGCCAGTGCGTTGCATACGTTATGCCGTCCGGCCAGCCGCAGGGTAATCGGAGTACTGCTATCCTGGTAGTTCAGCGTGAAGCGGTTCGAAAATCCTTCCGCTGTCCAGTTCATTTCAATATCGGTCGCGCGCGCATCGGCACTCGCATCCAGGCCGAATGCAATCACGCGCTTGTTTCCAGCCAACTCCCGCCAGAACCCGAAAAACCGGTCATCGGCATTCAAGATCGCAACGCCCGATTCGGTCAATCCTTCCACGAGCTCACCCTTGGCCCGAGCCACGCCTTCGATACTGCCGAAACCCTCGAGGTGAGCGGAGCCGGCATTGGTGATGATCACGACATCGGGTAACGCGAGATTCGCGGTATAGGCGATCTCCCCCGCGTGGTTCGCCCCCATTTCAATCACCGCGTAGCGGTGCTGTTCATTCAATCGCAGCAAGGTCAACGGAACACCGATATCGTTGTTGAGATTACCCAGGGTATACAGCACTTTGCCCTCGACCGCGAGGATCGCCGCGACCATTTCCTTGACGGTCGTCTTGCCGTTGCTGCCGGTTACTCCGATCACGGGTATCGCGCGGCGTTTTCGCCATTCCCTGGCCAAGTCCCCGAGCGCGATCCGGGTATCTTCAACCCTTATCTTCGGTAAATCGACATCCGATTCGCGCGACACCATGAGAGCCGCGGCTCCCTGATTCGCTGCGGTTTCGAGGAAATCATGCGCATCGAATGTTTGACCCCGGATCGCGATAAACAAATCGCCGTGCCGCATACTGCGGGTATCGATGCTCACAGACGAGAAGCTAACATCCGCGCCTGCCAGGCGGCCCTTGACGATTCGGGTGGTTTCGCTCAGAGACAGCTTCATGACACGGTACCCACGACCGCAGCCGCTCGTTGCCTAAGAGCCTCCAAGGCCACGACCCGGTCGCTGAAAGGATATTTTACCCCGTCGATTTCCTGGGTATTCTCATGTCCCTTGCCGGCGATCACGATCATGTCGTCAGGCGATGCCTTTTGAATCACGCCGTGAATCGCGCGCCG
Organism: Methylococcales bacterium; assembly: GCA_050740335.1. Taxonomy (GTDB): domain Bacteria; phylum Pseudomonadota; class Gammaproteobacteria; order Methylococcales; family UBA1147; genus UBA1147. The sequence goes on along the minus strand of JBOICY010000078.1, from coordinate 10,140 downwards.
GCGGTCGCGTTCGACCGGAATCGCGGGATTGCTGCAACCGCTTAAAATTTCTTTGATGATGGTCGAGCCATCCTCATGGCGCGGATTATCGTCGGTAAGCAGTACGTGATCGGCATTCATCTCGGCGATTCGCCCCATCAACGGTCTCTTACCGCGATCCCGATCTCCGCCACAGCCGAATACCAGCCAGAGCGCGCCATGACAATGCATTCTGAGCCCTTCCAGAATGCTTTGCAGCGCATGCGGGGTATGCGCGTAATCGACGATTACGGTGGGCGATCCATAGCCCTCGCAGAAACGCTCCAGACGCCCGGCAACCGGTTTGATCGTTTGCAGCGCGGCAACGGCTTCGGGAAGCGAAATTCCCAATTCGAGCAGAATACCCAACACGGTGAGTACGTTATCGACATTGAAATCACAAAAAAGCGGGGCCGAGACAGGTACGATCCGATCTTCGAAATGTACCTGGAATTCGACCCCTTGATCGTCATGGCGCAACGCAGACACTTTCAATCGTACAAACGGAGAGTCGGATTGGAGACTCCTGGAAAAACCCATGATTCGGATATTCGAGGGCACGGCCGCGAGAATCTGGCCGGCGTGTCGATCGTCCATATTGACCACGACAAACTCGAGACCCGGGGACAACAGCAATTTCAGCTTCGCCGCCACATAAATCCGCATGGTTTTATGATAATCGAGGTGATCCCGGGTAATGTTGGTAAAGGCCGCCCCGACGAAGCGAACCGCGCGGGTCCGTTTCTGAACCAGCGCGTGCGAGGAGACCTCCACGGCTACAAACTTTGTGCCCCGGTCCCGGAATTGAGCCAGCACGCTTTGCAGATGGAGCGGCTCGGGGGTGGTATTCTGCAGTTCCTTGAGATTCCCGGGAGTTCCCCAGCCAACGGTACCCACCACACCGCAGGGCTTGAATTGCGATAATGCCTGAGCGAGAAAATGGCAGCAGGATGTCTTGCCATTGGTACCGGTAACCCCGATCACACCAAGCTCTGCGGAAGGATGGCCATAAAATCGATCGGCAATCGGACCGAGCTCGAATCTTAATGAGGGCACTGGAACGAGCGGGCGATTCGTTCGCTCTCGCAACTTCTGGATTGCTTGAGGATCGGCGCCGCAGGGATCGTATACGATCGCGACCGCGCCTTTCCGGATCGCTTCATCGCTAAACTGCAAACCATGCTCACGAAATCCGGAAACAGCAAAAAATGCATCCCCGGGAGTCACCGCGCGACTGTCGATCGCAAGCCCCGAAACCAGGACGTCCGGCACTTCATTCGAATCGGCGTGGGAGTCGATCAATTCGCGCAAACTGGCCGTCGTGGATTTCGAAACCGGTGTCGTCATATCGTTCCGTCCGGGTCGGGTCGAACCAGGGGAATGGATTGCTCCTGATCCGGTTGAATCCCCAAGAGCCGCAAAACAGGGTCCATCACACTGGAAAATACCGGAGCTGCGACCAACCCACTATAATAATCTCCCGATTCGGGTTCGTCCACGACCACAACCATGACAATCCTCGGCCGGCTTGCGGGCGCCAAACCCGCGAATACCGCGAGATAACGATGGCCTCTATAACCTCCGGCTCCGACTTTCCGGACCGTTCCGGTCTTTCCGGCAATCCGGTACCCCGGCACGCTCGCACGCAACGCGGTACCCTCGCGGGATACCACGAGTTCCAGCATTTCTCTGACCGTTCGCGCGGTTTCCGGAGACATCACTCGGACCGGCGGTTCCGTCGAATTATCCCGCTTGATCAAACGGACCGGAGGCATCTCACCCTCATTAGCCAACGCGGTATAGGCCCTCGCGAGTTGAACCGCGGAACCGGACAATCCGTATCCGAATGACAAGGTCGCCTGCTCGAAGGGACGAAGGTTTTCATAACCGCGCAGCGTGCCGGTCGCTTCGCCCGGAAAACCGGTTCCGGGATTCTGGCCGAAGCCCAGGCGGTTGTAACATTCCCAGAATGAATCCGGAGAAACCGCGAGCGCCAGTTTGCTGACGCCCACGTTACTCGATTTCTGCAATATGCGCGCAACATCCAACACCCCGTAATTATGGATATCACGGACCAGATTCCGGCCGACCCGAAAGCTGCCGGGGCTGGTATCGATCACCGAATCCGGCCGCAGTGTCCCGTTGTCCAGGGCACAGGCGACCGCAAAGGGTTTCATCGTCGAACCGGGTTCGAAAACGTCGGTAATCGCGCGGTTCCGGTATTTCTCTCGATTCCGGCGCTTATCCGAATTGGGATTGAACGAAGGTTGGTTCACCATCGCCAGAACATCCCCGCTCCGGGCGTCGAGCAGCACCAGACTGGCCGAGTGGGCGCGATGTTTGATGAACGCGGCTTTCAGTTCCCGGTAGGCGATATATTGCAATCTTTGATCGATGGTCAGCGCGAGATCCCGGCCCGGAACCGGATCATGAATCTTTTTAACATCGTATACGGCGTTCCGTTTTCCGTCCCGGATGACCGTTTTTCTACCCGGCTTGCCTTGCAATTGTTCTTGACGGGCAAGCTCGATCCCGTCTTGGCCGATGTCATCGATATTCGTAAAACCGATCAGATGCGATGTGACCTCGCCCGCGGGATAGTATCGTTTATATTCGCGTTTGAAAAACACGCCGGGCAGTTCCATTTCGGACACTTTCTTCTGCAACGAGGGACTAATAAGCCGTTTAATATAAATAAATCGTTTCTTTCTGAATTCCTCCGAGATCAATTGATCCAGATGTTTAGCGGAAATCGACAGTGCCTCGGCCAGATCCCTTCTCTGCCTCGGGCTGGTTTCGAATTGTTGAGGATCGACCCACACCGAATGGACCGGTGCGCTAATCGCAAGCGGCTCACCGTGACGATCCACGATATTGCCGCGATAGGCGGACATTAGAACCGCGCTGATGTACTGAAATTCGGCCTTTTTCTTCAGGAACTCGGTTTCCAGTAATTGCAAATCGATCGCTCGACCGACCAACGTGACCATCACCCCGATCAAGGTCAGGAGTAAAATCCGGCGCCTGTCCGAATAATCCACCGTCAAAGGATGGCGGTTAATCATCGATTTCGGTGTCCTTCGGCAATGGTGATTTGAGATAGACGATCGCTTCCGGCCCCGGTTGAACCAGACCGATTTTGGTTCGCGCGGCACTTTCGATCCTGCCATATCCGGCCAGCGTGGTTTTTTCGAGCCGCAACTGGCCCGACTCGATTTCACTGTTTTCCAGGTCCATTTCCAATCGCTGTATTTCCATAAACAGATCCCTGCAGTAATGATTCTGATAAACAACACTCACGGAGGAGGCAATCACCAACAGGACTAAAATCACGGGTACCATTCAGGTCAGGCGCTCCGCCACTCTCAAAACAGCGCTTCGCGCGCGCGGATTGGTTGCCAGTTCAGACTGACCCGGCCGGGTTGACCTGCCCATTGCCTTTAACCTTGGACGATACGAGGATGAATCCACGGGCAAACCCGCGGGAAAGTCTCCCCCTTTGGCTTCCCGTCGCATAAAGCGCTTAACAATCCGATCCTCCAGGGAATGAAACGAAATCACGACCAGGCGACCGCCCGGTTTCAAAGCCTGAATAGCTTGATCCAGTCCGGCCTGTAATTCTTCCAGCTCGCGGTTCAGAAAGATCCGGATCGCCTGGAAGCTCCGCGTCGCAGGATGTTTGTTCGGGTCACGCGAGGGAACCGCGGCTTCGATCAAGCCGGCCAGTTGCAAGGTGGTTCGGATCGGACTCACCGCGCGAGCCGCGACAATCGCGCGCGCGATCCTGCGCGAAAAACGCTCTTCTCCGAAAGTCTTCAACACCTCTGCCAACCTCCGCTCCGAAACCGTTACCAGCCATTGCTCCGCGGTCATTCCAGTACTGGTATCCATGCGCATGTCCAGCGGCCCGTCCTTGAGGAAACTGAAACCGCGACCCGCGTCATCCAGCTGGGGTGATGAGACTCCGAGGTCCATGAGTATGCCGGCAACCCTGGTGGTCCAACCTCGCGCGGCAACCATCGATCCAAGCGCCATCAGAGTACTTTGCTCCAATTCAAATTTGGGGTCTTGCCTTAATTCATCCGCCGATCTCGAATGAATCGCCTGATCATCCCGATCCAGGGCCAGCAGTCGCCCCGAGCTTCCGAGATGCTTCAAAATCAGCCGGCTATGTCCCCCTCGCCCGAAGGTACAGTCGATATAAATTTCCCCTGCTTTGATCGCCAGCGCCTGAATCGTCTCCTCAGGCATCACCGGCGAGTGTTCATCCTGTGTCATCCGGCCTAGATGACCAGGTCACCCGCAATTTCCTTCAGCTCCTCCGGATTATCGTCGCGCAGCCAGGCATCGACATTTTCTTCCCACGCATCTTCGGCCCACATTTCGAATCGGTCGATCTGGCTGGACAACACGACCCGTTTATCCAGTCCGGCAAATTTGCGCAAATTCTCCGGCACTAAAATCCGTCCCTGGGAGTCCATATCGCATTGCGAGGAATATCCGAGAATAAAACGCTTGAACCGCTGGGCCGGCTTGTTAAAGGTCGGCAGTCCCTGGAGTTTGCGTTCCACCTCCTCCCAGAGAGGAAGCGGATACAGCACCAGGCAGCGGTCGCGATTCGCGGTCACTACCAGCTTGCAGCCGCAAAGCTCCTGCAGCTCAGCCCGGTATTTCGTCGGAATTGAAAATCGACCCTTCCCGTCAAGATTGATTGTATCAACGCCTCGAAAAGCCATTTTTCTCCACGATACCCCATTTTTTTCCAATCGAGCCCACTATAAAAACGAATTTCTATCAAGTCAAGCCCGTCTTACTGAAATTTTTCTTTTTCTTGTTCGGCTCCCGCTACGAATCATCCGATTTACCGGGGTCCATTCGTAAAAAATACGAAATCAACTTCGGTACAATTTTTACTATCCACCGATAGAGCTGAAAGGGTGATCAGGAAACGAGCTGGGAGTGACATCGAATATACGACAGCGGTCCACAAACCGAAGCCGGTGAACGGCGGGCGACAGGTAGTAATAAACCGAATCTGCTTAAGCCAGGGAAACGCTGATCGTTCCCCGGCAAATCACCGAAGCGCTGCTTGGATTGGGACAGGTAGCCCGGATGGCAATTGCTGACCGAGTCCCCGCGTCACATGTGTTTCATTCAACAAGCGGTTGATGAAGGCAACAATTACGCGTTCCGGGAGGACAGAGTTCTTGAGGTTTTACCGGACAGGCACCCGAAGATCAGGTTGAAAACAAAATCGGCAAAATCCGAGGGCGGTGGTTATAAGGATACATTCAATTGGAACGCCGGGGAGTCGCTATTTTTGCGAAAGCTTGTTTTGGGCCTCCCAGCCAAGCAAGCGGAAAAAACGTAACGCGACCGCTATTGCCTTCGGCGCCCCACCTCGCAGCGGAGGATCGGTTCTACCTCTTGCGAGGCTGCGGCAAATCCGGAATTGTTGTGTCCACTGTCGCTGAAAAGAATGGACAGGAAGCTATTCTTTCGTTGTCTGAGGTCACGATCGAGTTCTTCATGACCGTCAGGATACCGGATTGACTGGTCATTTCGTACCGGGCTTTCCAGAATTCGCGAGCCATCTGTTCCTCACTAGCAGTCCCGGCACACGCTGGCAACGAACAGCAACAAGGCGAGCAGTTAATCTTTTACAGCTTCAAGCTTTCCATAGAGTCCGTCTGCTTCGTCGTTCGGCCCCGCGGTAAAGAATAAAGTATTGGTCGGTTGATTCAATACTCCGTTACCGAAGGCGAGCCCCCAGAGCCCGTCTATCGAAATTTTTTGCCCATTTTGATCGCGCAGCCGACCACGGAATTGACCGCCTTTTAAACTAAAAGAGTTGATCGCGCCATCGCCGAAATTGCCGATTAACAATTGGTCGCTATGAACGCCGAAATTGGCGGGCACCAATACGATTCCCCACGGGGAATTCAACGGGCCACGAGAGGCGAAACGGCGAATCAGACAGCCATCTGCATCAAAAATATTGACATATCCATGGCCCGGACCGGCAACATCATCTTCCTTATTCGCATCCTGTTTTGCATAGGTTACGTACAGAACACCATTGATGTTTTGTATGCCGAAGGGGGCAAAACCGACCGGAATTTTCGGATCGGAAAAGCTGCAAGCAAGAATCGTTTCTGTAAATGTCTTGTCGAAAACAAGCACCTTTGCATTGAAAAAGTCGGTGACATATAGAAAATGATCGGTACCGTTGCCGCCCAAAGCCAGACCTTTGTAGATAGGTTGATCACTGCCCGGCGTAGTCACTACAACGGCTGAATTGCTCGGCGGGGACCAGGCCGCCAATTCTCCGCTTTCATTAGCAAAGATGAAGCGGGCCGGGCTGTTTGTGGACGGTACAACGAAGTCGTTGCTCGAATTGAAAACAATTCCCGTGGGATCGCCAGCGCCTGAAACAGTGATCAAGGGCAGGTTAGCGAAAGGAGCCCCGGTTCCATCATAAAGTGTCGATGTGCCACTGCCGTTATTGGCTATCCAGACGGGCCCGTTCGGGTTGAATGCAATACCCCATGGATTTAGCAGATTATTGGCATCGGTATGCGCGGCAATTCCGGGCAGGTTGGAAACCAGATTCGTCTGCCGGTAACGGCTGGGTACTTTTTGATCATCGGCCTGCAAAGAAAAATGAACGCCGCAGAGCACAATTGCAGATATTAAAGCTTTAAACCGTAAACATGAATCTCGACTGATGTTTTTCATAATGAATTGTCCTCAAAATAAGTTCCGGGTGACTTTGCCTCATGATTCGGGCTTGGCGGGCTGGTTATTGAAGGATTTCCAAAAACTATGGCCGTCCGTCAAAAGGTAAATCCATCATTTCGCCTGAAAGGTTCAAAAGGATTATTTATTGTTGAAACAGGCGCATGAAATTCATCATGATTGAACCAAATCTTAAAACAGCGCAATCAACGACACAGAAAACTTCAATAAATCGATTGTTTCGTTGAAAAGGATTAACCGCACAATGAAAGTCTTCCTGGTCCCGGCTTGCGCTGATCGGCGAGTAAACAGGCCTCGTCATATCCGGCACTGTCACGCATGAATTGTCCGGCAATGTCTATCCGCAGCAGATCGAACTATTCCGCAAGATTCGCAGATTACGTCGGTTTTTTTACGATTTCGTTACTTGTGCTATTTTCTTGTGACGCGATAGCCGTTCCCAGCTTTGCGCGCCAAACCGGCATGGCATGTTCGTCCTGCCATACCACCTCGTTCGGACCCAACTTGAGACCAACCGGTCGCTATTTCAAATTGAACGGCTATATAGCGGGCGGCGGCAAGGAATCGAACATTCCGCCTGTGAGCGCGATGATCATAGGCTCCTTTACGCACACCGATGGCGGGCAGAGCGGCGACAGCGAAACCGTCGATGAACTGGGATTCCACTCGAATAATAACGCCGCCCTGGACGAAGCGAGTTTGTTTTATGCCGGGGGGTCTGGAAACAACTCGGAGCATTCGTGCAATTGACCTATAACGGTCTGGAAGACATCCTGGAACTCGACAATACCGATATCCGATTCGCCGATCGAATCCGTTTCGGGAAAGACGAGGCCCAGGAAATCACCTACGGCATTACATTGAATGATCGGCTCTTCGATGGCCAGCAATGCACCAAATCTCATTTTGACCAATAACCCCGTCATTCCTGCCGGGAAGCAAGAATCCAGGCCATGGACGGTAACTGGCCGATTGCATAAGTGCTTGATTCAGTGGAAGCGCCAGCCCGCAGTTTCACATCTCCTTCGACAAGCTCAGGACAGGCTTGTGACTGGATTCCGGCAATCCCCCGTATCAAGTACGGGGCAGGCTCTGCCGGAATGACGGCAAAATGAGAATTGCTGCCCCATCACCCTGGTCCTTGACAACGCTCGTTACTGCCTCGTTGCGCCCTGGTACGAGATCTCGCTCAACGGCTCGACATCAGAATTGCTCTTTCTTCTCGCCTACTTCCCCAACCTTAACCTTATCGAGCGGGTCTGGAAGTTTGTCAAACGACAGTGTTGATACGCTAAATACTATACTGCCTTCAGCACCTTCACCGATGGCATACTGTATTGTCTCGAACAAACCAAAACCACACTCCATCCGGCTCTCGCTTCGCTCCTGTCCTTGAATTTCCAAACCTTCGAAAATACTCAAATATGACTGTGCTTGGTATAGTAAGAAAAACGGGATTTCCAGGGTCTCTTTAATGGGTCTGAAATTGAATTATCATCCAGATAATTTCATTCCATCCTCTTGGATGAACGAGTCTTATCCCGTTCCGGCATTCTGTTTACAGCAAAAAAAGGATTTCTATGACCTTAACACAACGAATTGCGCTTTTCTGGCTCCTGTTCCCGGGCCTATCGGTGACCGCTTTTTCACAGACTGTCGAAAGCGGCAAAACACAAGCCCAGTTGATCGAACTTTATACATCCGAAGGCTGCAGCAGCTGTCCGCCCGCGGATCGATGGTTGACGAGTCTGCTGAACGATCCTGGCTTGTGGAAGGACTTTGTGCCGATCGCTTTCCACGTCGACTATTGGAACCAACTCGGCTGGCCCGATCCATTCGCCAATCCGGAATTTTCGGAACGGCAGCGGACCTATCAACTGCAGGGTAATGTCGCGACGGTTTATACTCCGGGCTTTGTGATTCAGGGGGAAGAATGGCGCGGTTGGTTCGGTGACTTCAATCGCCCGTCAAACCCGAACCGAGAGGTCGGCAATCTTTCCATCAACCTGACCGGAAACCGAGGATTGGTACGATTCGAGCCCGAGAATACCATCCAGAGCGGCACGTTCTATCTTGCCTGGCTCGGATTCGGTTATGAGCGCCGGATTGCGAGCGGAGAAAATGCGGGGAAGACTCTACGCGAGGATTTCGTCGTTTTAAGTCTTGAACACCAAGCCTCCGAATCGAACCAGAACGGTCTCGGTGCCGAATTTGATCTGGATCGGCCGGAAGCCCGTCCGGAACAAAAAGTCGCGATAGTCGCCTGGTTTTCGACTCCGGGTAATCAGCGGCCCATCCAGGCCGTGGGTAGCTGGTTTCCTGTCGAATCCTTGCCGAAGGATGAGAAAGCCGCAGTCAATGGATCAAGCCCCGTTTCGGACCAGCATTAGTTCCGATCACTCGAGGGCGCGATAGATCGCAGGAATCGCCGCCCGTTCGGACTTGAAAATCGACATCCACTATCGATTCGCCGTCCACGCCGATCTTGGCGATGGACCGGGCAGGCGTTTTCCCGCGTATTCGACTCCGAGTTCACCGGCGACCGTCGCGACGAGTGTGACGGCTTTTTCGGGGATGGCTTTGAAATCGCCTTGGGCTCCTTGTGCGATGTTATGGTGGAATCTGTCTCCGCCGCGCCGCCAGTAGGCCACCGCGATCCCTTCGCCGACATACACGATGCGCAGATCTTCCTCGACCGGCAGGTATTCCTGAACGTAGAGAATCTCCATCTTCGCGGTTATTTCCCGAAATTCGGCGCGGCTGTCTACCAGGAAAACACCCCGCCCCCTGGAATTACGCGGTTCCTTGAGGACGAAGGGGGAACTCATTTCGTCCAGTACCTGTTCGCAGCCGTTGGAATTATCGGGCAGGATCAGGGTATAGAGCACGTTTGCCGGGCAGACCAACCAGAAATCGCGCGTCATTTCGATCTCGTTGAATCCGAGGTGATAGCCGGCAATATTCGGAAATATTCGCACCTTGAAGCCGTAATGGAGCGCGTTGACCTGCCAGGATTCCTTGAAAATGACCCAATCCGCATCGAGCAGACGCTCGCGTTCGCGGAACATCCGTCTTGGTCCGTCGCTGCCGCCGGTTGACCTCGATGCTTGCGGAGTCGACCACAATATTCTCGATCCCCTGCTCTTCCAGGGCACGGGGCAGATCCAAAACCCATCCAGGCCTGCTTCGTACCACGCCGCCCCACGAACCGCCGCGCAGAACGCGGGGCCCGTTCTCGGAACCGACCGGATCAACCACGCTGCCGGTTGTGTATTCACGAAAGCCATCCCGGCACCACTCCCAGACGTTGCCGTGCATTTGATAGAGCCCCCAAGCGTTGTGTGGCAGTGCTTTCACATCAAC
>JBOICY010000077.1:0-3978 GCA_050740335.1 Methylococcales bacterium | reverse complement strand
CGGCATGGCTTCGTGGAAGGGTAAGCGCCGATGTACGGTCAACAACCCACGCGGCGCATGAGCTTGGTCGGCGTCCTTCTCGTCACGGCTTTTCTGATCTGGATCAGCCGGGAGCTTGGCCCTCCGGTCATCGACGATGAAGTTCGCCCCTGGATGGCCTTGACAATGTTTATGGCGGCTCTTGGTCGCCTGCGCGAAATCATCAAACTGATTCTCCCCGAACCGTCGGACCGCGAGTCCGAGAACACCTATATTCGGGAAGGATCGCGCCGCCTCATCGCCGATGCCATGCTGGTCGAGACCATGATCGAGGAATATGACGCGACGCTTTCCCGGGTGGCTTTGTTGATCGAGGATCGGCAACGGCTCGAAAATCATGCCCGGTGGCTCGCGGGCGTTGATCTTGAAGGCAAACCGCATCCGGACGGCCCGTTCCCGATCGAAGCCGCGCCTTGGGCAAAAAACCATGCGCCCGAGGAAATCCAGGAATTTGCCAAGCTGGTCCGGGCGCACGCCCGGAATCTCCTCTCCCTGATGAAGGGGGAGGATTCCCGCACCTTCGATTCCTTCATCATCGGGGTCCAGCAAGCGCTGGCTCCCTTTGCCTTCGAACGGCTGGCGCGGGGCATGAGCCGGTCCAGCTTCCGACTGGATGACATCAAGGAGGGCAAAACCCCAACGACTCTATTTGTGGTGGCCGATGCCAGCCGTATGGAAGCGTATAAACCCTTTATCGGCTTGATCCAATGGTGCTGCAAGACCGCGATCAAACGCCACAGGAACAAGGACCGGCCCGTGTACTTCATCTTGGACGAAGCCCCGAAGACATTCATCCTTTCCACTGGAGATACCCATGAGTGATAAAGAAAACGGCCTTCAAGGCCGCAAGCCTGATTTCATTGCCTACCAGGTTCAGGAAACGCAGGACGGCAAGGGAATCTGGAACCGGATCGGTACGGCCTGGCGGCACAAGGACGGGCACGGGGTTGAGCTGAGCCTGAACAGCCTCCCGGTCAATGGCCATGTCACCCTGCGCGAACAGCGCGAGGACGGCACGCAAGAGTACGCGGAGGAACGCGGCGCGCAAAAACCATCGCAAGAACCGTCTCTCAAGCCCGACTATAGCCGGAGTCGCTAAGGACGTGAATAGCTATGAAAAAACCGACGATCCGAAAAACAATGCGAAGACAAAGCAATGCAAAATTAGATTGCGCCGGGCAGGAAAAAATTGGTAAATGTTCTTGGTTTATTCTTTCTGCGGGGAGGGAAACACACAGCAACGGTAAAGGACCCGGAACGTGAATACGGAAATAGAAGACTTTGAGAAAAGAGAGGCCGAACCATCACCGGCTACTCCTTCGGATGTCGCATCAATCCGGCCTTTGGCGCTGGACATAAAAAAATACGAAGTCCATACTCAAGGCTTCGATCTCACGGACGAACAAAAGCGTGAACTTCTGGAAACGCCCGGGTCGATCATGATGGCCTTCGTCGATCTGGGCTTCGGGGCCGATGCCGTCCAGTGCATATTTCAAGACACCGGCTCAAATTCTTTCACTTCGGAAAAGAATGAGGTAAAAAGAAGAAATCCCTCAAGCGATTGCAACCGGATTGCCCCCAATGCCTCGGGGCGTTTCCAGCTACAAGCCGAGGTCAACCTCCTCCTGGAATCGCACCCGGACTATCCGAGGGATCGCAGCGGCGAGGTCCGCAATCAGCGGGTCACCGATTTGCTCACAAGCTGCGTCTATGCCGGGTATGTCGAGGCTCCGAACTGGGAGGTGAGCCTGCGCCCCGGCCACCATGAAGGCCTGATCAGATTTGAGACCTTCCGCAAGATTGAAAACCGGCTCAAGGCCGGGGCCAAAGTGCCCGCGCGGAAGAACCTGAACCGGGATTTTCCGCTGCGTGGCTTCGTGACCTGCGGGCATAGCGGCGCGCCTTTGACGGCCTGCTGGTGGACGGGACGTACCGCCCGCTATCCCTATTACCTGTGTTCTACCAAAGGCTGTGAAGCCAATGGCAAGTCTATCAAACGCAAACGCTTGGAAGGGGAATTTGAGGCCCTGCTGAGCCTGCTCAAACCCACGGAAGGCCTGTTCACGCTCGCCCGGATGATGTTCGAGGAATTATGGAACCACCGGATCAAGAGGCAGAAATCCCGCCATCAAGCGATTACCGCTGAAATCGGGAAACTGGACAAAAAAGTGGAGCAACTGCTTGACCGCATTGTCGAGGCGAACTCTCCGAGCGTCGTCCGCGCCTATGAAAACCGGGTTTGGGATTTGGAGGCGCAGAAGATCGAGTTGAAGGAAAAACTGGTCCCCGGCGGCAAACCGGTCCGGGGCTTTGAGGAAACTTTTAGAACCGCGATGGCATTCCTCGCAAAGCCGCATAAACTCTGGATTTCCGATCCCTTAGAAGACAAAAGGGCGGTGCTCAAACTCACGTTTTCCGACCGGCTCGCCTAGGTCCGAAATGAAGGATTTCGAACCGCAACAACCGCTTTACCTTTCAATCTGTTAGCGGATTTTTCCGGGGGTCAAAACAAGATGGCGCGCCCGGCGGGATTCGAACCCACGACCTTCGGCTTCGGAGGCCGACACTCTATCCAACTGAGCTACGGGCGCTTGTCTGGTTATCAGATACTTAGGTTTAATTTGAGTGCTGCTGCGGGGAAAATTCTATCACGATTTACGATCCCAGTGCGATATTGTTAATGGCCATTTAAACTGATCGCTTGGCGGTCCAACCAATACCCGGTGCCGATGACTTACCAAAATGCCCGTGGGGTTGTCGTTGACCAAGCCGGGGAATTGCCGATCGGTTACTTGGGCAATGGCGAATTGATCGCCTGCCGTCGGATCTGCCTGGGAAAAGGCCGGATCGTCAAAAATACCCATCCGTGACGATTCGACAATCCAACTCTCACGCGAAGTTGGCGTGTTATTCCGATCTGGATGGCCGCTCCAGCGGTCAGGGGGCAGCCAGGTCGCTTATTAACAGCGTCGCCCAACAATAAAGCAAACCTTAATCGGTCCATTTAATTCTGTAAAGTGGCTCAATCCTGCCGGCCATGCCCTACGAGGTCGGCACGATCTCCCCGGGTCCGGGCCTCCAAGCGCTTCCGGGTCACTCTCGACAGCAATCGTTATTCCGTGCCTTCCGAATATGCCAGCACCCGCTTGACCCTGAAAGCCTATCCCGACCACCCCGGCGTCTGTCTCATCAGGACAAACGGATCGCCCGGCAGGTGCGCAGCAACGATCGCCACCTGGATTTTGACAACCCCGACCACCCCCGCGCATTGCTGGCACAACCGCCGCTGTCCGGGACCGTCTACTGCATCATGCCGAAACCGTGATCATCGAAACTAAAAGCTATCGCATGAAGGATCCAATCGAAAACCCCTGATCAAGTCGCGCTCGTACTAAATGAATCCCCCCAAGTTTTTCTTACCCCAAGGCTTGATTCAACCTCCATTTCTAAATCGGCCGATTTCCGCCATTTTCACGCCGCAGCTAGCAACCTGCGTCGTCATTTTCCGAAACGGGGCCTTAATCAACGCCTAGAGTCGCTGTGGAGAGCGGTTCTTGGCGAATTTTCTTTGGCACAAGCGATGCGGTTATGGAACGAATCGGGTGTTTCCGTCGCGTGATTTTTTGAACCGACTTTTCCGAGAGACCGAAGCAAGCCTATGCTTTTTCGACTCCACACACTTTGCCGATTCCGGCAGGCGGGTGTTTCGATTGAAATGAGACTTCGCTGCATTGTTGCGGAGAACCCCGGGAAAACGATTCATCCCGCCCGGCGCTTTTCCGGCTGTCGGTTTTAGGGCCTTTGGCGAGTCGCGAGCGGCTCGAACCGGGCGCATTGAAAGGTCTGTTTCGGCACGGGAGCGATCGAGTCTATTCGAGTCCAAGCGGCCATCCGCTACGCATTGCCGGGAAAACCGGCGAGCATGGGTATGATTTGTGG